>NZ_JBFRKT010000055.1:11089-109579 GCF_041469545.1 Vibrio sp. 10N.286.49.C3
GATAAGTTAGATAAGTTAGAAGAAACAGCGCCAATTCGGTGCTGTTTCTTCTTGTTACTGACCTCTTAGCCTGTCTTCAGGCTGGCATTCCTATCACACATCAACAGAGAGCTGATGCTTCAAGGAAGGGACAAAGGTTATTGAACCTTTTGCTCTGCTTGATCGAGCAAGCCTTGCATCTTTTTCTGAGCTCTGCGACTCACACGTTTTTTTGCCGCGGTGCGAGCTTCTTCTAAGTTAACACTTGGATCACCAACAACCACAAGTGCCACCATTCCGTGTCGGTGATGTACTTTACATTTTATGCCATAAACTCCGGGCTTATCAAAAGTGACTTCCTGAGCATTTGACCCAGATATCATAAGAGGTTTAGCTCCGTCAGGAAGCATCCCTTGAATGCTATGAGCAGTATGAGAGCCAACGGTTCCTTTAAAAAGCACCTTGTCACCAGGTTCGATCTCTACGTAATCAGGAATGAATTGATACATCTTATCGATGTTTTCAGAATTCATGTCCATCACTTGTTTGATGACCTTTGTTTCAGCAAACGCAGGGGCTGCAATTATAGATAGGATTAGTAAAATTAGGCGCATCGTATTCACTCTATTAAATAAGAATTATTTTCAACAATGCTAATTTATTCAGGGTTTGGTTGGAAGTTGATTTTTACATCACACATGTGAATCAAAAGGGTTCTTGTGTTAGATCAAGCAAACAAACCGATGACCCAAGCTATAAACTGAATTCATCACGACATTAAAGGGCGAACAGCTTTGTTTACATTCCGAATAGGTAGGAGTGGTTTTCACAATTACACATAGTTTTTCACGCAAACGGTGTTCTACATGTATTTATAGGCTTCTATATATATTTATAAGAACCTAAATGAAAATGATTGTCATTTACTTACGTTATTGGTAACCTATTGTGAAACTTTACAACACTCTTTCAAGTGCGCCAAAGTGTATATAAAATCCCGCTAAACCCTATCAAAACCAAGGTTATTCGTTTGCTCAGCTCGATAAATAAGCAGATCTACCTCTTTTGTTCTACCCCTTTCGGGTAGTTCGTTTTCGTAATTGATTTACATCATATTTTCATTTTCTTTCATAATTCATTATTCGTGTAGTTAAGAAATATATAACCTTCAGGAATTCTTATGAGCAAGATGAAGCTAGTCGTAATCGGTAACGGGATGGTAGGCCATCGCTATATCGAAGATTTAGTCGAGAAGACAGATGTTGCAAACATGGACATTACGGTGTTCTGTGAAGAACCACGTGTTGCGTATGACCGTGTTCACCTTTCTTCTTACTTTTCACACCACACTGCAGATGAACTTTCTTTAGTTAAAGAAGGTTTCTACGAGAAACACGGCATCAATATGCTGATCGGTGAACGTGCTATCAACGTTAACCGTGAAAAGAAAACAGTTTACTCAAGCACGGGTCGTGAAATTCAATACGACAAACTTGTTCTTGCGACTGGTTCTTTCCCGTTTGTACCGCCAATTAAAGGCCACGAAGGTAAAGACTGTTTTGTTTACCGTACTATCGAAGACTTAAAAGCTATCGAAGCGACGGCAAAGAATTCTAAATCTGGTGTTGTTGTTGGTGGTGGTCTACTTGGTCTTGAAGCGGCTGGTGCACTAAAGGCATTAGGTGTGACGACTCACGTTGTAGAGTTTGCTCCCAAGCTTATGGCAGAGCAGCTTGATCTTGCTGGTGGCAATCAACTTCGTCAAAAAATCGAACGTATGGGCGTAAACGTTCATACAAGCAAGAACACGCTTGAAATTGCTCCTGAAGGCACTGAAGCTCGTAACGTAATGCGTTTTGCAGACGGTACAGAGCTAGAAACTGATTTCATCGTATTCTCTGCTGGTATTCGCCCACAAGACAAACTTGCTCGTCAAATGGGCCTAGGTATTGCGCCTCGCGGTGGTATCGAGATTAACGATCACTGTCAAACGACAGACAAAGATATCTACGCTATCGGTGAGTGTGCATCTTGGAACCAAACGTTCTACGGTCTAGTGGCTCCTGGTTACAAAATGGCGACCGTTGCGGTTGACCACGTTGTTGGTAACGAAAGCACATTTGAAGGTGCAGACATGTCTGCGAAGCTTAAGCTTCTTGGCGTGAAAGTAGGTTCTATCGGTGATGCTAACGGCCGCACTCCAGGTTGTAAGAGCTACGTTTACCAAAACGAAGAACAAGAAATTTACAAGCGACTAATCGTTTCTGAAGACAACAAGAAGCTGCTTGGTGCGGTAATGGTCGGTGATACGTCTGACTATGGTGATCTTCTTCAGCTAATGCTGAATGAAATCGACCTGCCAGAGCATCCAGATGCATTGATTCTTCCTGCTCACGCGGGTGCTGAAAAGCCAACACTTGGCGCGGATTCTTTACCGGAAACTGCTGTTATCTGTTCTTGTTTCGATGTAACTAAAGGCAAGATTGCACAAGCCGTTGCTGAAGGTCACCACACAATTGGTGATATCAAAGCAGTAACTGGTGCTGGTACTGGCTGTGGTGGTTGTATTCCACTTGTGACTTCAGTACTGAACGCTGAACTTGCTAAAGCCGGTGTTGAAGTGAAGAACGACGTATGTGAGCACTTTGCTTACTCTCGTCAAGAGCTTTTCCACCTGATTCGTATCGAAGAGATCAAAACATTTGATGAGTTACTAGAGAAATACGGTAAAGGCTACGGCTGTGAAGTATGTAAGCCTCTAGCGGGTTCTATTCTTGCTTCTTGCTGGGGTGAGCACATCCTTAAGCCTGAGCTAGTGAAACTGCATGATACCAACGATAACTTCTTAGGTAACATCCAAAAAGACGGTACTTACTCTGTTATCCCTCGTATGGCAGGTGGTGAAGTAACGCCTCAAGCACTAAGCGTTCTTGCTGATGTAGCGGCTGAATACAACCTTTACACCAAGATCACAGGTGCTCAGCGTATCGGTCTATTCGGTGCTCAAAAAGATGACTTACCAGCAATCTGGAAGAAGTTAGTTGCTGCGGGCTACGAAACAGGTCAAGCGTACGCGAAGGCGCTACGTATGGCTAAGACATGTGTCGGTTCAACTTGGTGTCGTTACGGCGTTCAAGATTCAGTTGGCCTAGGTGTGATGATCGAGAACCGTTACAAAGGCATCCGTACTCCTCATAAGATGAAGTTTGGTGTGTCTGGCTGTACTCGTGAGTGTGCTGAAGCTCAAGGTAAAGACTTAGGTATTATCGCGACTGACGCAGGTTGGAACATGTACGTATGTGGTAACGGTGGTATGAAGCCTCGTCACGCAGACTTACTTGCAAGCGACCTAGACCAAGAAACGCTGATCAAATACATCGACCGTTTCATGATGTTCTACATCCGCACGGCTGCGCCACTACAACGTACTTCGGTATGGATGGACAACCTAGAGGGTGGTGTTGACTACCTACGTGAAGTGATTGTCGACAACAAGCTTGGCATCAATGACCAACTTGAAGCGGACGTAGCTGGCCTTGTGGGTAACTTTGCTTGTGAGTGGACTGACACTATCAACGACGAAGCTCAACTTAAGCGCTTCTCACACTTCATCAATGCTGACGACCGTGATGAAAACGTTGTGTTTGTTGACGATGGCCGTGAACAACACCGCCCAGCAACATTCACAGAAAAACACCCAGAAGCGAAGGGCGATATCCTTCACGTTGAACTGGTTTAATTGGGAGACGACATCATGGCATTTACCAAAGTTTGTAAGATCGAAGACATTATTCCAGGTACCGGTGTTTGTGCGTTGGTTGGTGGTGAGCAAGTTGCTATTTTCCGCCCAACTAAAGCCGAAGAAGTGTTCGCTATTAGTAACACTGACCCGTTTTTTCAATCAAACGTTTTATCTCGCGGTTTAACGGTTGAGCACAAAGGTGAGCTTTGGGTGGCAAGCCCACTTAAGAAGCAACGCTTTAACCTAGCAACAGGTGTGTGCATGGAAGACGAGAGCTTCAGTGTAAAAGCGTATAAAGCTCGCGTTACTAAAGGTGCTGTAGAAGTTTCAGCATAGTTAATTCGAAACCATAGCTAGTGCGAAACCATAGCTAGTTCGAAACTTCGACACAGTTACTTAGCAAGATTTGATAGATCAAGGGTTCTAGTTATCGACATTGCCTTAATTCGGCAATTAGAACCTTTTCCTATCCGATTTCAACTTTTAATTTTAACTTTTTAAGGACAATCTTATGTCTACTGATTTTAAACCAGCAGAATTCGTTCAAACAATGATCGATGTAGGTGAAGCGAAAACGAAAACAAGTACTCGTGATCTACTGATTCGAAGCACAATGGCAGGCATCATTCTTTCTCTTGCTGTTGTAGTGGCAATCACGACTATCGTGCAAACAGGCATTGGTATTGTTGGCGCTCTTGTGTTCCCTGTGGGCTTCGTCATTCTAAGTGTAATGGGCTATGACCTAGTAACCGGTGTATTTGGCCTTGCTCCTTTAGCGAAATTTGATAACCGTCCAGGTATTACTTGGGGTCGTATTTTACGTTGTTGGGGTCTTGTTGGTCTTGGTAACCTTATCGGTTCTTTAATTGTTGCAGTGTTAGTGGCAATTTCACTCACAGGTAACTTCTCTTTAGAACCAAACGCAGTTGCTCAAAAGTTCATTGCTGTTTCTACAGGTCGTAGCCTAGGGTTTGAAAACATGGGCATGGACGGCTGGATCACATGTTTCGTGCGCGGCATCTTCTGTAACCTAATGGTTTGTCTAGGTGTGATTGGTAACATGACTGCACGTACAGTTGCTGGTCGTGTAGCAATGATGTGGTTCCCGATCTTCATCTTCTTCGCACTTGTATTTGAGCACACAGTGGTAAACATGTTCCTATTCCCACTGGGTATGATTCTTGGCGCTGACTTCGGTATCGCGACATGGTTGAACTTCAACCTTATCCCAACAATCTTAGGTAACATCGTTGGTGGCCTACTGTTAACGTGTGTTCCTCTATACCTGACTCATGCTAAAACAGCTCCTTCTCTAGGCGCGAAGTAATACGGTAAACGTAAGTTAGTATGAGATTGAAAGCCCCAACAACGTGTTTGGGGCTTTTTTAGTTGGAAAGCTGTCAGTGTATTCTCGGGCAGACAACATCTTAGTTATCATAGATGCGTTGTTTGCTATTGAGCAAAACATCCGCAATAGATTGTTTTGTTATAATTATTTCTATCTTCGTTAGTATTTAGACTGAATATTTATTTCAACACCTGATAGTCTAAGAGTTAAGGATTTTGATAAGTCATCATGAATACAGTGACTTATCACATAGATTGAAGCTTGAGATAAAACAAGCAAACCTTCGGAGCGCAGAATGTCAGAAGTATCGTCATCGAATGTTAAAGAAGTAAGCAATGGATTTGTTTCATTGGTAGGTGCAGGTCCGGGCGACCCAGACTTACTTACACTAAAAGCCGCACGAGTGATTCAACAAGCAGACGTGTTGGTTTATGACCGCTTGGTATCAAAAGATATCTTAGCGATGGCTAATCCAGAAGCTGAAATGTTGTATGTGGGTAAGAAGCTCGATCATCACTGCGTGCCACAAGATCAGATCAACCAACTATTGGTGACCAAAGCACAAGAAAACAAGCACGTTGTGCGTCTAAAAGGTGGTGATTCGTTTATCTTTGGCCGTGGTGGCGAAGAGTGCGAAACGTTAGCTGAGAATGACGTGAGATTTGAAGTGATTCCTGGCATTACTGCAGCCGCAGGAGCGACCGCATATGCGGGAATTCCATTGACTCACCGTGACCACGCGCAAAGCGTACAGTTTATTACGGGTCATTTGAAGAAAGATGGCGAAGATATTGACTGGCGTTCTCTTGCTCAGCACAATCACACGATCGTGTTTTACATGGGCTTGAAAGAGAGTCCTAATATTCAGAAGAATTTACTCGATAACGGTATGCGAGAAGACATGCCAGTTGCGATTATCGAAAATGGCACTCGCCAAGAGCAGAAAGTGTTTAGAGGTGGGCTACGTGACCTAGCTGATCTTGCTGGCGTTGCAAAGAGCCCTGCACTGATTGTGGTTGGAAGTGTTGCTCAGCTCCATGAAAAACTGGCTTGGTTTAACAAGCAAGCTTAAGTGATTGATGATCAAGCTTAGCTTGTTAGCTTGTTAGCTTGTTAGCTTGTTAGCTTGTTAGCTTGGTTGATGGTTAACCAAAGGCTTAGCTGACTAAGAATCAAATACTGCAGCGGCTACTCTGTCGCTGCATTTCTTGTTGGCGCATGGGCATTTCGTCAATAATATTAGTGATTAAACTCCAGTCGGTTTTACCACTCCACCTATGTTTCTCTTTCCCGTCTTTACCAATCAACACGGCAGTGTGTGAACCTTTGGGTATTCCATAACTGTTAGTCACTGCATCCAAATTAAACTCTTCAACTAACCATGCAGGAACGGTGTAGCCGCTTTCGGCGATGACCATGATAACTACATCTCGCTCGTCCAATTGACAATTGTTAATCAAGACTTCATTGAGAAACTCTTTTACGATCGAATCTTCTGTTGGAGCGAAATAAATAACACTGCGGTGTGGCAGAGCTTTGGATTGAGAGTAGGCTGGGTAGGCGTGTAACGAGTTGACTGACAGAATCATAAACATAACCGTGCTTGCTATTAGAGCGTTCAGTGGTTTGGAAATTACGTTTGTTCCCGATGCCTTAGTTATCGCTGCCTTAGTTATGGCAGCGTTAGTTATGGCAGCGTTAGCTATTGCCGCGCAGCAACGTGTCAATACTGAGTAAATGGTGTCGCTGCCAAGGCATGATCTGATTATTTGTCGGTACTTCATGTTCCACCTTCCTCGATAAACCCAAACAAGCTCTAAGTTAATAACAACTACGTTAAGCCAATAACAACTACGTTAAGCATAGCTAATGAGTTCATTTTTATTAAAGAAAGCGACTCGCATTTTAGAAGTGAATAGAATAGGGTATACGGAAAATCTAAAGGTATGAATTTATGGAAAACATAGCAATTTTGGTCGACGTTCAGAACGTTTACTATACAACACGCGATAAATACCGTTCTAACTTCGACTATAACCAGTTTTGGTATGTTGCCACGGAAGGACGTAACGTTGTCGAAGCCAATGCTTACGCAATCTCAAGCCAAGATCCTAAACAGCGCCAATTCCACCATATCCTTCGTGGTGTTGGTTTTAATGTGAAGCTAAAACCGTTTATTCAGCGTCGTGATGGTAGCGCCAAAGGGGATTGGGATGTCGGTATCGCGTTAGACGCGATAGAGCTTGCGGAGACGGTTGATACGATTGTTTTGGTATCCGGAGACGGTGATTTTGAAATCTTGGTAGAGCGAATCAAAGAGCGTTTTGGAAAGCCTGTTGAAGTGTATGGCGTTCCTGGGTTAACAGCTCAAAATCTTATCGATTCTGCCTCAAAATTTGTACCGATTGAAAAAGATTTTCTTCTATAGAGGAAATCACGCACTTTATAATTGAAATCAATAATAACGATAATTAGAATGCAAACAGTTCTTATTTATCGGTATGTGAAATGTCTCGTGTTTTAGTTGTTGATGATGATATTCAGTTGTGTGAGTTACTGGGTGAAGTGTTGGAAAATGAAGGGTATCACGTTGATACCGTTCATTGCGGTGAATCAGCTCTAGAGTTTATTCAATCAAATCCTGTTGATTTAGTCTTACTCGATGTGATGCTCCCCAATTTAAGTGGTATTCAAGTCGCTAGACGTATTTGTCAGCGTTTTGCTACTCCTATCCTTATGCTAACTGCGCTTAATGATGATGCCTCCATGCTAGATGGCTATCAAGCCGGGGCAGATCAATACATCGCTAAGCCTTTCAATGTTCCTGAGCTTTTGACCCGGATTAAGGTGATCTTACGCCGAGTTGGGTTTGAGCGTCAAAGACAATCAATGGCTTCATCTAATCAAGGTTTGTGCGAGCAACTTACCCGTTTACCTTTAACGGGCACTGAAAAAGAGTTGCTCGATTATCTGATCAAAAATAATGGCATCGTTGTATCAAAATCTGACTTGCAAATACATGTCTTGAAGAAAGAGCTGTGCCCCTTCGATCGTAATCTAGATATGCATATCAGCAATATACGTCGAAAATTGGTGCAGGCTGGCTTATCAAAGCAACATATTAAAACTGTGCGCGGTCAAGGCTACAGTTACCTAGAGTCGGTAGGAGTATGAGTAACTGGTTTCTACGGTGCCCTGATTTTGTTATCAAGCGTAAGGATGGCTTAACGTTTCAGCTGTTCAGTTGCCTGACAGTGATTTTAGTCAGCATACTCATCCTTCAAGGTGTCGCAGAACGAGCGCTGATGAAAGCTTTGTTGAAGGTACCTGAACCTGTCAAAGCTGAAATGTTGGATTTGGCTTATCAAGCTAATGTACTGATCGAAGAAGGGGACATGGATGAGCTTGCCGACTGGGGCAATGCCCAACGTTATTATTTATTCATCATCGATGAAAACAACCGACCGATTACCCACCGACACATGCATCCGCATTTTGAATTTAAGTTGAAGTATCTGCGTACATTAGACCATCAACTCAGTGATCGTGTGAGTAAGCCTATCTTCGGCTTGCCACTTGATAACGGCAATACACTCGTGATCCAACTGCCAGGCCAGTTTCATCCAGCAAAATCCTTTGCTCCGTATTCCTATGCGCTGAAAGCTGTGATTGCTTTGATCGTGTTATCGCTGTTTTCCATTATTATGGCGAAAAGTTTGCAGCAGCCACTCGATCGTTTAAGGGAGGCCAGTCGAAGGCTCGCACAAGGAGACTTTTCAGTGAGTGTTGTGTCTGAGTTGGATTCAACTACACGTGAATTCAATGAGCTTGCCAAGGATTTTGACCATATGACCTTTGAGATTAAGTCTCTGGCTGAAAAGCAGCGTCGTTTGATTCGTGATGTATCACATGAGTTGAGGACACCGTTAGCAAGGCAGAATCTCGCATTACATTTACTACGTAGTAAAGTCGATGAAAAAAGTATGGGGTTACTCGAACGGATGGAAAGCGAAACGGAAGAGATGAATAAGCTGGTGGGTGAAATTCTTGAGTTCAGTCGCCTAGAAACCTCTCGTTATGATTCTAAGTTAACTCCAATGCATCTTGAGCAGTATTGCTCAATGCTAATTGTACAGATGCAAAATGATTTGAAACCTAATCAAACCTTGACTGGTGATTTGGAAACAGCGACATCAATGGTTAATGTTGATGAGAGGCTACTTTTGAGGGTGATCAGTAACCTTGTAGGAAATGCGATCAAATACGCAGGGGGCAATGCGGATATTGTCGTCAAGACCTACGGGCAGGTCAATGATAAGCGTTACAGTGTCATTTCTGTGGAGGATGATGGTGAAGGTATTCCAGATAACAAGATTGCAGATATCTTTGACCCGTTTACCCGCATTGAGTCAGCCAGAGATAAACAGTCTGGTGGTTACGGTCTTGGACTCGCGATCGTTAAGGAAGCCATGGGAGTGATGAATGGGCATGTTACCGCTGAGAACAGAGAAGGTGGGGGACTTAGAGTGAACCTTATGTTTCCTATCGTAGATTAAGCGTTAGGCTCGGCACTCAACGCTCAGCCCCTGTAATGAGAAGATAGATGAGAGTTGAATCGTTTCGGCTCAAAGAGAACCCAATTAAAAACGCCACTTTATCAGCAGTGGCGTTTTTGTATACACGCTTTTCATTATCAGGCTAAGGCACAGCCATTAATTGCGCCTTGGCTTGAAAGTAAGAGCACCAGAGAAGCTAGATTATGCCTGTTGGCGTGCTAGCTTTACTTCTTCTTCTTTTTCACCGGCTGCTGGGTCATTGAAGCGAGCTTCGTCAAAAGATCCTTCAGATTTAGCCACAATGATAGTTACGGCACTATCACCAGTGATGTTTACGGCAGTACGGATCATGTCAAGAAGACGGTCAACACCCATGATTAATGCGATACCTTCGAGCGGCAGTCCAACTTGGTTCAATACCATCGCCAACATAACAAGACCAACACCAGGAACACCTGCTGTACCAACAGAAGCCAGTGTCGCTGTTAGGATCACCATTAGGTAATCACCCATAGTCAGGTCGATGTTGTACGCTTGTGCGATAAACGCCGTTGCAACACCCTGCATGATAGCAGTACCGTCCATGTTGACAGTTGCGCCTAGTGGAACTGTGAACGAAGCGACTTTGTTGTCTACGCCCATGCGGTTTTTAGCCGTTTCCATTGTCACTGGAATCGTTGCGTTTGAAGATGCTGTTGAGAATGCAAACATGATTGCATCTTCCATCTTACGTAGGAACGTAATTGGGCTAAGGCCTGTAAACCCTTTAAGCATCGCACTGTAAGTTACTAAACCGTGTAACAGTAGAGTACCAGCTAACACTAAGAAGTATTCCGCTAGGTTCCAAATCGCGCCCAAGCCAAGGCCTGAGAACAGTTTAGCCATCAAGAAGAACACACCGTAAGGCGCAAGGTTCATCAGAAGAGCGACAAGCTTCATGATCACTTCGTTCAAATCAGAGAAAACCGCAGCGATACGCTCACCTGGTTTACCCGCTGCACTGATTGCAATACCAAACAACACAGCAAATACGATAACTTGTAGCGTTTTGCCCTCAGCCATCGCCTGAATAGGGTTGGTCGGGAACATGTCGATGATGACTTGGCCCAAAGAAGGAGCATCAGCTGATTTGAAAGAGCTCGCAGCAGTAAGATCCGCACCCGCTCCAGGTTGGAACAGGTTACCTATAGTCAATGCTAGAGTGATAGCAACGGCTGTAGTACCGATATAAAGTGCAAGCGTTTTGCCACCCATACGGCCAAGAGTTGATAAATCTTTAAGAGAGCTTGTACCGCACACGAGTGAAACGAAGACGAGTGGTACAACAAGCATTTTTAAACTGGCGACAAAGATCTGTCCGCCTACTTCAAAGAGTCCGTTAACGATGTAGTTGTTAACAAATCCGCTGTCTGCAAAAAGGGATTGAATGGCAAATCCCGTTAATATGCCCACGACCATGCCGAGGATAACTCGACCAGTTAGAGACATAGGTTTCTTGGTATTCATTTAGAACACTCCTTATTATTTATAACTTTGATACCTTTCCAAAGTGAGCAGGAGATTAGCAGTCGGTTGTTTAAATCGAAAAACAAAAAATGAGTTTGGAATTACAGATGTGATCATAATCACTGATAATCGTTCAAATAAAACAAATTAAAACAAAATAATTCACCAGTCATTTACATTTATCGAGTGTTTTATACAAAAATTCGTCGTTCTGAAGGTAATAAATAAGATAAGAGGATTTTGTTATAGATGTTTGCTTATTACATTGACTGCGCAAATGGCGGTGTTTCAAAAAGTTTGGCGCAGAGAACCGATTTTTAATTCAAGTGCTCGTTAAATGACTGTATTGAATTGGTTTCTTTTAACTGCAGGTTAACGACTGGTCAGCTCGTCTTTACAAAACTTTACGAATGCAAAGAATGTAAATTTAATGCAAATAGTAATAGTTATCACTTATATTCCCCCTCGAAATAATTCAGTGGTACCGGAAACGGTCTAACGGACACATCGAATAAATAACAAAGTGTTCGTCTAAAAGAATAAAAGTGGAGAAAAGGACATGTTTTCAAAAAAGCCATTGGCTTTAGTGATCGGCGCAGTATTAGCTTCACCAGCAGTATTGGCAGAAGCAGTAAAAACTGACGAGCATATGGTTGTTGAAGGTCGTGATTACGGTTATAAAGCCGACACGAATACAACAGCAATGCGCATGGAGGCGACTCAATTAGAGACTCCAGGACAAGTTACGATTATCAGTGAACAAATCATTGATGAGCAACGCGCAAGCACGCTTGGCGAAGTATTAAAAAATGATGCGTCAATTTCAGCGGGTTCTAAATCAACAAACCGTGAGCGCTTCAACCTACGTGGTTTCTCTCTAGGAAGCAGTTCTGGTTACTTGCGCGATGGCGTTCAACACTGGTCTCATTACCGTCAACCGGTAGAACTACTAGAACGTGTTGAAGTACTAAAAGGCCCTGCAGGTTTGCTCTACGGTAAATCAGCACCTGGTGGCCTTGTTAACATGGTTGCTAAGAAGCCTACGTATGAAACTCAAGTTAGCGTAAGCCAAGACATTGGTTCTGACAGCTACACACGTACTACCGCTGATGTAAGCGGTTCATTGAACGCTGATCAAACTCTACGTGCTCGTCTTATTGTTTCACAAGAAAACCAAGACTCTTACCGCACACGTTTTGACGGCACAGATGTAGAGACTGACCGCTTTGTTGGTGGCCTATTTGTTGATTACGATATCAACGAAGATGTGATGCTATCTGCGCATTACGACCGTACTCAAGAGTTGGGTGATCTAGATAACGGCTCAAAGATTGATACGAAAACAGGTAAAGCGATTACCCCAAATACGGTTAATGACCAACGCTTCGCACAAACAGACAACGACGTAGCAAACTACGGTGTGGCTGTTACAGCAAACTTGAGCGATACATGGGCAGTTAAATCGGGTATCAGTCGTCAGTTTTACGAACGTCGCCGTACTGAATCAGATAACGTTATTGATTCAAAGAAAGACAGAAAAACCAAGAAAACACTAGGTTATGGTTACAAAGTGTCAGACCGTCATGATGAGTGGACGTTTGATACGGCTTACGTAGATTTTACTGGTGATGTTGATGCATTTGGTGTGAATCACCGTCTGTTGGTGGGTGCAAATGGGTTGCACTACGATTACAAGCGCCTGTACGTATCAGATTACGCTTGTTTTAACGCTTCAGAAGCAGACACAATGAAAGAGTGTGGCAAAGGCTTTGATATGCCTGCAGACATTCACTATAACAACGATGATTCAGTATCACACTCGAAGAGCCAACACTACGGTCTATATCTTCAAGATTTAGTGACGTTCAATGAGCAGTGGCAAGCACTTGCTGGTGTTCGTTTCGCTTACGATGATACGACGAGCAGTTCTGGTAAAGAAGAGAGCTACAATAACATCCTACCTAAGTTCGGTGCGATTTACTCTCCGGCGCCAAACGGTTCTATTTACGCGGTTTACTCTGAAAGTTTTGAACCTGTAAGTGAGATTTCTGATAAAGATGATGTGAACTTCGGCCAGTCTCAAGATGCGAAGAAAGGTACACTTTATGAGCTAGGCTCAAAGTGGGAACTGTTTGATGAGCGTTTATTCGTATCAGGAGCAGTATTCCAGATCACACAAACGAACATGCAAGTTACAGAAGACCTTCCTGCATCTCATGCAAAAGATACTCGTACTACACAGGTGGGTGAGCAAGTTCACACCGGTGTGGAGCTAGCTGCGACGGGCTACGTGACGGATGCGCTCTCTGTAAGTGCATCAACAATGTTCTTAGATGCTGAATATAAGAATGACCCTGCTCTTAATGGTAAAACACCAGCAGACGTTCCTGAATTTACTGCAAGCATCTGGTCTACTTACGCATTCAACAACGGTACTGATGTAAACCTAGGTGTGTATCACGTAGGTGAGCGTTACACTGAAAGTGCTAACACATTTAAGAAAGACGCTTACACTCGTGTAGATGCAGGTGTTGCACATACTATCAAGTACGATGAAAACTTAGACTTTGTTGCACGCTTTAATGTAGAGAACTTATTCGATACAGATTACCTAGAAGGCGGCAGCACTCGCGGCGTTGTTGTTGGCGAAGGTCGTAACTACATGGCTACGTTACAGGTAAAATACTAATTTGTTAGTAGGGTACTATTGGTAGCTTAAATATTAAGGGGAAGGTTTCGACTTTCCCCTTTCTTGATTCTGCTATTTAGTAAAAATACCCCTAGCAATGCGAGTGGTTTTTAATGATAATGAGACTGCTTATCAATAAAACTCATTTGTTCTTCTTCTAAAGTAAATGACTACAATTATGAATCTTTTAAAAACTAGCCTAGCACTTGCCATCAGTTTGGTTGCAACGTCATCGATGGCAAACAGCTTGGATCAAGCTCAATCAATTCAAAACAAGACCAATAACGCGTCGGCTTCAAGCCAGAAGGTTATTGATAAAAGCTCACAAGCAACATTATTGCTGCAAGCTGAGGTTGAGCGTCTGCAAGAAGAAGTGAAAAATTTAGAAATCTATCACGATCACCTTGCCGCATTGGTTAAGAGCCAAGATCAAGAAGCGCAGAGTATTGAAGGGCAGATCGACGAAATCAAACTAACACGTCAAGGTGTAGTGCCTTTGATGTACAAGATGATCGATGGTCTCCAAGAAGTTATTGAAAGCGATCTACCTTTCAAGACAAATAGCCGTCTGCGTCGCGTTGAAAAGCTGAAAGCGATGATGACTCGTGCTGATGTCAGTGATGCTGAAAAATATCGCCGTATTTTAGAGGCGTACCAAATTGAAGTGGATTACGGTATTAAGCTAAGTTCTTATTCAAGCCGTGTCGAGTTAAGTCAAGATAAAGTGCTTGAAGTTGATATTTTGCATCTTGGCCGCATTTCACTGGTCGCTCGTAACTTAAATGGTACCCAATATTGGTCTTGGGACCAAAATAGCGATCAATGGCAAGAGTTGGATTCTTCGATGAAATCTGAGTTGGACAAAGCGTACGATATTGCTAATAAGCAAGCGTCTCCAAGCTTAATTACTTTACCTGTTTCTTTAACTGTTGCGGAGGTTAAGTAATGAACTTAAAGCCATTAGCAGCATTGCTTTGCATTACGTCAATTTCATTTTCTGCTTTCTCTGCATCAGACACGACAGCTCAGCTTGTTAACAAAGCAAAATCAGAGAGTCGCACGCAAGCGTCTCATAACGTAATTCGTGAAGCTGACTTTAAAAAGACAGAACAACAACTCAAAGCGATCAAAGCACAGCTTGAAGCTAAACGTAGCTCTATTCAAGGTGCGACCGATGTTCTGACTCAGACATTCAGTGATAACGAAAACAAGCTTGCTCGTTTAGAAGAGAAACTGCGTTTAGAAACAGGTAGCTTAGGTGAGTTGTTTGGCGTTGTAAGACAAAATGCAAAAGACCTTGAACATGAGCTTACGGATACAGTAACTAACGTAGATCGCGCAGCGTATACAGAAACTGTTTATCAAATCGTGGACGCAAAATCATTACCGTCAATGCCCCAGTTAACAGGTCTTTGGTTGAGCATGATGGAGCAAATTCAAGCAAGTTCAGAGATAAGCAAGTCGACAGTTTCACTAGTTAATAGTGAAGGGGTTACTGAAAAGGCAGAAGCTTATCGACTGGGTTCTATTGGCTTAGTTGCTGAGTCAGGTTACGTATGGTGGGATGCTAGACATCAAGATGCAATAGTTTACTTGAAGCAGCCTTCACAAGGTCCAACACTGGCGTCGCTTTCTACTTTAGCGAATGGTGAAGTGTCTAACGTGGTCGTCGATCCCTCTCGTGGATTCATGCTAGAACAATTAGCTTTGGAACCAAGCCTAGCTGATCGCCTGCAAGCAGGTGGCCTAGTTGGTAAAGTTATTCTTGGCTTGTTGGCAATCGGCTTAATCATCGCATTGGTTCGTGGTATTTCTTTGGCTATCGCTCGTCAGAAGATTCGTGCACAGCTTAAGAACCCAAAACAAGCTGGCAATAACCCTCTGGGTCGTGTTCTTGCGGTTTACAGCAAAGAGAAAAATCAAACAGTAGAAGCATTAGAACTGCGACTTTTAGAAGCGGTAGTGGATGAACAAACTCACCTAGAGAAAGGTTTATCAATGCTGAAGCTTCTAGCTGCTCTAGCACCAATGCTTGGCTTGCTAGGTACCGTAACCGGCATGATCGAAACATTCCAAGTGATCACACAGTTTGGTAATGGTGACCCTAAAGTAATGGCGGGTGGTATTTCGATGGCACTTGTTACAACGGTACTTGGCCTTGTTGCTGCAATGCCACTGCTATTGGCACACAACATTCTGAGTACTCAGTCAGAGAACATTCGCAATATTCTGGAGAAGCAGGGCATTGGCCTTGTTGCTGAGCAGGCAGAGAAGTCTATTGAACCAAGCGCTGTTATTTCACAAGTTGGGACTGCCGCGTAATGGATATTTTGTCGGGTTCTCTATTACCAGCGAGTTGGTTAACGAGTAACTGGCTGCTGTCTTTATCAAACTTTATGGAGCAGGGCGGTTTCGTTCTGTGGTGGCTAGCGGCTGTCGTCCTCGTTTTTTGGGTACTTGTGGTAGAACGTGTGCTTTATCTCGCGTTCTACTTTCCAAAGCAGCGTCAAGCTTGGATTAATCAGTGGCATGAAAGAGAAGATCACTCTTCTTGGCATGCTAAAGCCATTCGTGAAGGTTGGTTGGGGCAAGCGAGTATTTTACTTAACCAAAACTTGAACTTTATTAAGCTGTTAGTTGCTATTTGTCCAATGCTGGGTTTGCTCGGTACCGTAACCGGTATGATCTCCGTTTTTGATGTCATGGCGACTCAAGGAAGCAGTGACCCTAAATTGATGGCTTCAGGTATCTCGTTGGCAACTTTACCAACGATGGCGGGTATGGTTGCTGCATTAGCGGGCATGTTTGTTCATGCTCGTTTAGCGAAAGTCTGTAACCGCTTAGAATTGAAATTAGAAAAATCTTTAAGGAGTCAACGATGAGACTCGGTCGACGTCATTCTAAAAACGAAGAGGCTCAAATAGACCTTACTTCGATGCTTGATATCGTATTCATCATGCTTATTTTCTTCATTGTGACGAGTTCATTTGTTCGTGAATCTGGTGTTGAAGTCAATCGCCCGCAAGCTTCAAATGTAGTGAGCCAAAAAGATGCAGGTATCTTTGTCGCGATTACTTCTGCGAATGACATTTTCATAGATAAACGTGTTGTGGATGTTGAACGTGTTCAAGCGACGTTAGAACACTTGTTGCTAGAACAACCTGATGCTTCTTTGGTTATTCAGGCGGACGAGCATGCTTATAACGGTACGGTTGTTAAAGTGATGGACGCTGCCAAAGGTGCGGGTGTTAAAAATATTGCGCTTGCAGCTGAAAAGCGATGATCTTGGAGGATCTTAATCAATGATTCGCCTATTTCTTGCATTACCTTTAGCGGGAGCGTTGGGTTTAGCACTATTTTCTTTCATGGCTTGGATGGTCGATAATGGACACCAACGTTCGCCAGAAAATGGTGAGACGTTAAGTTTCAACATGGTGATGGTTGAACAAGAACAAGAAGTACAGAGAAGACAACGTGCAGTCCCGGAACAACCCGAAATGCCAGAGCCGCCACCGCAAGCGCAAACGTCTCAGTCGCAAGCTGAAGTAACGCCTCTGAATTCAATGTCTTCACTGTCTTCACTGGATTTGAATACTTCAATTGAAGGCCTAGCGATTAACGCTCCAACATTTTCTGATTTTGGGTCAAATCAACAGGTAATGCCGCTTTATCGAGTTGAACCTCGTTATCCAGCAAAAGCGCTAAAGCGTGGCGCAGAAGGGTATGTCATTTTGTCTTTTACAATCGATGAAACAGGACGTTCTGTTGATATTCAAGTTACGGATGCAAATCCACGTCGTATGTTTGAACGTGAAGCGATAAGAGCACTTAAAAAATGGAAGTATCAACCTAAAGTCGTCGATGGAAAAGCGGTAGCGCAGGTTGGTCAAACCGTGAAACTAGAGTTTAAGTTGGCAAAATGATGAAACAGATATGGATATTAGTGGGCTTGTTGATAATGCCCCTTACAGTACCGGCAAAAGAGCTTACCCAATACACCGTTATTCGTGTTCAAAAGGCGAATAAACTTGCTCAAGAGGAGCAGGTTAAACAGGCGATTGAGGTTTTGGCTAGTTTGGAGTTATCTAAAGGCTATGACAAAGCCTATGTCGCTCGCATGCTTGGTGTGTTTTACTGGCAAGATGGTAAAACAGAGACGGCAATCAAGCAGCTTACTTATGCAGTGGATAGTCGCTTATTGGTCGATGAACAAGCTTGGGTAACGAAACGTATGTTAGCTGATTTACTGCTTAGCGAGCAGGATTTTAAAGCGGCATTACCACACTATTATGAGCTCGTTAAAACAGCACCGGAAACTGAAAAGAAAGACACACTATGGATGCGAATTGCTCAAGCTGAATACCAAATTGAAAACTGGACGAAAGTACTGGCGGCTATAGGTAGTCATAACAAGTTTAATTCAAAACCACAGTTGTCGCCTCTCTCGTTAAAGCTGGGTGCTCAACTACAGTTAAAACAATGGAAGCAATCAATTCCTACGTTAGAAAGTTTAGTTGAACTTCAACCCGAAAAAGACAACTGGTGGCGTCAACTGGTCGGGATTCAGTTAAGGCTAGAGCGTAGCCGAGATGCGTTGAATACCTTAGCGCTTGCTGAGCTACAAGGTGTTGAACTGAATAATTCAGACCGTAGGCTACTTGCTCAACTGTACGCGAAACGAGGCATCCCTGAGCGCGCTGCGCAAGAAATTAGCAAGTTAGATGACGCAAACAGCGATGTTCAACTTCTGGCTGAGCAAGCAACCTACTGGCAGCTAGCGAAAGAGTGGGACAATGCTATTGAAGTGTGGACGTTAGCGTCGAATATGAACACTCGATACCATTGGAATGTTGCTCAATTATTGGTTCAGCAAGGTTACTACAAGCGAGCTCTGGTTGTTTTAGACAAAGTGAAAGACAAGAACAAGCAAGCTGACGTTGCATTAGCGAAAGTACGTTCATGGTATAAGTTGAAGAACTTAGATAATGCTCTCGCTCAAGCTAAGCGGGCGAACAACATTGAACCGTCTCCTGAGGCTAAAGGGTGGATCAAATATTTGACCCAGCTGAGAACGGTAAGCGAAAGTGGAAACGCCTAATCACATATAGTTAGAAGCTAGAAAACAGAGTACTAAATAAGACAGTGAAAGGGTGTCATTTGAATGTTCAAATGACACCCTTTTTTTGTATTCAATAGACTTAAACCTTAAACCTTGGTGCCTGAGCGGTGCTGTTGTTTGACTGAGGTAAGAATATTACCAATCACAGTAAGTAAGTGATCATAAATAGCGCAGGAAAAATGCTTGAGAACAAGGCGGAAATTTTCGATAAGTAGTTATTCTACAATGAAAATTTCTAACGATGTTATCGAGTGTTTTAACCAGCTAGGATGAACAGTTATTTACTACGATTGGTATAAAGATAAAGAGAATTCTAGTTAAAGGCTGCACATCTCGCCACTGTGTGATCCCGCAATGATCATTCCGCTTTGGTTTACAATCCAGTTAATGGTGCAGTCACGATAGGGGTTTTTGAAAGAATGCTGTATTTCACCATTCTCGAGTGAGGTTTGAGTTTCTACCCAAGCAAATGTGCGTGACTCCCAAAATGTAACAGCTTGAGAGTGGGGCGTTAAATACAAAGCTTGAGCATCTGCAATATTGGAACCGATGTAACTCTCGACATGTTCGTCAGTACTAACAATCTGGCTAGTACAAGCGCTGATAAAAATCATAGCAATGGGAATATAGATACGCATTAAAAATCCTTTTTAGTGAGTATGATTATTCATATATCTAAATATACAACAGCGTTATTTAAATTAGTAAACACGCCATTGCAGTATCTCTATCTTAGCCATGCTTAACCCCCAACCTTTGTCTGAAAACGTGACATACCGACGAACCGGAGTGGACATACTGAGTTATCTCAGTGAAGAGTATTTTATTGCGTCCTTTTCAAATTGAGCGACTTTAGAGCCTACTGATTTTAGTGCTCGTTGATATGCATCAACATCATGCCCGACAACAGATAATGCAGCGTCGTAAGGCGACATTGCTTTTTCCAGTTGTTCTATTTTGTAACCAAGTTGGTCTAAAAGATAAATGACAGAGGCGCCACTGTTATAAAAAACGTAGAATCCAAAGTGCCACTTTACGTCTTTTTTATTTTTTAGATTCAAGCTAAAACTTCTTCCTTTATCGAAGCTCAAGCTATTGTTTTTATATACTTTTCTGGCTGTTAAGACGGTGATGTATTCTGCCGAGCCTTCTATGCGTTCTTGTGCTAGGGCCATGTTCTCAACCAACGATGTATTGTCGTTAAGCATTTGTCGTTGCCTAATTGCCACATATTGTTTCAACAGCTCACGAGCTTCCACCTTAGTCAATTTTCTAGGTAGTCCATCAAACAGCTCGGTGAGTATTAACTCGTCTTGGATAATGCTTTTGGTTGTAGGGTAATTGTCAACGTCCTGTCGCCAATTGCTTTTTTTCGCCCAAGAGGTTTGATAGATGTGGAATACCTCATGAGGCGCAAATAAAAGGTCATTGGTAAATGGGTGTTGATTGTTAGCGACTGCATCCGTGTATTTTTGTGCGTAGTATTTGTGACCATCAATAAGTAAGTCGAAGGTGTACAGGTTATTTGAACCGTTGTTTATCTTAGTTACGGCACTATGCATTTCCTTTTTGTATTCATAGATTTTCATACCACCAGATTCTGCTGAACTGATCTTGGTCGCACTTTTTAGAACTGACTGAGGATTAATAATGAATGCATTTATAGGCTCATCTTTAGCATTGACACGAATCAGGTAGTGGGGTCTTTTGGCGTAATTATATCGATCCCAGTAATTCAATTTCATGTACGCTCCGATCTGCTTGATCATCGCTTTGTCAGCCACATTTTCAACGCTAGCAACGGCCGTCGGTGTCGTGGATTTAGGTGAACTCGAGCTTGAATTTGAATTACAAGCAGACAGTAGAAGAATGGTTACCCCTAGCAATAAACTTTTCATGATGACCCTTATCTAAGCAAATGTTGCTTAATACATTAACGGTATTCTTAGGAGCGTTCTGTAATAACTTGTAACTCGGCCACTTACATTATGGATAACGTAAATAATGTAAATTGAATGCCAATACGAATGATTATCAACTAAATTGTCGCCATAAAATCTATAGGTATTGGTTTGTATGTCGTTAAAAAGTAGGGCGGTTCAATCATGGGCTCGTCGACTTCATGTTTATATTTCAATGGCACTGTTGTTTGTTGTTCTCTTCTTTTCAGTGACAGGTATTACCCTTAATCGCCCTGAGCTGTTCGAATCAAGCCAACCCAATATCCAACACTCTACGCTAACGCTTCCCACGAGTTTGTTTACGATTCAAGACGGTCGACTGAAAGCCGACGAGTCTGCTTTTGAAACGTTTTTATTTGAAGAAGCAAACCTATCTGGCGTTCCTTCGGGGTTAGACATATACGCAGAGATTGAAGACGGTGAGTTACTCATCGGTGAAGTGTCTATGGACTTCAAAGGACCTGGCTACAACGCTTCTGTGTTTGTTGATGTGACTTCTGAAATGGTGGAAGTCGAAACAACGAATTATGGCGTTATTGCATTGTTGAATGACCTACACAAAGGGCGTAATAGCGGTGAAGTGTGGAAGTGGTTTATCGATATCACTGCGCTGCTGATGATCTTCTTTGTACTGACTGGCGTGTGCTTACTGTTACCTAAGAAAAAAACACTCAATACCTCTATTAAATGGACGGTATTTGGGTCTGCAATTTCACTTGCTATCTATTTTGTCGCCGTACCGTAACCCGCGATCCGATCCATGAGGCGGTGTGAAGGTGAATTAAAGGCGCAACGGATTTGAAAGGTTGTTAAACATGAAAAAAATGAATTGGAGCAAATCGCTCCTTGCTTTGTCTCTTATACCAAGCTTAGGCATGGCTGAGGTGCTTCCTGACACAGCAAAGCTCGATGTGCATTTCGAGTTACCAAGAATTGAGGCTTCTCCATACAAGCGCCCTTACGTAGCGATATGGGTAGAGAACAGTGAAAGAAAGTCAGTGAAAACCATTGAGCTTTGGGTCGGCCAAGATGAATGGCTTAAAGATTTACGAAGTTGGTGGCGAAAAGTCGGCCGTTACGACCGCGAACTCGTTGATGCCGTGACTTCCGCAACACGTCCTGTTGGTCAATATCGTTTTGCTTGGGATGGCAAAAATGATGCCGGTCAATCGTTAGAGCAAGGTGAATACACTGTTCATATTGAAGTTGTACGTGAACATGGTGGCCGAAACTATCTTCGCCAAAAAGTAGCACTCACTGACAAAAATGCTTCTTACCAATTAGAACCAACGGAAGAGACCGGTCAGATTGCGCTCAACTATATCGTTAAGTAGTAGATAAAGAAGCGATAAATAATGGTAGCCATCGTAGACGCTCATTGAGTGACACGATTAAAAATTACAAATAATGGAATTGAACATGATGAAACAGACAAAAATAAAGGCACTTGCTCTAGCGGGTGTTATGGCGTTCGGCCTAGCGGCTACGACAACAGCACAAGCCCACCCACGCTGGATTTTGCCATCACACTTTACCGTATCGAAAGAAGGCGGTGATTGGCTAACGTTCGACGTGACTGCGTCTCACGGTACGTTTGTTTTTGATAAGCCTGCAGGCAGCGAAAATGCACATGTCATCATGCCTGATGGCCGTAGCGAGCGTCCAAACTTTGTTGTTCGCGGTAAACGTCGTTCAATCTTCGATTTCTACTTCGAAGAAGAAGGTACACACAAAGTTGCGATTAACAACCAGCCATCTTACTACACACAGTACAAAGCGGGCCGTCGTGACACTGTGAAATGGATCAAAGCAAACAAAGCGGAACGTGACTCTGTACTTCCTGAAAAATCACGTGACGTGGTAACACAAATCAGCTTCACTCGTGCTGAAAGCTACATCACAGTAGGTAAGCCAACGGATTCAGTATTCAAAATTGAAGGGAAGCTTCTAGAAATGAAGCCTGTGACACACCCTTCAGACATCGTTGAAGGCGAACCAGTCACGTTCCAATTCTTCTACAACGGTGAAATTCAAAAAGACGTGAAAGCTGAGATCACTCGTGAAGGCACGCTTTACCGCAACCACCAAGAACAGATTGATGTAGTGAGCGACGAGAACGGCGAAATCACGTTCACTCCAGATGTAGCGGGTCGTTACGTAATGAAAGCGAACTACAAAGGTGAGTTGATTGACAACCCACTGGCAGACAAAGCAAGCGCGAACGTTCACCTAACGTTCGAAGCACTGCTTCAATAGTCTGTGATGTCGGGGCTAGATCCCTGATTAAGCAACCAAAAAACTTAAGGGCTCATTTGAGCCCTTTATCGCTCAGTTTACTACTGAGAATTTGCAATGTGGCTAGGGTACGAACCATGACAATAAAAACAAAACTAAAATCGATAATCACTCCATGCTTGGCTCTGGGACTTGGTTTCGCTGCATTACCTGCGCAAGCACACTTTCCATTGATGAGCTGCTGGTTTGAACGCAAAACAGTGGCTTGCGAAGCGGGCTATTCAGACGGTAGTAAAGCGATTGATTACGCGGTTGAGATGTATGACTACGAAGACAACTTGATTGCAAAAGAGATGACGGATAAACGCTCTATTGTCGAATTTCCAAACCCAAATTCTGAGTTTTACCTCGTGTTTGATTCAGGTCACGAGTTTCCTGTTGAAGTCGACGTTGTAGAGATCAAAGAAAAATGATGATTCAAAGTGTACGCGCTGACACAGGCGGAAGAGAGGGCAAGTGGGTTGGCCTAATCATTATATTCATCCTTTGTTTTGCGACGGTTGCTATTCCGTTTAATCAAGCAGAATCTCATATCGAAGTGACCCTTGATCACCAAGTCTTAGTGACTGATGTTGAGCAAGAAAACTTGGCGATGCTGTCAGAACTCCGTTTGGCTCATGAAGAGATTCGAGATCTTCGCATGGACTTAGACGGCGAATGGCCAAGCGTTGTGTCGCTGAAAGACGAATGGGTCGCGCCTTTTGTTGAAGACCAGAGTTGGAAGCGCAAAGGTTCTCATACTTGGTTATTGGACGAGCGTGGTTATTACTTCTCTACGCCAAGTGAATACGCTACACCAAGCGAACAAGCTACGCCAAACACTCATGGCTTCGCGGACTCGTTTATTTTAAACGCGAACAGTGTTTCTCCGGAAATCTGGATTTTCTTTGGTGGTGTCGCAAGCCAACCTACTCAATTTGATGAAAACACATTGGAATCCGCAGGCTGGAAACTGGTGGTGAACGAGTCAGAAGTATCTGAACAACATGACGCTGCTTCTCATTAAGCAATGTTTCAAACTTTAGGTTCTCATCAGCAATATGTTCAAAAAGAAGATGTTCACAAAATCAAAAAGCTTACGGACTAATCAGCTCATTGACCATAAGTTCACAAATAATAAGAGATTTACTATGCGATTCATGACTCTATTGATGTCGTTAATGGCGGTGTTATCGACACCCAATGCATTGGCAAAAGAATACACAGTCGACAGCGATAAGTTGACGATAGGTATTACCCTACAGCCTTACTATAGCTACGTAAAAGCAGTGGTAGGTGACAAAGTGAACATCCTTCCTTTGGTTGATGCTGGCTTTAACCCGCATAACTACTTACCACAACCAAATGACTTGAAGCGATTGAGCCAGATGGATGCAATCGTGGTAAACGGTATTGGCCACGATGACTTCGCACTAAAAGTCATTTCAGCTGCGCAACGTGATGATTTAATGGTCATCGAAGCGAACAAAGAAGTACCTCTACTTCCTGCATTAGGCCAGTCTGTTGGCCAAGGCGCAGTGAACCCACATACGTTTGTTGGACTTTCTACAACAATCCAAAAGGTGTACACCATCGCGAGTGAAGTTTCTAAGCTCGACCCAGACAACGCGGCGTTTTATCGCAAGAACGCGCGTAAGTACGCCAAGCAATTTCGTTTTATGAAGCGTGATGCGATGTTGTCATTAGGTGAACTCGATACTTCAGGCATGAAAGTGGCGACCACGCACAATGCTTATGGGTACATTCTGCAAGAGTTTGGTGTTGATGTCGCGGCGGTGATCGAGCCGGCACACGGTGTTGAACCAAGTGCGAGCCAACTGCAAGATACGATCGAGAAAATCCGCGCATCAGGCATTGATGTTCTGTTCTACGAGCTAAACATGCCAAACCGCTTTGTTGACACGATTGAAGCAGAAACAGGCGTTCAGCTTTACCGTTTCTCTCACATGACGCACGGTGAGTATCAAGACGATAAGGTAGAAGTTGAGATGAAGAAGAACTTAGAAACGTTAATCGAAGCCATGAAATTTGCTGCGGCTAACCAGGCTAAAAGTGGGAAGGCGTAATGCAAGGTCCATCGATTTCAATCAACCAACTCGGTCTGCAATACGACAACAACGTGATTCTTGATGATATCACGCTAGATCTTAAAGCGGGTGAGTGCCATGTGATCATGGGGCCAAACGGCGGTGGCAAAACCTCTTTGCTACGTTCAGTTCTTGGTTTGACGCCTTTCTCTGGTCAAATCAACATTCATTGGCCAGAAAAGCCAAGCATTGGTTACGTTCCTCAGAAAGCGACCTTCGAATCGAGTTTACCTCTGACGGTAATGGACTTTGTACTACTCAACCAAACTCGAATTCCGCTATTTTGGCGTCGTAAGTCTAAGCAATTGGATCTTGCATTAGCGCAACTCGACCGTGTGGGTATGGCGACTCGTAGCGACCGCCGTATGGGGCAGCTATCGGGTGGTGAGCAGCAACGCGTGTTGTTTGCACAAGCATTACTGGATAACCCAAGTTTATTGGTGTTGGACGAACCCACTACCGGCATGGATGAACAAGGCGTTCGTTATTTAGAATCGCTAGTTCGTGAATGCGTTGATGAAGGCCGTACGATTCTTGCCGTTCACCATGATGTAACCGCAGTGCGTCGCCTTGAAGCGAATGTACATGTTGTGAATCGATTCTTGGTGGATAGTGGTCCACATGAACAAGTACTACACCCTACTAAAATCGAGAGTCTGTTTCAGCACTATAGCAGTGGATCTGCCATCCCCAAATCGAAGGAGGTTGCGTAATGGAGTGGTTACGACAACTTGCCATTAGTGGCGTTGAAGCGGGTTGGTTATCAGACAGCTTCATGTATGCGTTTATGGTGAATGCACTGGTTGCCGCATTGTTACTTGGCCCGTTATTAGGTGGCCTTGGTACTTTGGTGATTGCTAAACGCTTGGCATTCTTCTCTGAAGCGGTAGGTCACGCAGCATTAACCGGTATTGCCATTGGTGTTTTGCTTGGTGAGCCACCAGAAAACCCAATTATTGGCTTGTTTAGCTTCTGTATGATCTTCGCTTTGCTTCTTCACTTTGTAAGAAACAGAACCAATGTGCCATACGATACCTTAGTCGGTGTTTTTCTAGCGCTAGCATTGGCAGTAGGTGCGGCATTGCTGATGTACGTGGCGCGTAAGATCAATATCCACATGCTTGAGAACGTGTTATTTGGCTCGATTCTCACGGTAACAGACCAAGATTTAGCAATTCTCGCAGGCAGCTGCGCGCTCATCATTTTGCTCTTGATACCGACGTTCAACCGTATTCTTCTCACTTGTATTAGCCCGGATATTGCCAAGGTGCGCGGCTATAACACCAGCTTCTATGACTACCTGTTTGTGATGATGATTACTTTGGTGACGATTGCTGCGGTGAAGATCGTGGGTGCTGTTTTGGTTGGTGCGTTATTATTGATTCCGGGTGCTACGGCGCGATTGTTGACTAAACGCATGGGGAGCTTTGTTTTGCTTTCTGCGTTGCTGGCAACCATTGCATGTTTAGTCGGAACGGTATTACCGATGGAACTTAAACTGCCTGTGCCGTCAGGCGCTTCAATAATCATCGTTTCTGCAACGTTTTTCCTAGCGGCAACGCTATACCGAATTATAAGAAAGGCATAACCATGACTCCTTTGATGAATCGTATTTCAAGCTCAGTAAAAACAGCGGCTCAAGTGGGTGTACTTGGTAGTGTGTTAATGGCTGGATCTGTGGTGTCACTGAACGCTAATGCAGAAGATATCTTAACGAGCACACCTGTGACTTATGCATTGGCAACAGAGCTAACCAAAGGCACTGACATTACCACTGAATACCTACCACCAAAACGTTACGGCATTGATCGCTTGCCTAACTGGTTTGGCACTAAGGGTGAAAGCAAGGTGCTTAAGTCAGGAGAGAAGGCGACCGTTGCATTAACACTGTCATCTATTTGGCAAGCGGATCCTACATTTGTATACGCAAGGCAGGGTAACATCCGTTTGGTAGAGGTGGATGCGGCTCAAGCGATTACTCCACGAGCACAAGGTGTCGCTGCGTTGACGTTATCGAGTGGTGATGTGTCTAAGTATGCTTGGTTAAATCCAACCAATCTAACGCGAATGGCCGCTATCGTGGCTGACGACTTTAAGTTATTGTGGCCAGCGCAAGCAGAGACGATTGATCGTAATTTGCAGCGTGTGATGCTTGATGTACGTGAACTGATTAACAAGCAACAAGCGGTATTATTGGATAACGATGTAGATTCAGTATTGTTGCTTTCAGAAAGCTTGGAAGATTTTGCTTCTGGCAGCCAACTGTTTGTTGAAGAACGTATGTTCAAAGCTGAACTGGAATGGACAGAGCAAGATAAAGCGAAGCTCAAAGCGATGTTTTCAGAAGACGATGCGCTATGGTTAGTGACAGCGAAAAAGCCGACGACTTTGATTAAGTCATTGGTGCCTAATGAGCGAATTCTTGTTGTTGACTCGGTAGACCGCTGGGGAAGAGCAGGGATTAATGCAAAAGCGCCGTTCGCACGCTGGGAAGTTAAACCATTCAAAGGTTAATTGAATCGCTAAGTCGCTAGGTTAATACGGTAGGATCAAAAAAGCAGCCTAAATAGAGGCTGCTTTTTTTGTTCTTGTCTACAGGCTCTGATTTGAGCGCTGAGCAAGAGTATCTCGTGAGTCAAAAGCTTACTCTGCAGCTTTTGTCTCTTCAGTTTCGATACCAGCTTCTACAGATCCTTCTGCTTGTTCTAGAGCGGCTTTCGCTTGCTCTTCAGCTTCCATTTTTGCGCGATCAGCTTTAGAAATATAGCGAGGCTTGTTGCTACCATGCAGTTTAGAATTCGCCTGTTTCTGTCTTTTCTTTAGAATTTGATTGATTTTTTTCTTACGGTTCATTGCTGCATAGCCTTGTATTTAGTTTATGCGGTGGAGGATAATCATTTTAGATCTAGAACTCAACCTGTACGGTCTCTCATTAGGTAATTAATCATGTTCCAACATAACAACATTCTACAAGGCGAACTCGCAACGGAGTACAAAACCGTTATTGCGATGGTACACATCTACTGCAAAGATCACCACGGTGCGGTTCGTCAGAATAACGCGTTATGTGAAGAGTGCGAGCAACTGTTGCGTTATGCTGAAACACGACTTGATCGCTGTCCTTATGGCGAGGCGAAGCCAACCTGCAATAAGTGTCCGATTCATTGCTATAAGCCTGATCCTAAAGAGCAGATGCGTTTAGTGATGCGATATGCTGGGCCAAGAATGCTACTCAAGCATCCGATTTTAGCGATACGACATTTGATACATGAGAAGCGTAAAGTGCCTGAGAAGCCACTGCCGAATGTGTCGAACCGCCATATCCGAATGAATAAGAAGTAACTGGCGTTTTAAAGTGGTTGCTGAAGGAACGAAAAAGGTCTGATTTCTCAGACCTTTTTGATGTAGATACGCTGCTATCTCAGCTTAAATGTAGCCAAATAGCCTATGCTGCTTGAGGCTCGTCGTAGGTCACTGTGAGGTTGTTGATCCAGCGTCGGCTCAAATATCGGTGCGAACATATAGCTAACTTCACCACTTCTTCTACCAACATCAAACCATAGATGTATTTGAAATCCCATCCAGCGACAAACGCACCGTAAACACATACTGGAATACCCACCATCCACATCGCGATGAAATCCATTCGCAGGCAAAAAGCGTTATCACCACCAGCGCGAATAATACCGTTAATGATCACCATGTTGAGCATACGAATGACTACTGCAAAACACATAATAGTCATTGCAGGTGCAGCGAGTGGGTACAATGCATCGGTAGAAAGGTTTAGCCATGATAGAACATGTTCTTTACCCATAAACAGTAGCAACCCAACGACCGCGCCAAAACCAACGACGGCTTTAATGAAGGTTAGACCCATGCTCATCGCGTCATCAAATTCATCACGGCCTAATGAATGGCCTAACAAAACAGAACACGCCACTGAGATACCAAAGAAGAGCGAGTAACACAGCGATTCAAATGGTGCGAGCATCGAGAACACAGCAAGCTCAGTCGTGCCCATGTGACCGAAAATCATTTGATATGCCATGGTGCCCATTGCCCATAACACAGCATTCATCGTCAACGGCAAAGCAATGCGACGGTAAGACAACCACAATGACGGGCGATGTGGTGAACTCGGCGTCGTTAATAGCCAATGTTTACGCATACGCATGTAGCTATACATCAAGCCCACTTGAATCAATCGCGCTAAGGTTGTCGCCAATGCGGCACCCGCCACGCCCATTGCTGGAATGCCGAAAGCCCCTTTAATTAGAACGAAGTTAAGCGCAATGTTGAGTGCAATAGTAATACCACCTAACAATAGTGGTGTTACGGTGTCACCTGATGAGCGCATGCTTGCTTCTACCACTACAACAATGTGAGTTAGAAGTAGAACAGGGAACCCATACCATAGGTAAGTCGCTCCAAGCTCAATCACGGTTTGATCGCTAGTTTGCAACATCATTAAAAACTGAGAACCAAGAGTGATGATTGCTGTAACAGGCAGCAGAACTTTCAAACCAAACACCATCGCGATGGATGATACTGTTCGTGCGCTTTTTCGGTCATTCTTTCCCCAGTATTGAGCGACTAATGTACCGTTTGCTGAGGCCAACCCTGCCATAATCATAATAGCAACGAAGTGCCATTTTGATGCAATTCCCACAGCGGCTGCTGCTTCCATACCAAAATCACTGACCATCAAGACGTCAGCAAGGGCAAGAATAGCAACCAGCGCACTTTGCAAAGCTACAGGTAAACCAAGTTTAACGATACGAGGTAATATGCTCTCTGGCTTGTTATTCATAGATGAGTTAGGGTTGATGTTAGTTGTCATAAGCTCTCCGATTTATGGCAGAACTATAGTGATTTGAGTGAAGTAACAACATGTTTAAAAAACAACAAAACCTGTGCGAATCCGTCATTGATACCATGGAGCCTAAATCAACGTGGCAAGATGATGTTTTTCTCGCGGAACATTGCAAAGAACGTTTTTTGACCGTTGAAGATATCCCAGAGATGAAAAGCTTTGGTGTATATATGGGCGGTATGGCAAAACTATACGACGGTTATTGGGTTGAGCGAGAATCCGTTAATGTTCATACGTTGATTTTCACTATGGAAGGTGGAGGCATTCTAACAACCACAACATCAGTACAAGCGATTACACCGTTTACGCTGGTGGTTCTTCCTGCCGGAACCCCATTTCGTTTTGAACTCGACCCGCAATATAACTATTGGAAAATGGCGTGGATGTTGACTCCCGATACTGAGCAGTGGCAGCACATCGCAAGTCTAGGTCAGGGGATTGTGCCGTTCGGAGAGTGTGAACAGGTTTGGTCACTAATGAACTTGGTTTACTTTGAGATAGGGGGCCGAGCCAGTTACCGTAAGTTACTCTTGAGTGAAATAGTCCGAACGTTGACGGGGTTTGAACCCAAATCAACAAGCACCACCGCTCGTGTTCAAGCGCTCTATAATGAGATTGAAAGTAGTCTGCATCAACCATGGACAGTAGCTGGTATGGCTCAAAGGGTGTTTATCAGCGAAGAGCAGCTTAATCGAGTTACCAAAACGCTCTTCGACCTATCCCCACGCAGCAAGTTGATTCAACTAAGAATGGATAAAGCGACCAGCTTGTTAAAATACCAAGATTGGTCGGTATCGATGATTGCCAACCGTTTGGGTTACAAAGATCCTTATAACTTCTCACATCGCTTTAAAAAGCATTTTGGTTTATCTCCAAGCCAATACCGTAAAAGCCATCGACTTCCCGGGTAGAGTTGGTAGTCCACTAAAAATTCGTTTCTTAGAACAATTCCACAAGATCAATTTTGCAGTAAATGTACGGTATTAAGTGATCTATCAATTTAGTATTTTTGTACCATTCGATAATATTGGAAATATCTTAAAAGACGACTGCTTATGAAACGTAAGGAATCCATACCAAAAATAGCGGATCACGTAGACGATTTTAAACTTCCGTCTAAGTGGGTTCTAAATAAAAAAGAGTTTCAATCTGATACGAGGATCGTCCGAAATCAGGAGTGTGGCTCGATAATAGGGACGCTTGCTGAACCTCATCGTAAGGTTCTTTTTTACTTATATCAAAATAAAGGGCACGTGATCAGTAAGCGGGTTTTGAAGCGTGTAGGTTGGGCGGGGAAAGCCGTCACATCTGCGTCAGTTCTGGTTGCTATCTACGAGATAAGAAGGATCTTAGACTGTCGTTGTATAAAAACGGTTTCCAACGAAGGTTATGTACTGGAGGATTAATTTCCCTTTATTGATATCCTGTTCATATATTAATAATAAAAATTTAATCTCTTTACCGTATACGCTGCTTTCATTATCTTCGATTTTAAACGTCCACTTATAAGCGACGTTATACAAAAATGACTGAATTTAACTTTGTTGCTGGCTATATCGTAAGGGAATTGTATAAAAATGGACGCCTATCCTGTAATAGATACTCACCACTCTGAACACAACGTAATACTTGAACTCAACGGAAAAATAGTTGAACTCGACACCAAACTTATTCGCAATGTTGAAAACGGCTATGTTCTGGCTACCATGCCTTTAGCGTATCGTAAGATCATTCTGTTTATGAATCAAAACCGAGGGAAATTGTTCAGTGTCGGGCAATTGAAGAAGATTGGCTGGGAGAATGGGTCAGTCACTAACTCGTCAGTGATTGTTGCGATATCTGAGATCAGATCACTATTCGGGGATGGCCTAATCATTACCATTACTGGTGAAGGCTACATATTTCAGCCTTAACCTGAAGAACACCTCTATTTCTAGTATTGATGCTTTTGTCGACTTTTGCTCAGAAGTCATCAAACAAAAAGAGCTCTTCGTTAGACGGAAAGTCATAACTAAGAGCTCTAGAGGTAACTATCCTACCTGAGGAGGATAGTTGTCATTCGAACTTACTCGCCTGCAATCTGTAGAGGAGAGCGTTTTAAGCTAGCAATCAACATGTAGATCGTTGTAGCGAGTAAAGACGCGAACAGGTAAGTGAATAATCCCGCTTGTGAATCCATAAAGCTATCTGCAACCAATGGTCCTGCGACTGAACCGATGCTGTAACACAACAACATAACCTGAGTCACTGAGACCAAGTAGCTCGGGTCTAAGTTACGACAACCCAAGTTAATCGCGATTGGGTAAAGTGCAAAAGTCGCCATACCTAACACAAACAAGCTCATACCAAGAACATAAAAATCATGGTTAATCGTTAGTACACCAATGCTTGCAACCCCTAGTAAGCAGAACAGCGCCATCAATAACACTTGTCCTATGTGATGAGATAACCATGTCACCATTGGTTGAACGGCCATACCACCCATAATCACTAACGCCATCAAACCACCAATATCTTGGTGTGCGATGTTGCGTTGAGCAAGCTCAACAGGCATCAGCCCGTAAATAGATCCAAGTGTTAATCCAGATACAATACAGCCAATCAAAGCGCTGTGGCTCAGTTTGCTGATTTGCTTTAATGATAAAGACTGCGCATCGTGAATTTGTGGTGCTGTCGCTTGTCCGTACATCAACACAATGATTGCACCAAACAACAAGGTGAACATTGCAATGAAAGGTACGCCACCTGTAATACCAAGGTAACCGATGCCGAGTTGGCCAACGGCAGAGCCGCCGTATAGCGAACACATGTAAACGCCTAAGCGTTTCGCGCGCTGAGATTCGTCACCGCTCATTAACCAAGACTCTACAATCACAAAGATACCTGCAACCGCTACACCAGCGACAAAGCGGGCTAATAACCATACAGCTTGATGTGGGATGAGTGGTAATACGAGGATCGTTGCGATAAAAATAGCCAGAGCGATAACAAACGCATCTCTGTGACCAACACGTGCAATCGCACGTTCAATCAATAACGTACCGGTTAAAAGTCCTGCATAGAATGCACTCGCCAACCAACTCGATAGATTTTTGTCTAAGCCATACTCAGACAACATTAATGGTAATGAACTCATTAAATAGCCTGAAGCGATCGCGTAAAAAGACAATGCAATAACCGGAACAGTTATGCGAGTTGTTGGTTGGATGTTGTCCAATGCAGGAGCCTCTAAATAGTGAAAGAAACGATGAATTTTCCGCGACTATGGGGGAGAAACTGAATTGGGTAAAACGAATAAAAATAGTCGTTAAGATAAAAGAAATTTATCGAGATCTTGAGCTAAAATACCATAACGGAATTTACGATTTGGCGAGATTTTATGCGGACGAAAAGCCATTAGGATTATGTTTATGATGGTTTGAAAGCGATACAATCATCCGCGTAGGTCACCCGTGATGGTTGTTGATCATCACGATAATTCAAGCGAAGAAAGTTAAGCTCATTGGTGCTTCATGAACATACGCACGTCATAGAGCAGGCCAGAGAGGAATGGTATTGTGTTCAACTTGATGATTACAAATCCCCGCGTAAAATGTTCATTCGTATGGTGTTATCAATGACGGCAATAGCGTAAACGAGAGCTACATTCAATGGAGATAGGCAAATGGATAGTTATGATTTTATTGTTGTTGGCGGGGGCTCGGCAGGATGTGTAATGGCTGCAAGGCTGTCTGAAGATCCCAATGTCACGGTTTGCCTATTGGAAGCAGGTGGTAAAGACACAAGCCCATTAATCCATACACCCGTAGGTATAGCCGCGATGATGCCAACTAAGCTAAACAACTGGGCCTTTGAAACCGTTGAACAGCCGGGTTTGAATGGTCGTCAAGGTTATCAACCAAGAGGTAAGACACTTGGTGGGTCTAGCTCTATCAATGCGATGATGTACGCTCGTGGGCACCGTTCCGACTACGATACATGGGAAAGCTTGGGTAATGCAGGTTGGAACTATGATTCGTGTTTGCCTTACTTTAAGAAAGCGGAAAATAACGAAGTTCACCAAGATGAGTTTCACGGCCAAGGTGGTCCTCTGAACGTGGCTAACCTTCGATCGCCAAGTCCGATGTTGGAACGTTACTTAACGGCGTGTGAGTCGATAGGGGTTCCCCGTAATGAAGACATCAACGGTGCTGCTCAGTTTGGGGCGATGCCGACGCAGGTAACCCAGTTGAATGGCGAACGGTGCAGTGCTGCCAAGGCTTACTTAACGCCAAACCTTTCGAGACCAAATCTTACGGTCGTGACCAAAGCAACCACACATAAAGTTTTGTTCGAAGGTAAGAAAGCGGTCGGAGTCGAATATGGCTTTAACGGACAGCGTTATCAGATCCAATGCAACAAAGAGGTGATTCTATCTGCTGGTGCATTTGGTTCTCCCCAGTTGTTATTACTGTCTGGTGTCGGTGCTAAAGACGATTTGGAGGCGCATGACATCGAGCAGGTTCATGAGTTGCCTGGAGTGGGCAAGAACCTCCAAGACCATATCGACTTGGTGCATTCGTACAAGTGCAGTGAAAAGCGTGAAACTTTTGGTATCTCGCTACAAATGGCCTCTGAAATGACCAAAGCTCTGCCGCTATGGCACAAAGAACGCCGTGGCAAGATGAGCAGTAATTTTGCAGAGGGGATAGGTTTTCTTTGTTCCGAAGATCATATCGCGGTGCCGGATTTAGAGTTTGTATTTGTGGTCGCTGTTGTCGATGACCATGCAAGAAAAATCCATACCAGTCATGGTTTTACGTCTCATGTCACCTTGTTGCGTCCGAAAAGCAACGGCAGCGTAACGCTCAATAGTAATGATCCTTATGATCCGCCTAAGATCGATCCTGCGTTTTTCAGTCATCCTGAAGATATGGAGATAATGATTAAGGGCTGGAAGAAGCAGTATCAAATGTTAGAGAGTTCGGCGTTTGACGACATCCGTGGTAATGCTTTCTACCCAGTAGACGCCAGTGATGACGAGGCTATCGAGCAAGATATTCGCAACCGTGCAGACACTCAGTATCACCCAGTCGGGACCTGTAAAATGGGCCCTAACAGTGATTCATTAGCCGTGGTAGATAACAATCTGAAAGTCTATGGGTTGAATAACTTAAGAGTTATTGATGCTTCTGTGATGCCGACATTGATTGGGGCAAACACAAACGCGCCAACCATTATGATTGCCGAAAAAGTCGCAGATCAAATCAAAAAGGAATACAGACTAGGTAAGCAAGAGTCTAGTATTCGAGCGAAAGGCGAAGCTGTGGTTTAATTCAAGAAGTTAAGTGATAACCATAAATAAAACAGTAGGTTAGATAGTCTTTGTTTGATAAGACTCTCTAACCTATTTTTGTGTGCTTACTTAGAATAAAGCAAAAGTTAATCCAATCGCTTAAACGATAGCTTAAATAATAGTGTTACTTGGTTAGAGCTTGATTAAGCCATTGATCAAATTGACCTTTTGGTAATGCACCGTTAATCGTATCGACACGTTTACCATCTTTAAACACCATCACGGTTGGAATGCTTCTGATTTGGTACATCGCGGCAAGCTGTTGCTGAGCTTCAGTATCAATCTTAACGAATCGAATATCTCCTGAACGCTCTTTAGCAACGTCACTGAACACTGGCGCAAAGCCAACACATGGGTTGCACCATGTTGCCCAGAAATCGACAACCACTGGCTGTGAACTATTCAAAATAGATTGGAAATTAAGTGACGTTCCCTCGATAGGAGCGCCATCGAGCAATGCTGTTTTGCATTTACCGCAGGTTGGGCTTTCTGAAATTCTTTCTGAAGGAACTCGGTTTACGCCATTACAAGAAGGGCAACGTGTGTTGAATGTAGACATAACTTTCTCTTTTTATTGTAACTCCGTGTCTAACGCGATTTACGAATCACGCACGGAGCGCTTATACTGTTTAAAACTAGAATACGATACTTAAATAAAAACAAACAATAAATAGGTAAATGATGACAAAATTTTACGCCGAAATTACTGGCTGGGGAAAGTGTCTACCACCAGCCGTGCTGTCCAATGATGATCTAAGCACTTTCATTGATACGTCTGACGAGTGGATTCGAACTCGAACTGGTATCGAAAACCGTCGTATCAGTCATGTAAATACCTCTGAGTTAGCGACTGTTGCTGCTCAACACGCAATGGCGTGTGCTGGTCTTACTGCCGAAGATATCGACCTCGTGATCATCGCGACGTGCAGCCCAGATTCCCTTATTCCAAATACTGCGTCTAAAGTTCAACAGAACCTAGGCATCAAGAGCGCAGCGGCTTTCGACCTTAACGCAGCGTGTACTGGCTTCATCTATGGCGTTGAAACCGCAACTCGACTGATTCAAGCGGGCAACTACCGCAATGCCATTGTTGTGGGTGCAGAACGTCTTTCATTCTTCATCGACTGGACCAAGCGTGATACTGCGGTTCTATTTGGCGACGGCGCAGGTGCTGTGGTTCTATCTCGCACTGAAGAGCAGGTTGGCTTACAAGAAGCGCAAATCGGTTGTGACGCCGAAGGCCGTGACATTTTAGCGGTACCAAAATTCGGTACTTCTATGGATCGCTTTGCTGCAGATAATGGCTACTGGGACTTTGATTTCGTAGGTAAAGAAATCTTCAAGCGTGCAGTGAAAGGCATGGGCGCTGCGGCACACACAGTATTAAGCCGTACTGGCATCTCAACCGACAATATCGATGTTGTGATTCCGCACCAAGCCAACATCCGAATCATCCAGACTTTGTGTGATATGGCGGGTATTGAGCGCGAGAAAGCGTTTGTTAACATCCAAAACTACGGCAACACATCCGCAGCGACTGTGCCAATTGCACTGTGTGAATCATTGGAGCAAGGTTTTGTTAAACCTAACTCAAACATTCTTGTGGCGGCATTTGGTGCAGGTTTAACTTGGGGTGCTGGCCATATTAAGTGGGGCGGTCGTGTTGAACCGTTAGGTCAATCGGATGCGAAGCTTCCAGAAGCGGACAAATCTGCTTTGGAGCTTCTAGAAAGAGCCATTTTACACTGTAAAACGCGTCCTAACTCAGAAAGTGAGTAGCGGAGTATGGTACGAGTTCGCCTTTTAAGTCGGATTCGCCTCATGATATAAATCGACCACCATAGTGCTCGTTTAATCAGGGACAGATCTCGTCCCTTTTGTTATTTCTTAGGAAGTGTTTTGAAGAAAGTTTTAGCAATTGGCTACGTTTGGCCAGAACCGAATTCATCGGCGGCTGGCAGCCATATGATGTCTCTTTTACGCCTGTTCAAGAGACAAGGTTGGTCCGTTGAATTTGCAACGCCAGCTCAAGAAACCGAGCACATGATCGATCTCTCTGAAGAGGGCATCACGAGCCAATCTATACAGTTAAATTGCGATAGCTTTGACCAGTACATTGAAGAGCTGCAACCCGATGTCGTGATGTTTGACCGTTTCATGATGGAAGAGCAGTTTGGTTGGCGCGTGGAAAAAGTATGTCCGAATGCCTTTAAGTTACTGGATACGGAAGACTTACAGTTCCTACGTAACGCGCGCCATGAAGCAGTTAAGAAAGAGACTGAACTGACCAAAGCGCATTTGTACAGTGACTTGGCTAAACGTGAAATTGCCGCAATCTTACGCTGTGATCTTTCGTTGATCATTTCAAGTTACGAGATGGATCTGCTTAAATCTGAGTTCAATATCGATCCAAAACTGCTTCATCACTTGCCGTTCATGGTTGATCTTAATACACTTCCTGAAAGCACGAAAAGCTTTGAAGAACGTAAGCATTTCATGACGATAGGTAACTTTAGACACGCACCGAACTGGGATGCTGTGCTTCAGTTACAGAAGATTTGGCCGAAAATTCGTAAACAGTTACCTGAAACTGAACTTCATATTTACGGATCTTACCCGCCGCCGAAAGCAACGGCTTTGCACAACCCTAAAACCGGTTTCCATATCAAAGGTTGGGCGAAAGACGCTCAAGAAGTGATGGAGCAAGCTCGTGTGTGTGTTGCACCACTCCGATTTGGCGCGGGCATTAAAGGCAAGTTGCTTGATGCGATGAAGTTACAAACTCCGAACGTGACGAGTGAAATCGGCAGCGAAGGCATGTTACCACAAGGAGAATTGCAATGGCCGGGCGCAGTGGCTGATGACATCGACGAGTTTGTTGAACAAGCTGTCGGTTTATACAAAGATGAAGAGAAGTGGCTTAAAGCACAAAGCCAATGTCATTCAATCCTTGAAGCGCACTACGAGCAGAATCAACTCGGCGACACATTGATTGAGCGATTAACGGCGTTAGAGTCCGATCTTGAATCTCATCGACTGGATAACTTCTTTGGTTCGATGCTTAAGCACCACAGCATGGCGAGCACCAAGTATATGTCGCAGTGGATAGCTGAAAAGAACAAGACTAAGTAACTGACACAATAAACCGAATCAAATAATAAGCCCTTAGGTTAACGCCTAGGGGCTTTTTTCATGCAGGACGCTTATTAATTCCAGACTTACAAACCGAAACATTCTAGCAATACATTAGCATTGACTAATTTATATTTATTAGTAAACTCTAATTTAAATTGAGGATGATGAGTTAATCGACGTTATGAGAGAGGTCAGTGATGAGTTTAATACCTTGGGGTGCATTGTTCGGTGGCATGTTGTTAGGCGCGTCGGCAATTATTCTTATGTTAGGAATAGGGCGAGTAGCAGGAATTAGCGGTATTGTTGGCCGCTTGTTACCGTCGAGAAAGAACAAAAGATTAGAATCAGGATCCGAATCGAACTCGGACTCCAGCATTGAGAAAACCGAAAAACATTGGCGACTTGCTTTTGTTGTCGGAATGGTCGTGAGCGGCTGGTTATTGATTCCAACAGGCTACCAACTTCCGCAATTAGAAGAGATCAACTTCGCAGTGGTTATCATAGCCGGATTATTGGTGGGCTTTGGTACCAAGATGGCGAATGGCTGTACTAGCGGCCATGGCATTGTGGGGATGGCTCGTTTGTCCAAGCGCTCAATCATCGCTACTTGTGTATTCATGGGTGTGGCAATCGTAACTGTGTTTGCTAAGAACTTGATCGGTTTGGGGGCGTAATGAAAAACTCTTCACTTACTATCGTTATCGGTTTGGTCGCAGGTATTCTTTTTGGCTCAGGTATGATCATTTCAGGCATGGTTGACCCGAACAAAGTACTTGGGTTTTTAGAGATTGCTGGCGACTGGGACATTAGCTTGGCATTCGTCATGGGTGGCGCGTTATTGGTCTTCGCTCCGTTTTATCACTTGGTCATTAAAAAGCGCGCTCAAGCCGTCAATGGCGAACCTTTAGATAGCAGTAATAATCCACTAATAGATAGAAAGTTGATCTTAGGTTCAACTGCTTTTGGTTTAGGCTGGGGGATTGCAGGCTTTTGCCCGGGCCCTGCAGTAACCAGCCTTAGTGGGGGTAACCCAACGGTATGGCTGTTCGTCTTAAGCATGCTGGTGGGGATGTGGCTGGCGGGTCGAACCAATAAAAGCTGCTAGCAGTGCGCCTACCATTTATTGCATGGCTGAGAGGATTCGATCTTATCTGACCAAACAGAGAGGTTGACTCGCTTTTAGCAAAAAAGCCAGTCAGCCTCTTTCTATATCTACCGTTAGCTATGATCTGCCGTTATCTAAAATCTACTATTTAATAGTCGTTGAAACTGGGCAATGGTCGCTAAGTTTGTAATCAAGCACATCTTGCGTTTCAAAGACCTTCTGTTTAGCAGGAGAGGCATCTAAGGATTTGCTCACTACAATATGATCAATCACAGAACGGAACTGGTGTGTGCGATGGTTATTGCGGTTAGAGCGTACCTTACAATCTGCTCGAGTTTTTCTTGTCGCCAACTGAGCATCGGCATTTTGAGTTAAGTCTTTCCACATCCAATCTCTTGAGTAAGAAAGGTTATGGTTGAAATCGCCTAATATTGCGTAATCCTGACCTTGGCGTTCTCTTTGCTGTATCCACTTATTAAGTTGTTGCGCTTGGTCTTTGAGCCTTGAACAGTCACGGTTCGACTTATAAGCGCCGCTGCAACCTGCCTTTAAATGCACAGACAGCATGTGAATTGGTTTTGTATCCGTTTCCACAACCATATAACTGGCAAACCTAAGCTTGCTGTTAGCGCTCGATTCGAGAGGAAAGTCAGCGTAGTCGGTGAGTATGATTCCTTTACGAACCGCGAACCCTGTGTATTGATTCACTTCTTTGAACTGATGGTTACTGTTTTCTGATAATGCCCGGTCAGACATCAATATCTTGTATTGATCGCCAGCGATGCGCTGAATGGCATTGATGTCATCGACTTCTTGGAAAGCCACCACATCCGAATTTAAGGATTGGAAATACTGTTCGAGCTTATCGAAATCCGCTTGATCACGTTGGTCAGAAAACTTATTCACAGCCTCATTGGTTGATAACCATTCGATATTCCAACTGGATATGGTTAAAGGTTCAGCAAAAGTCTGGCTACTTAGTAAGCAACCTAACATTGTCCAGTTTTGAAGTCGTTTCATCCCAAATATCCCTAATTTTGGTGTGCAATATAGTTGAGCCGTTATCCTACAACACTTACCGAAAATTCAACTCTTTTTAGCAGTTTTTTTATTGTTACATTGTTTCTTTTCGACTTGAGATCTCACGTAATAATATTGGATTTATCTTGTTCGGCGTGCCTATTTTATTGATCCAAATCAATACTCAATGTTGGTGGTTCTCGTTAAATACGCCACAATATCTAGTGTTAGTTAAACGATAAATCGCTCTATAGTGTGTTTGTGGATAAGTCTGTGAATACCTCAAGAGTAAGGAGAAGTGGTGAAATCAATCGTAATCAAGCGTGATGGCTCAAGAGCTCCATTCAGTAGAGATCGCATCCAAGCTGCAGTGGAAGCAGCATCAGACAAAACCGATAAGGAAATTGCTATTTATGCTCTGAATGTGGCATTAGCAGTTGAGTTGAAGCTCGAAGACTACGATGAAGTTCATATCTCTGAAATTCAAACCATGGTCGAGAACGAGCTAATGCAGGGACCATACAAGTCTCTTGCTCGTGCCTACATTGAATATCGTCATGACCGTGACATCGCACGTGAAAAGCAAAGCGCTTTAACTCGCGAGATCGAAGGTCTGATCGAAGAAAGCAATGTTGATCTGATCAATGAGAATGCCAACAAAGATGGCAAAGTTATCCCAACTCAGCGTGATTTGCTAGCGGGTATCGTGGCTAAGCATTATGCAAAAACTCACATTTTGCCGCGTGATATCGTACAAGCTCACGAGTGTGGTGACATTCACTATCACGATTTAGACTACGCACCGTTCTTCCCAATGTTTAACTGTATGCTTATCGATCTTAAAGGCATGTTAACGCATGGCTTCAAGATGGGTAACGCGGAAATCGACACACCTAAATCGATCTCTACTGCGACAGCGGTAACTGCACAGATCATCGCGCAAGTGGCAAGCCACATATACGGCGGTACAACGATTAACCGTATCGACGAGGTTCTAGAACCTTACGTAATGGCGAGTTACGAGAAACACCTATCACTAGCGAAAGAATGGGACATTCACAGCCCAGAAGCTTTTGCTATATCTCGTACAGAGAAAGAGTGTTACGACGCTTTCCAGTCTTTGGAATACGAAGTAAACACGCTACACACGGCTAACGGTCATTATGTAGTAAAGCACTTTATGAAAATTATATGTGTGTGTGCGTACTATCTAGAGCAAGGAGATTTCACCTTAGCCCTTCAAGCCTCTAAAATGTTGGATTTTTCTATAATAGAGAATTCATTTCACCTCGCTGAGTTGGCTGTTTTTTCGAGAGAGTACTCTCGTAAGTTTCAAAAGAAACAAAACTCACAAAAACAAGCCTTTCAAATTGCAGCTCAGAAAATGAAACTATAAGGAGAAATGAATATGATTATGAAGCAACACGAATTAGCAGTTGTGGTTAAACGTGACGGTGCAAAAGCAACCTTTAACGCACAACTCATTAAGAATGCTGTTCAAGCAGCAGCGGAAAGCATCAACAGCCCTAAGCGCGAACTTGGCGATATTGTAGCCGCTAACGTATGCGAGAAGATGAATGGTAAAGTCGAAATAGAGATTTCCAAGATCCAGTCTCTGGTCGAAAAAGAATTAATGCATGTAGATGAAGATGTAGCTCGTGCTTACATTGAGTATCGTCATGACCGTGATATACAACGTGAAAAAGCAAGTGCATTAAGTGCTGAAATTTCTGGTTTGGTAGATCAAAGCAACGCTGACCTACTGAATGAAAATGCAAATAAGGATGGCAAAGTCATTCCCACACAGCGCGATCTTCTTGCAGGTATTATCTCTAAGCACTATGCAAAACACCACATGCTACCGCGTGATATTGTTCAAGCACATGAGATTGGTGAGATCCATTACCATGATCTGGATTACTCTCCATTCTTTCCGATGTTCAACTGCATGATTGTAGATCTAGAGAACATGCTGAAGAACGGTTTCAGAATGGGTAATGCAGAAATCGACACACCTAAGTCAATCCAAACAGCAACAGCCGTTACTGCCCAAATCGTAGCGCAAGTAGCTAGCCATACTTATGGTGGTACTACATTGAACCGTCTAGATGAGGTACTAGCACCTTACGTTACAGTCAGTCATGAGAAGCATCTCGCTACGGCAAAAGAGTGGGATGTACCAAATCCTGAGGCTTATGCACGTAAACTTACAGAAAAGGAAGTTTACGACGCATTCCAATCTCTTGAGTACGAGATCAATACGCTTTTCTCAAGTAATGGGCAGACTCCGTTCTTGAGTGTGAACCTCGGTCTAGGGACAAGTTGGGAATCTAAGCTCATTCAAAAGTCAATTTTCCAGAATAGAATCAAAGGACTAGGTAAAAACAAGAAGACTGCGGTTTTCCCTAAATTGCTATTTACAATCAAAGATGGCATCAACCTTAAAAAAGAAGATCCAAACTACGATATTAAGGAGCTTGCTCTAGAGTGTGCCTCAAAACGTATGTATCCAGACATTCTGAACTACGACAAAGTAGTAGAAGTTACTGGTTCATTCAAAGCACCAATGGGTTGCCGTAGCTTCCTAGGTCGTTATGTAGATGAGAATGGCAATGAAGTTCACGAAGGACGTAATAACCTCGGCGTAGTGAGCCTTAATCTACCTCGGATGGCTATTGAGGCTAATGGCGATGAAGCGAAGTTCTACGAAATCATGGAAGAGCGCACTGAGCTTGTTCGTCGTGCTCTCGAAACACGCATTGACAGACTTCGTGGCGTAAAGGCACGAGTCGCACCAATCCTATATACAGAAGGCGCTCTGGGTGTTCGACTGAACCCAGATGACGAAGTGTTGGACATATTCAAGAATGGTCGTGCTTCAATCTCGATGGGATACATTGGTATTCATGAGACCATCAACGCTCTTTACGCTAAAGATGGTGAGCATATTTTTGATGATGAAACTCTTCGTCAGAAAGGTATCCAGATCGTTAAGTTCCTCAAGAACAAAGTCGATGATTGGAAAGAGCAAAGTGGCTGGGGCTACAGCTTATACAGCACGCCTTCTGAAAATTTGTGTACTCGATTCTGCGCACTAGATACTAAAGAGTTCGGCGTACTAGATAGCGTGACTGACAAAGGTTACTACACGAATAGCTTCCATCTTGATGTGCAGAAGAAAGTTAATCCATACGACAAGATAGACTTCGAGATGCCATACCCTGAACTAGCGAGTGGTGGCTTTATCTGTTACGGCGAGTTCCCTAACATGCAGCGTAATATCGAAGCGCTAGAGAATGTGTGGGACTACAGCTACGACCGAGTGCCATATTACGGCACTAACACGCCAATTGATGAGTGTTATGAGTGTGGTTTTACAGGTGAGTTCGAGTGTACAAGTAAAGGCTTTACGTGTCCGAAGTGTGGCAACCACGATCCTAAAAAAGTATCAGTTACACGCCGTGTTTGTGGTTACTTAGGTTCTCCTGACGCTCGCCCGTTTAATTCAGGTAAGCAAGAAGAAGTTATTAGACGTGTTAAGCACATGTAGTATATTATGAATTACCATAAATATCAGCAAGTTGACGTTGTAAATGGTGAGGGTACACGTTGCACTTTGTTTGTTGCAGGTTGCGAGCATAACTGTCGTGGCTGCTACAACAAATCGACATTGAATCCAAATTCTGGTCATCCATTTACTCAAGAGATGGAAGATCAGATAATCGCAGATCTTAAAGACAAACGTATTAAAAGGCGCGGTTTATCTTTGTCTGGCGGTGATCCTCTTCATCCTGCTAATTTAGAGCAAATTTATCAATTGGTTTTAAGAGTAAAACAAGAATGCCCAGACAAAGATATCTGGATGTGGACTGGTTACATTTTGACTGAATTGAATCTAACGCAGCAGGCAATCGTGGACAATATCGATGTGCTAATAGACGGGAAATTTGAACAAGATAATTATGATCCTGAGTTGCTGTGGCGTGGCTCTAGCAACCAGGTGATTCATCGCTTTAAAGACATTTAACCACTGATAGACAAGGAGCTGCCATGGCAGATTATATTAAGTACTTACCAGTTGACAATGGTGATAGCATTTTAATTAAGTCGGGTTACAAAGCAGTACTCACCGATATTAAATACCGTACTTCGGATGATGATGTATATGATATTTATAATGACATTAAAGATTCATGTTCAGATAACAAATTAAGCCTGTTTGTGTCTACTCACCAAGATCAAGATCATGTTTTGGGTTTTTCCGATGTATTTCATTGCGGTACTCCTGACAATTGGAAAAACGATGGGAAATCCCTGTTAGTCTGTGAGATTGTATGTTCCGAGAGAGCGTTGACAGAAGAGAAAACAGATCAATCAAGAGCTATATTAAATGAAATTCGCCGTCGCAATCGACTTAAAGGCACTAAGGATGCTGATAAGGACGGGAATCGTTTAAATATCGTCAAAGAAGGTGACAGCCTTTCGGTAGGCACTAAACTTAAAGGTAAGGTTTTAGCGCCAAATAGCGAAGAGGTTGAAGGCGAAAGCAGAAATAATAGCAGTGTTGTGGTGCGTTGGATCTATAGTGGCGAAAAGAACAATACAAAGATACTTTTAGGCGGCGACGCTGAATGTGAGGTATGGGAGCGCCTTGATACTGACTATGAAAAAGAAGATCTTGATTGGCATTTGTGCTCGGCACCACATCACTGTAGTTTGACTCCTTTTGCAAAGAAAGATGACAAAACAGATAAAAACAGTGACTACGTAGATAATGACAAGGCGATTAGCGCCCTTAGTCATCCATTAGGCAAAGCATTTGTTGTTTCTTCTTCCAAGAAAATTAAGCGTGATGATGATAATCCACCTCATTACAAAGCTAAGAATAAGTGGATCTCAATATTGAAGACTTCTGAGAGCGATGAATCTAAAGAACGTTTCTTTTGTACAGCAGACCACGAAGGAGAAACAGCACCGATAGTTTTTACATTAAGTGATAAAGGTATAACCCTAGAGAAGAAGACAAAGAGCAGTAATGCGACTAAAGCGTCCGCAGTCAACAAGCCTACAACATACGGATAATTGAAATGCCAACTCTACCTGATTGGATTGGTTACGATGTGAGGGTATTAGAGCAGCATGAAGAAGTGCTGCTTTCTTCTGTTAAGGTATTGGAGCATACGATTGAGGTTTGTTTTGATATCAAATTCCCGCATTATCCTCAAGCTTGCGACAAGCGTATTCATAATCCAGAAAAAATAAAATTAAGTTACTCAAAAACTGACGTGAGAAATGCGCCTGATATTCTAGCGATACGGAACGACTTCCCTAGAGATCTACCTCACTTAAATCCAACTAAGGTGACTTCTCCAGCTTCAATTTGCCTATGGCGAAAAGGTGGAACTGACGCTTTATACATGCAAAAAGGTATCGAAAGTCTTATTGATGTACTTCGAGAATGGTTAGTTGATGCATCTTTGGGGGATCTAAATACTGACGGATGGGAGCCATCCCCTCGAACGAGCTGTGCAAGCCTAGTTGTGAATGCACCTAAGTTGCAAGAGATGGTGTGTAATCATAAAAATGAAGGGATGTTACTTAAACTCAGTACAAAGGTCTTTTTTAGTAGGTTTAGGGAGACGCTATTTGGTGTTTCTGCCTGCAATTCAGATATTAACCTCAAAAACATTAGCAGTTATGTAAATGCAAGAAAAAGTGGTCAATGTGCTACGCAACAGGCAAGTATAGATGGCAAAAAGCTGGAAGCTCTAAGTACGTTTGTTATTGTACCCAATCATGATCGTGTAGATGATGTTAACGACTGTCGAGAAATAGAATCTTTAGCTGATCTTAAAGCGTTTACTTGTGATGATAGGTTTAACAGTTTTTCTGATATTGTAGAGTCTGAGTTCTCTCGCTTCAATGAAGAGCGAGCAGTTATTATTGTTATTGCTAAACGTAGACCTAAGGCGTTGATCTCCGAAATTATGGGACTTTCTCAAAATGAAGATCATAGAAAAATTGAGTTACTTCCATTTCTAATCCACTATCGTAAACGAAAAATTCAGGTAGATTTTCTGTCGTTACGTTCTCGAATGAGACCAAGAGAGTTAGCTCAAATTTCAGGGGTTGAATCTAACGAAAGTTCGGTTGGTTTTATTGGCGCAGGAGCTTTAGGGTCTGCTATCTCAGATCAGTTGGCTAGATCTGGTGTTTTCAAAATTAAGCAATGGGATAGGGATAGTATAGAATTACACAACTCTGCTCGTCATGTTTGTATCGATCCTACTTTTGAAACACCCGTGCTATCCACTAAAGCAAGAATGGTTGCTGATCGGTTAAAACAGTTGAGTGAAGAACATCGAAAGGGGGTTGAAGGGTTCGATAAGCATTTTGAACTTCAAAGTGAAAAACTCATTTGCTCTAAGCTAGATTTACTTGTAGATACGACGGGCACTGACCTCATCGGCTCATGGCAAGAACGTCCTTCATGTGCAGTAACGCGAGTTTATGTTTCCGATAGTGGTCGTATTGGTGTCATCCAATGTCTGCAAAGTAATGGTGAAGGTGCAGATATCCTAGACCTTGATGCATATATGCTCTTGTCTTCGTGTCGGGTTGAAGCATTGCGTCAATGGTTAGTTCGAGATGCCGCCCTAGAATCTAAATTAGTAGGCTTGAGTTGTAGTAGCGAAACTTTGGCCTTACCGTGGTCTTCGGTACTTAATCATGCTTCAACCTTCGTCCCTTTAATTAGAAAGCAAATGTCTCAGTCTACAGCAATGCTGGGAGTCAATGTTTTAGATGATGATGGTCTACCTCGCGGATATGTCCCAGTAGCACTTCAAGGCGAATTGTGTTTTGAGGAGAAAAAGGTTACTGATGCTAATGGAATAGAGTGGTATATTACCATTCACTCTTCTGTTATTGAAAAATGCGATTTAGTGACACATGAGTATTCACCAAATGAAGCAGGCGGCTACCTATGTGGACTTGTGAGCATGGAGTTAAACCGTATCTCAATAGTATTTGCATCGAAAGGCACATTTACGTCAACTCCAATAGGTCTGACTTTGGAACCTATTGATAAAGATAGGGAATGTAACGATTTAATGGACAATTGCAATGAGATGTTGTTGCCACTAGGCACATGGCACTCACATCCTTGTTCAACATCTAAAGAGTCGGGCACGGATTTGCGTACATTGAGAGATGTTACGAAACAAAAACAACCTTTGCCATTTGTGATGCTTATCAAAGGAGCTGATGGTATCAACTTGCAAGTAGGGTACAACAGGAATTTTGACATAAAATGAATGAATTACTCGCTAAGATATCATCTTATAACTTGTTTAATTACTTGTTTCCAGGGGCATTATTTATTGTATTGTTGGAGGAACTTACACAGTTTTCGTTAAGGCAGGAGGATCTAGTTTTAGGTGTATTCTTTTACTATTTCATAGGTTTGGTCATAAGCCGTATTGGCTCAGTATTGGTGGAACCAATACTCAAGAAGCTACGAATTGTTAAGTTTGCAGACTACACAGACTATGTAACCGCTTCAAAAGAGGACGGGCTTATTGTTACTCTTTCAGAGCAAAACAATATGTTTCGAACTTTGTGCTCTGTGATGTTTTGCCTTAGTTGTGCCAAGGTATACTCGTTAAACGTCTCGTGGCTCAATGACAATATGGAAGTTATTGTTATTTCTGGGTTAGGGATTTTGATGGTATTGGCCTATAGAAAACAGACTGCTTATATTCGTGCTAGAATTTCCCGTCATACTAATAAAGGATGTTGATAGTTAGCTTTGTATAGCAACATAGGCAAACTAGCTCTTTTATGTTTAGTTTAGATCATATGAATCTACCGTCTTTGATGGGGATTCTAGTTAGTTGAGTCTAACTTTGGCTGAACACCTAATTCAAACTAATCTATGTAAAGGGAACATAGATTAGTTTGATGGAATCAAGGCCCACATTATACTTTAAAAGCTTAATTACGCTTTATGGCAACGATCTCTAGTTTTTTGCGGTAAATACTGATTGAATGGTCAGAGAGAAACTTCTTGTATGGAAGTTTTCCTATTAAAAGGGCTTTTAGCCTGAACAACAAAGAGACTGAGTAAAGTAGCTGAACATCTTCATATTCACCCTTCTTACAGTTTGTCAAGTAACGCATATTACCGCCGTGCATATATCCACAGAACTTTTCTAATAAGAACTCCTTTGCCTTGACTCCAACCCAAGGTATGAAACTAACCCCCGTACTAATAGCACCAATTGCTAGGCCATTGGGTGGTAGCATCGTCACAGAATCCGCAGCGTTGACAACTCGGTAAATCGGTGTCTTTATTGTAGAAATCCACTCTTTGTCCCCAACTCTTGGTGAACCGAATGTATAGCAGGCTGCTATGCCAAAATCGAATTTTAACCGTTTCGCGGCAATTGTTGCTAATGCGCCACCTAAACTATGACCTGTAATGAACAATGGTTTAGCCTCTGTCAGTTTACTCAGAGCAACACTAAGTTCTTCCTCAACCGATTCAAAAGCTTCATGAAAGCCTTCATGTACTTTTCCTGGGCTTTTACATTTGGTTATTGTAGCTTTGGCGTCTGATTTTATATCGTTAAGGCTCGTAGCTTCAGTTCCTCTAAAAGCCAAAACATAGAAGGTAGGGGTTTCTACCAATATTGCTTGGGTTCCTAGTTCAGTACTGAAGGTTTTTATTAGCTGAGTCTCATTAAGAGTATTTAACTCATTGACTAGTTTATTCTTTTCTTCGTCATGATCCCAGAGTAAACCTTCTATAGTAGATAATGCTTTAGACACATTTATGCTAGTAGATCCATCTGCGAGCCGTTTCAATGCTTCACTTAATCCTATCTTCTGCAACCTGCTTGGTAGTGCTGGATTAAAACGTATATACGCTAGCTCTGAAAAAGTAGCCATTAACCAAGCTGTTCTATCGCTGTATGCTTGGCGATAACTTGGTTGTGTTAAGCCTAATAACGTGGATTTTCGATCTAGTTCAACATTAACACTCTCTAATATAGACATATTCAACAATCTCTTTTGCAATCAAGTTCCTATGTGGGTAACATTTAATCAGTCATTAAAGAGACTTTCAATTAATCAATTGAATTAATCACTCAATATATGGAAATGATTAGATGCGCACACTTTTATTAGTTCTGCTCGGAGTACTTGGTGGATGTTCCCAAGTTCCAACTCAGTCTGTCGAGCTTTCTGCGACAGTTGGGCGTGACATAGAAAAAATGCATAAATCTCACGTTCAAACCATTAGTATTTTGTACTCACGAATGAGATATGATGTGAATGAGTTTATAGATAATGTCTATACACCCTATGCCATCCGAGAATCGATAAAAAAAGATCGTACTAGGCTACAAAATGGCCATACCTCGTTTATACGGATGATCTCTAATGGGCTATCCACTGATGCAAGTTCAGAACAACAAGAACAGGCTATAGATGCTATGGAAATTCTTGTAATAAATGTGACTAAGTCAGTAGATAGGCAGCGCAAGCAATTGCTCGATAATTTAAATGCACAAGAGAGAGAACTCTTGGCTTCTACTAATCGCTCTTACTTAGCTATTCATCAAGCTAACTCAATTGTTACGGGGCATTTGGCTTCAATAGCTCAAGTCCATGACGCTCAAAATGAGTTGTTGAGTGAGATTGGTATTGAATCTGATGTTGGTGGGTATATTGCGACAAAGTTATCTAAAGCCTCTAATGAGATAGCTGAACTTTCGAAAAAAAGTGAGACAGAATTGAATGGAATAGGTGGTGTTGAAGGTGCGCGAGCAAAGCTTCAAGACTCAATCGATAAACTGAACTTCAAACAATAAAGGATTAAGTATGAGCAGCCTAGAAGATCTAGATAAATTACTCAGCGACGATTTTGAAACTATAGAAGCTACCTTCAATGGTAGGTATGGGGCGGAGTTAACTAAGCTATCTGGATTGTCAATCACAGAACTTAAAAATATACATACAGCAGTCAATATTGTGGAGTACGAAAAATTAAAAGCTGTCGTGCTCAGGGCATCCCAACAAAACCTTAGTCAGGCTGAATTGAAAGCACGTATACATGCTTTGGGCAAAGTTGCGGTCGAGATTGCAAAAATAGCGGATATTGCAGTCTAAATATAAAAACACCGTAACGGTGCGCCTTTGAAGTCGCTCAGGTTCAAAGAGAAGATGGATGAGCTAGGCATTATCTCATAGTATAGCAGCCCCAAAGTCGGTGATGATAACCCGTATGTCGAGTCGTTGTCCCGCACGCAAAGTACATTGCGTGCGGGCCGAAAATGGGTTGAAGCCTCCTTCGCTAGTACAGCAAACATAAATTATGTCACGTCTTCACAGAGTCAACGTGCGGAGGCATGGCTCGCTGCAAAACAGCGAAATCCTGAACGATAGGCAAGTGCTCTAAGAAACTATGAAGCTGTTGGTGAGGTTCACTAAAACCCAGAAAGAAAACCTGCTTAATAAGCAAGCAAATAATGACAACTACCTTGAAAAGCGCCGTTAGCTTAAAAGCGCAGGAGTAATGGGTACTTATTCATCAAGCATCTAGAAAATGGCACTCTGGCTCAAGGTCAAACCCAGTGCAAATTTTTTTATAGGCTGGCTTATCGTTAATGGCTCTTTTAAGGGTATCCGTATCTCCGATAAAAATAGTAGCCGTTTTTGAACGTGTTAATGCCGTATAAATCATGCTGTTCTCCACAAATGATGTGGAGGTAGAACTAGGTAGTAGAACGATAGTATATGCAAACTCAGAGCCTTGGGCTTTATGAATTGTGATACCGTAACAATGTACTAACCCAGTATCAAAACATGCACCTTCATCGATATAGACTGTCTTTTCAGCAAACTGGCAGACTAACTTCTTTTGTATGTTTTCACCTGCATCTTCTTGTAAGTAGACAATATCAGCGACAGTTGCCATATCACCGTTGTATAGGTCAAGAGATGCGAAGTTCTGAGTGGCAATAACGCGATCACCTTTGGCAAACCCCCACAGGGTATCAGAACTACTACTGTATCGCTCGTTTGCTATAAAATGGCTGTTGATGGACACTGTCGATAATGGGTTATCAGCATTAGAGTAAGGCGTGATAACTTGCGATTTATCTAAGCCTAGTTGCTTAGATAATGAATAAGCGTTTTGGATAATTTGTGAGTCACTAATTTGCGAATAGTACACGCCAGCCTGACCAGAAAAAGAACTCAGGTCTCTTAGCTCGGATAAAGGATTGTTTGAAAACTCATGTGTTCTGTTGCTCCACTCTGATTTCATTGAGTGACCCACAGTTCGCACCAATGTTGCAACTTCTTTGATTGGGTTGCCAGCTCCTTGCCTGTGAACTCGTTTAAGCTCGCAGTAAGGCACTGTATCGGCATTTAATGCACCAAGACTGACAACATGCTGCCAAACTACTCCAAACCCGACAGGGGCTATTTGAGCAATGTCTCCAACCATTGAAATGCTATATCTAGAAGCGTGCTTATCGAGAAGTGACAAAAACTCTACCACAAGGGATAAATCAAGCATTGACGACTCATCAAAAACAATTAGTGGATTATCGTTAAGCTGTATTGCCCCTTTGATGTCAGGGCTATTTAAGGTTAGTTCGATCTGTCGAATTAACCCTCTAACCGTATAGCTACAGACCTCATATTCGCTCTCGCCGAAAAGGTTTGTGTTTTGTTTTCGGATAACGCACATTCGTTCTAATTCATCATTAACTCTTTTCTTAGCTATGCCTGCTACTGCCACAAAATATGCAGGTCGGTCTAAACGGTTACATACGTACTTAACACATGCCATAGCTGTGCTTTTACCTGTACCGCCTTCACCCTGCGCGATTGACAGGTCATTGGTCAGGGTATTGAAAGCGAGTTTTTTTTGCTCTTCGGTGAGGTAAAACCCATTCACCCTTGATGAGTATTCGTCAAATTCATTAATGAGAGAAAATATGCGTCCACTAGGTAATTTACCTTCCCTAGAGGTGGCGATTTTTGATGCCATTGATCTTTCGACTATACTCTCCAGATTTGCTAGCCCAACGCCCTGATAGTCGCCTCTATTCGTTCTGCATATGGCTGTTAGTGAAAGACCCGTATCAATCGCAATATCAATCAAGCTCTCACCAATCAACGATGAAAGGGCCACCCTAAACTTCTCCTTAGTGATAGCTGTATGGTTTTGCTTCAGTGCGCGATACACCACGCAGTCAATAGCACCAATCAACCGAACAGGGGAGTCGTCAGGAATATTAATTTTGCTCGTCTTTCTTAGTCGTTCAGCAACGCCCCATGCATTATTAAAGCGGGTTCCCATGCGTATAGGAGCATAAGGGTTACTTGTTAACAAGCTCTTTGTTGAGCGACCTAACAGCCTGAATAGCCGATGTGCTGTTCGTTTGTCATAACCAGCCTGGTCGATGAATTCAATAGACTCAAACTCAGCATGTACATTTTGGTATGCTGTTAAAAACGCCATGCCACGTTCAATGCTGTTGAATGCATCAACGAGAGCAGCGAGATTTCCATTTTTTAACTCATTCAGAAATTGCCTTGCAGAGCCTACTCTTTTAATCGCCTTCATAATGCGAGACTTGCCACATCCGATACCTCGGAACTCTGGATGTCCGAGGAATAGCTTTTTAGTTAGAGTTGGCAGTTCATATTGTTTTAATGCTCGCTCGAAGAGCGCAAGCTCCCCCTCTACATCGAATGAGACAAGTAATAATTTACCTGAGGTTGCATGATGTTGTGGGCGATAATTAATCAATTCCTTTTGATTGGTACATGAAAATAGCCACACTTCCGCTTCGCTCGGAGCCTTATACGCGAAAGCCTTTTTGATATGAACTGACAATCGCTTGCTAGTATTGATACAGTTACCATAAACAATGTATGCGTTTAGCAGAGGATGTACACTGGTAACTAATAATCTAAGTTCGGTCAAATGTTCGCCCCCCACTGAGGATAGAGTTTCTAACCTGCTCCGCATGACACCTAATATGGTCATCAACAGATTGTTTTGAGGCAGCCAACTTCAGTTCCAACTCATGTATCCGTGCATTCCGTTCATCAACTTCTATTTTCAGCTTCTGTTCCAGTGTTTGAATTTGAGCGTTAAGCGTTACGATTAATTGACCTTGTTCGTTAATATCGCACTGCTGACTGGCAACTAGGTCATCTCGTTTTTTCTCAGTTATGGATCTTGGCTGAGAGTCCTCAATACCGATATTTTTCACATCTCTGGGAAGCGCATTCCTAATTACAGAGTTTTTGTACAGAGTTGCACGATCCTTGAACGCACACCATCTAGCTAATTTACTGGCATTGATTCCTAGCTCGTTCGTGCCACGCTCGTCTCGTGGAAATCTGATTCCCTTCTCCTGCATCTGGCTAATAACTAGTTTATAGCATTCGACGTATAGAGCAGATTTAGCAGTACCTTTCAGTTGTTCTTGTTCAGGGGTTAATTTAATAGGTTCTATCTCCATAACAATTTAACCCCTGTGTGAGGTGGGTGTGGTTCGTGCCTGCCATGCTAGATATGGCTGTGTCTGCTCTGAATTGACTAGGGTTTCACCAAAATATTCAATTCGCCCATCTGGCATCAGGTCTAGCCCTACATCCTCGTGATCAAGAATTCGAGCTAACGCTCTACATAGTTTCTCGACATTAATGTCAGCTTGTCTGATCTCAGTTGCATCTTGTAGCGTCAGTTGTGAGTTCGATGCATCAGAAATAGCAAGTTCTGCCTGCCTTAGTTCAATTTTCAGCTTTTTTATCTCGTTATTTAGAAGCCCAATCTTTGACCTATAGATAGCCTCTTGATGTACCCAGTTTTTAGGCTGAGGTTCTGCTAGGGAGCCAAGGCTATTCGTGCTAGGCGCGACTTTTATCAAGGCGGTCTCAAGGTATCCTCGGTAGTATCCACCCTTATCCTCACTTTTTAGAAGAGTGGAATAACCAATCCCTGTATCCCGCTCCAATTTTTTTGCAAGCTGATCCATATTAGAAATACCAGCCTTGAGACCAGGCGTTGCGATGTATGTATCTAGAGTTTTAGTAACCAACTCGATTCGCCCTTTCAGGGATTGTGTCCTTTTGTTAACCATTAGATAACGCCTTTGTTACATTGTTTTGTAGGGGACTTCTCATTAGAGGTTGAGTGTTTGATAAATCACTCTCGATAACATCCAGAATCTGAGATTTGGTAATAATATTCGCGTCTAGCATACTCATGATTGGGGACATAATATGTCGAGGGTCTAAGGAATCATTTACGAAACAGGCTTCAACCTTTTTCATGATCTCATCACTAGCGTTCTTAGAATCGTTTAGGATTTTCTTCTCAATCCTGGCTACAGTTTTTTGGATTTCAGGGCTATTCAGTGAAGGCACGTCACTCATACTGGTCATATGGTTGAGTAACAACTCAGCTAAAGACATTTTCAATGTTTCGCATGATATTGATTCTTTGAGCAGGCGAGGGGCAGGTACAACAAACTTATTAGTATTCTTTTTGCCTAGCAGACTGATCCGTGTTTGCTCAACAATCCTCAGAGCTGCCTGCCAACCGAGTAGCTCTGACTTTAAAACAGATTCGTTGCGTTTTAGCTGAGCCACTTCGACTTTATGTACAGTTTCGTCAGCAACTTTGTTTCGGTTTAAGTTAATCAGTGATGTCACATTAGTCTTCAAATCTAACTCAAGTCGTTGCACCATCCTTGAAATAGAAATCAGGTTATCTACATGGCAGATCTTTATTCGACAAACGCCGCATCGTTGATAACCACCATTTTCAGCTATGATTTCTGAGGGGCATTCCATATTGTGAACACAGATATGGGTTGATGAAAATGCGATCATGGATAAAGGAGTGGAGGCAACCAGATCCATACCAGTATCTTTAATGATTTCATCACCATCATCGTCAACAGTAACAATTGGAATCGATGTGAAACCGTACAGGCTCATCGTCTCTCTGGGGTTCTGCTTGAACGATTCCCGAACCTGCTCCTGTGAAACATCACTAGTGCACATAGGCATTATCTCATCCTTGTTTTTGTTACCGCGCACTACCATTAGGTTGGCTCTACGATACTCCCCGACCTTACGTGCTCGATCCTCTTCAGTCTCCCTGTTGTAATAGGCGGTTGTACTGATTTGCATGTGACCGATGTTTTTACTGACAGTCTCTATAGGTATATAACCAACCCTGTGGCTAACGTAGGTCGTTCGAGATGAGTGAGGAGTTAGTATCGCCAACAATTTCACACGATGCCCATCAGCATCAAATCCAAGAGTTCGATTTTTACCTGAAACCTTAGCTCGCGTGACGAATTCACTATCAGCAGTGATGGTTCTCTCTACTGTTTGTGCTGTCATAGAGTCTTTAGCGGATAGAGGCACCATTTTAACAAACTCACAACTTTCCATCATATCAGTGAAGGAGCTATTGATAATACCTTGAGAAATCGTAAGGAATATTTTCCAAATGTCGCTCCATACCAGTTCTGAAAATGCCTCTCCTGGTGCGTTGCGAAAAAGGACGTCTATCTCTTTCTCGTCATCATAAGGTACTAGGTGGTCAACATCTGTTCTCAAATTTTGAAATTCTCTTTCTGCTCTTAGCATTGCTATAACATCAATATGAGAACTGGCTTTCCATGGTTTGCGACGACTTTTATCAGTGCTTACCAATAGCTGAACAATACCGTCCTCATTTGCATCATCTACATATTTGTCGAAATGACGTTTGTCTAGGTAGCGGATATGTTTGTGTCGTATTCCTTGTTCAAGAGCTACAATAATACCCCTGATTGGCCCAAGTAATGGAGTGACTAACTGCGCCTTATCCGTATCTATGGTTCCATACTTAGTCATCGAAAATGGGTTCTCAATGATTTTCGAGGTTGCGTCCAGCCGCTTGTAGGAGTATTTCAGTTGATCATCGACGTACCAAACGATTGGGGAAAATCCTGCACAATCATGAGAGTAAACAGCTCTTCTTAGCGCTTTATTATTGTTCTCTCCAACACGAAGAGAGTCATGATAGTGCTCCAATGGCACTGCCCAGTGGAAAATATTGGCTAAAGGCTTACTCTCAGCAATATCACCGCTTAAAGGGGAGTTGTGTAATTGATATCTCAATATTCCAACAGGCGCAGTAATTTTAGCCCCAATTTCAATCAGCCTAAATGGGTTGTCAGTATGGTAGGAATTTACGGATCTGAAACCTAGCAGTTCAGGGGTATAACCTTCGAGAATTCGCTCTTGCAGGTATGAGCCAAATTTTTCTAGGGCGTAGCCTACTTGCAGAGATACTGCGTATTCATCCCGTGTAAATACATTCTTCACTGACTCGCTCAGAGAACCGAGTTTGATACCACGTTGCGACTTATGCCATGCATTAGTGAACTCCTTAGGTTGTAAGAGCTTACCAATGGAGCTTACGTGTTCGTTGTCAAAACGAAAATTGGTTTCAACAGAGTTTATGGCTGCTTTAACCCATGTAGCAACTGAAACCGACTTGCGCAGTAAAAACTCCCCTAATGTGCGAGGCCATTGGTCTGTGTCGATGTCCTGATTGGAAAACGAGCGAATTACGAACGTCTCCCTATCTAATTCTCTTAGTGTCGTAGGTGTGGATATAGCTTCGTTTTTAGCCTGTTCTGGATACATCGCGCACCAGCAGGATATGTACCCAAGGTACTGGTAGATTACATTCCAACCCCACTTAGGGTTACTAGAAGAGCTTGCAGTCATTGAGCTGAGGTGCTTGTCCTTGTACACATCCCAATTAGTGTGGTCAGGCTCATGAATCAAACCACGATTATAAAACTCCTGAGTTGATTGGTAGTCATTGTCAGCGAAGAACTCAAAAAGTGCTTCTTCATCCTGTTCGTACATAACCTCTTCAAGGTTGAATTGTGTAGCGGTGTTGAGTTGGAGCAGTTCAGATCTATAGGCATTAGTAATGGCGTGAGTATGACCAGATAGACTCTCCCGTTTATGACAGCCCAATCTTGAGGCGGCTGTTCTGAACTCATTAAACGCCGCTTTTGCACCTTTGAATGGCATTGTGTTGTTCGACAATTCCTTTAGTGTGTGTGCGTCACACGGCTTTTGGGAATCATACGTATCGTACAGACAGAATAGACGTGTTAGGTCGTCGTAGGAACTTACAGTTACGTCTTCTTGTGTGTGTAGTGTGCTACAGTAGAGGATGCCTGCTAATTTGTCATAGCACTTTCCATCCTCTCGTTCCAACAATGTTACTTCCAACGAAGGAGCATTACCTATGTCATTAATCAGTTCCGTAAACTCAAGTTGCAGATTTTCACAGTATTCGTCAGACGCGCCAAACATAGGGGGGCGAGAAAGATGGTTAAAAGATTTGAACTTACTAAACTCGCCAAACTTTTCGGAACTTAATTCCAAGTTGACAGTAATTGGAAGGACTACCAAGCCCTCTCTCCAAAGCTTAATAAGAATCAATCTGGAATATAGGATGACGGTTTGGTAGACACCTTTACTGATTTGTACCGACTCAATTCCTATTGATAGGAATAATTTTTCTATTTGATTAACGAACTCTACTGCTCCGTGATAACCCTTATAGTCAGGTTTTCGTGCATGGGCCTTTCTGGTAGTGAAATTGGCAGCGCTGGCTGTATGAGATGCAATATTCAGTAGAGTTTCTGTATCAGAGATGTTTGCTGCTATCTCACATATCACACAACGCACATCAGCCTTACCTATGCTGAGATTGGAGCTGCGATTCAGGATATCCATCTCTGGAACACAAAAATTTTTTTCAACACCTACATTGGAAAAAAACGTTGAGATCTGTCCCCCTAGTTGGAGGGCTATTTCAGTACAGCGTCTATCTGCTTTTTCTTTACCTGACGGGTAGTAGGCGGAACTAGTAGTGTTGAATATCATTATTAGTGTGCCTCCAATTTCATTAGCATCTCATTGACTTTTTTTGCTTTTTCGAGCAATGCATGATGTTCCGTTAACAACTTAGCCTTTTGATCGTCGAGGTTAAGGCGTGTGATATCACGAGATAATTTGTGTTGGCGACCCAGTTTCTCAGAGTCATCGCGTTTGTATTTTACGGTACTGGTGTAGTTGACATGACCTATCAGGTTACTGACATCTGGTATCTCATAACCAAATTCTAACTCTCCATCCTCGGTTAGACGTGGGCACTCTTTATGTAGATAGAAGACCAGAGCATGACGAGCGAAATGCGGCCCGTGAAGTGAGTTCTTTGAAATTCCAATTGCCATTAAGCCTTTTTTAAAACGCTTGACGATATTGGAGTGGCTACGTTTTTTGTCGGCACGTTGAGTCAGAAGATACGGCCGTCCCTTGTTTATGTTTTTTTCATAGGTGAACAAAAAATCGTGACTATAATCAGTGACCATATTCACTAGCAGCTTATCTAGTGATTTCCAAAATATCTCTTCAGCTACACCAAACAGGTGTACCTCATTGTTCAAAGTATTACGGCCTTTCCATGCTGAACATAGCATTTGTTCCTCTGTGGTTAGACCTCGCTTAGAAATATTTTTGGTCAAGAATATTCTTCGTTGCGTGAAATCGATGTGTTTGAGCTGGAGTATTAATGCCTCACTGATACGCAAGCCCCCTGCGAAAGCTAATGCGAATAGGGTGCGATCACGATCTGAAAGCGACTCCTGATTGAGAAATGACTCTATTTGCTCCTGTGTGATTGCGATCTTATCTCTGACAGGGGAGTCTTCAGAGGGCAGGCGCGAAAATACCTGACTTGTTTCACCATGCATATTTTGTAAACCTAGAATTCCTCCCAGTGCTGTGTATTTCTGCCAAAATAGCTTTTGTGCCTGTGATATCTCGGTAGAGTTCCAAACCTGTTTGAATATTGGTTGGTACTCAGACTCTGACGGTGAGATTCCCATGGATCGAATGAGTCTGTCATGTACCGCTCTGCCATACCGCTCAGAGATATTGATATAGTGCTCGATCGCATTTAAATGCACATTAACTGAATCATTCCCAAGCTTGGGGCGATATCCGTCCATCAGTGCTCTTATCGTCTGAAGCTCATGAGAGGCGTTAATTGGAACTGTTTTTTGAATGTATGCGGGATAGCTCGTGACCATCCTATGTGCATGATGCAGATTCAAGGGGGTGTCTGTTCCCATCACTCCTGCTTCATGTAAATAGTCGATAAATTTAATCACAGGATTTCGATACGTAGCTAGTGTGTTTGCACTCAGGTTTTGCTTTTTAGTGGTGGTCTCTGCTAGGCGATCCATTTCCTCCTCATATGCACGAAACTCATCGACCTCGGAACCGTTACTAACCCTATATAGGTGATGAGTAGTGGTCTCGATTAAACAAGAGTCTACAAAAGACTTTTGATGTTTAGTTTCGTATGTAAGATTCTTTAATTTCATGAGAGTTTGTATAACCCTTAAACTTGTATGTATATAACGTTAACTCACTGTAATTTAAAGATCAACTAAATGATTTTTTTATTAAATTCGTGAGAGCTACTTACTATAATACATAACGGACAAACACCATTCGTCACGTTTGGTTTCGGTCTTGGTGAAAGCTGGGGTTCAAAACTTATCCAGCAATCTATCTTGAAAAACCGCATCGCAGGTTTGGGTAAGAACCGCAAAACAGCCGTGTTCCCTAAACTGGTCTTTGCAATCAAAGATGGTTTGAACCACCAGAAACAAGATCCAAACTACGATATCAAGCAATTAGCGCTTGAGTGTGCATCTAAGCGTATGTACCCAGACATTCTTAACTACGGCAAAGTGGTAGAAGTGACAGGGTCATTTAAAACGCCTATGGGCTGCCGTAGCTTCTTGAATACTTACGAAGAAAACGGTGAGTTGATTCATGAAGGCCGTAACAACTTAGGTGTTGTTAGCTTGAACTTGCCACGTATTGCTATTAACGCAAAACAAGATATGGCTAAGTTCTACGAACTGCTTGATGAAAAATTGAAGCTAGCTCGTCGCGCTCTAGAAACTCGTATTTCGCGTCTAGAAAACGTGAAAGCGCGTGTTGCTCCAATCCTATACATGGAAGGTGCCTGTGGCGTTCGTTTGAAAGCAGACGATTCTATTGCCGATATCTTCAAGAATGGCCGTGCGTCTGTTTCTCTTGGTTACATTGGCATCCATGAAGCAATGACAGCACTTTACGGCACAGACGTTCACCTGTATGACGACGGCGAAATGCGTGCTAAAGCGCTTGAGCTGGTGGAGTACATGAAGCGTGAAGTGGAATCTTGGACAAAAGAGACAGGTTACGCGTTCAGCTTATACGGTACACCAAGTGAAAACCTATGCAGCCGTTTCTGTAGCATAGATACCAAAGAGTTTGGTGTAATTGATGGTGTAACTGACCGTGGCTACTACACAAACAGCTTCCACTTAGACGTACAGAAGAAAGTGAACCCATACGACAAGATCGATTTCGAGATGCCTTATCCAGAAATCTCTAGCGGTGGTTTCATCTGTTACGGCGAATTCCCGAACATGCAGAAGAACATCGAAGCGCTAGAAAACGTATGGGACTACAGCTACACACGTGTTCCTTACTACGGCACCAACACGCCAATTGATGAGTGCTACGAATGTGGCTACAACGGTGAGTTCGACTGTACAAGTAAAGGCTTTACGTGTCCTAAGTGTGGTAACCATGACTCAACCAAAGTGTCGGTAACGCGCCGCGTTTGTGGTTACCTTGGTAGCCCAGATGCACGACCATTTAACTTCGGTAAGCAAGAAGAAGTTAAACGCCGCGTGAAGCACCTTTAGTAAGCTCTAAGATCATTAGCTAGCTTACTAAGAAGAGCTACGTTTCAAGAAACAAGATTGGTATCGGCGCTATGTCGATACCAATTCTTTTATTTAAGATCTTACAGCATTTCGCTTCAAACTATTAAGCAATAACGAGTTTTCAAAACTGCTTTATGAACTACCATCAATATCACCCAATCGACGTTGTAAACGGCCCGGGAACACGCTGCACTTTGTTTGTGTCGGGTTGTGTGCACCAGTGTCGCGGGTGTTATAACCAATCGACGCAAAGGTTGGACTCAGGGCACTTGTTCACTCAAGAACTGCAAGACCACATTATCGCTGATCTGAACGATCCGCGAATCAAGCGTCGTGGCTTGTCGCTTTCTGGTGGTGATCCTCTGCATCCTGCAAACGTGTCTGAAGTGCTTAAGCTCGTTCAGCGTGTAAAAGCGGAGTGCGAAGGTAAAGATATCTGGATGTGGACGGGTTACGAGCTCGACGAACTGGATGAAAAGCAGAAGCAAGTGCTTGAATACGTCGATACTTTGATTGATGGTCGCTTTGAACAAGATAAAGCGGATCCAATGTTGGATTGGCGTGGCAGTTCAAACCAAATCATTCATCGATTTACTGACATATAACAGTCGTCGTGGCTTAGCACACTCGTAAAACGAAAAAGGGCGTCATGGTTAGCGCAATGCAACCAATCGGCCCTTGGGTGTGAGTTCTTTTCGTTTATTCGCTCAAACTACCATTCAAGCAACGACCTGATCTGGCTCTTCTATTAAGTTGTTGATCCATTTCTTAGAGTGAATCCGCTGGCTAGTTAAAGCTATCTTCGCTAACTCTTCCAGCAGCACAATCATCAAAACCCATTCTAGCGGCCAACCCAACACCAACGCAGTAAAGTAGGCAAGGGGAATACCGATTGCCCATTGGCCAAACAGGTCGATGAAGATGCTGTAGTTGATGTCTCCACCACTTTTCAGCACTCCGCCTATACCAACCATATTGAAGACTCTTAGTACCATACCGAGTGCCATTACTAAGGTAACGTTAACGGCCGTACCTTTGAGCTCTAAGTGAGTAAGACCGATCATGTATACGATCGCGGGTTTGGCGACAAAGCACATTAACGCCAGTAAAGCAGCAAGCCCACAACTCACTAACACATAGCCCCAAGCTGTATTCTCGACACGTTGATAGTTCTTCGCACCGATCTCGTTACCTAGAATGATGGAAGCCGCAACCGCAAACCCCAAAAAAGCAGAGATCAAAATGCTTTCGACAGGCGATAACAAGGAAATGATCGCAAGTTCTCCAACCCCCATTTGGCCAACGATAACGTTGTAAATAAGAATCCCGCCCGCCCACGCAGTGTCGTGAACCAACATAGGTATAGCCACCGTAAAGAACTTCTTTCTATGCTTCGGTAATATCGTATCTCGCCAATTGCTTAGTGTTGGAAATAGGTGGGTGTAGTGTCTCTTTGCCATAGCAAGCAGGGCAACCGTTTGAAAGAATCGAGACACCGTAGTACCAATTGCCGCACCAACCACACCCAGTTCTGGAAACCCAAACAAGCCGAAGATCAATAGGGCGTTGAGAATTGCATTGACGATAATTGCCGAGATACTGATTTTGGTGGGCAGCTTGGCTTCGCCAACAGAACGAAGTGCACTCTCTAGCGGCACAACTACGGCAGTACCAATAAGGCTGGCTCCTGTTATCCAAAGGTAATCCGTTGCCAATCGGACGTAATCAGGGTCTGAGGCCACCACAGACACCACTGATTCAGGAGCCAATGTATAGATGAATACAAAGGGGATTATGGCAAAGATCGAAAGTGCCCATGATTGCGTTAGTGTGCGTCGAATTCCGTTGAAATCACCGGCACCGAAATATTGCGAAGCTAGTACGCTCACGGCTCCACTAATCCCCGATACCATGATCAAGTTGAAGAAGAAGATACGGTTGCCAACACCAACAGCGGCGGTTGCAGAATCACCAAGCTGATTGACCATAAAAATATCGACCACGCCAAGCAGTGAAAACAACATGGTTTGCAACGAGACTGGTAAACCGATGTGTAATAGTTTTTGCCAAAATTCTTTGTCTAAATGACGATATGTCGAGAGCATCGCATTTCCCCGGTAGTGATTATGCGAGAAGTTTATCGGCATTTGTTTTCGCTGTATTCTTCAGACTCATCACAAACTTTTGCCAAACTATCCACTTTGATAAGTTGGCCAATTGAATGAGTTAGCAGTGATATGAGTGATAAACAAGAAAGGTATGAGATCTCTGAAAAGACGCACCAAGAGTTTGTCGATCAAAGCCATGTATTGGCATTTGAAGAGCTCGGTATCGTTCAGTGTGGTACGGCGTCGTGCCGCGATTTTTTTTCGGTGTATCGGAAAAACCAACAGAAACACATGTTGCTGTATACCGTGAGAGGTAAGGGATGGCTCGAAAGCGAAGGGTGTCGCTACATTTTAGAACCGGGTTCGTGCATTACTGTTCCAGCAGGAATAGAGAATGGTTTTGGTATTGAAGAAGAAACATGGCAGATCGCATGGATCTTTCTCTCGCCCAACAAGCTATGGGAAAATGTCGTCAATGATGAGGTGAGTTATACGCTGTCTCCGGCGGCAGAAGTCGTCTCGTCGTGCATTCATACTCTGTTGAGAAGTATTGCCTTACCCATAGATTTAGGTGGAGCGATTGCCACTCACAGCGTTGCCCAAATAGAGTTCATGATTAATGCGCCAGTGCCTCAGCAACAGTCGCGCAATTTGATCCGCTTAAGACGCGTTTTCGATAATGTACAAAAGCAGCTCCATAAAGAATGGAACGTTCATGAACTCGCGAGCTTATTCCCGTGCTCAGAGCCACACTTCCATCGTTTGTGTCAGCGCTATTACTCGCACAGCCCAATGACTCATATCATGCGTATGAGAATGGAATACGCTGCACGGCTACTTAGATCGAGTGATTGGTCGATTCAACACATTGGTGAGATAGTCGGATATCCAAATGCCGCTAACTTTAGCACTCGGTTTAAGGCGTGGTCAGGAATGACACCAAGACAATTCAAACAGAGTGCCCAAGAGCGATCTTAATAGGGAGCATAGAAACATAAGACACATCGAAGCATAAGATACCTAGACATACAGCGCTTTGAATTGTGCAATTGGTTATTAGGTGTTTGAAATTTGCACTGTTTATCCGTTTGAAATGACCAATCTCTGATTACTTCTAATTACTAATGGTAACTAAGCGCTTCTATTAAAAAATGTTTCTGATTTGTCTACGATAATGTTAACGTGAAACTCATACTTGAATTTCAAAGGGTTGTGACTTTCATGTTTTCACATCTACCAAAACCAACTTTAGATCCAATTCTATCTCTCTCTGTCGCTTACCGTGGCGATACTCGTACTGATAAAGTCGACTTAGGCATTGGCGTTTACAAAAACGACCAAGGTGAAACACCGATCATGAAAGCCGTCTCTAAGGCTCAAGATATCGTTGTTGAAACACAGAAAACCAAAGCTTATGTTGGCCTAGCAGGCTGTGAAGAGTTTAATCAGAGCATGGTTGATCTGTTGCTTAAAGGGACTTCTGCAATAGGTCGCGTTGCTGCGATTCAAACACCAGGTGCAAGTGGTGCACTTCGCATGTTGGGTGACTTGATGAAAGTCTCTCAACCAGACACAACGGTTTGGATTTCAAACCCAAGCTACGTTAACCATAAACCGGTGATGGAAGCGGCGGGCTTAAAAGTTCGATACTACAATTACTTCAGTCCTGAAACGAAGCAAGTTGATACTGCTAAAATGTTGGCCGACCTTTCAAAAGCGGGTCCATCAGACGTGGTACTTCTTCACGGTTGCTGTCATAACCCAACGGGTGCTGACATTGATTTTGAAGCGTGGCAGGAAATTACTAAGTTATCGCAAAAGAATGGTTTCTTACCGTTTGTTGATATTGCCTACCAAGGCTTTGGTGATGGCCTAGAAGAAGACGCAAAAGGTCTTCAACATATGGCGAACAACGTAGAAGAGATGTTGATTACGACGTCATGTTCGAAAAACTTCGGTTTGTACCGTGAAAGAACGGGTGCCGCGATTGTTATCGGTAAGAACAGTGAACACGTAGGCAATGCTAAAGGTAAGCTACTGACACTGGCTCGTTCAACTTACACAATGCCGCCAGATCATGGTGCCGCGTTGGTTAAAACAATTCTTCAGAATCAAGAACTAACGGCGATTTGGAAACAAGAGCTGAGTGAAATGCAGCAACGTTTGTTAAATCTGCGCCAAGGTTTATGTAATGAATTGCGAAATACTTACAACACGTCACAATTTGACTTCATCGAAAGCCATAAAGGCATGTTTAGTGTACTAGGCTTTAAAGAAACTCAAATGAATCAACTACGTGAAGAATATGGAGTCTATGGTGTTGGTGATGGACGCATCAATATCGCAGGCCTTTCTGAATCCCATATTCCTTATGTGGCTAAAGCGATAGCCAACGTTTCAAAATAGAAGGTGACTGAATGTATAATTGGAAAGCGATTGTAGTTTTAATGCTAAGTGGTGGCCTGTTTGCTTGTTCGACGACGACTCAAGTTCCTGTCGAGCCAGAGCAAAAGCCTCAAGTAGAACAACCTGTTGTCGATGACTCTTCTAAGACTGACGCAACGGAAGGCGAGAAAGTAACGGAACCTACAGAGAAGCCTCAAGAAGTAAAACCAACGGAACCAGAAGCGAAACCAAAGCCTGAACAAAAACCGACTGCAAAACCAACCAAGACAAGTGATGGCAAACTGATTCTTGGCGAAGAGGAGTGGGTGTTTGTTCCTGGTCTTAAAGAAGCGTTTAAAGCACGAGTTGATACAGGTGCAACAACATCATCAATCAGTGCCGTTGATATTGTTGATTTCGAACGTGACGGTAAAGATTGGGTTAAGTTCAAAATTGAACATGATGGCATCACAACTGAAGAGATCAGCTTGCCGGTAGAGCGTTGGGTTAAGATCAAGCAGTCGAGCGCGGAAGGTACACAACGACGTGCTGTTGTTGTCGCTTCAATTCAAATCGGCGATCTAAAAGATAAGACTGAATTTACGCTAGCAGATCGAACGCATCTTTCTTTCCCAATTCTGTTGGGGAGAAGCTTCTTTAGAGATGTTGCCGTTGTCGATGTTGGTCAAAAATACGTTCAGAAAAAAATAACTAAATAGCGTCAATCGGTATTTATTCGAATTAGAGTATGATGCTTTTATTGATGAGAAATGGAATCCCTACTAATGGAATTAGTGGGGATTTTTTCTTTTTATGATGTAATAAACGACGAAATACACTTTATTGTGCGTTGTTCTTCATTCGTTCACTGTTTAACCTCGACAATGTGATCCTGATCTCTATATAATCCGCGCTTCGTTTTATGTTTAATCCATACTTTCGTACTTCTTATTTTGGCTAATTGAAATAGCCAAATAATTATCTGTCAGTACACGCTTAGGAATTAGTTCTTTGATATCTACCGCGAACATCACAATGCAATTTGGCGCAGAGCCGCTGTTTGAAAACATCTCTGCTAAATTTGGTAACGGAAACCGTTATGGTTTGATCGGCGCCAATGGTTGCGGAAAATCAACGTTCATGAAAATCCTAAGTGGCGCATTGACGCCAAGCTCGGGCAACGTTTCGATCACTCCTGGAGAAAAACTGGGTGTGCTAAGCCAAGATCAGTTCGCTTTTGAACAGTACAGCGTTATCGATGTAGTGATCATGGGTGACAAAAAACTGTGGGAAGTAAAACAAGAACGTGACCGTATTTACTCTTTGCCAGAAATGAGCGAAGACGATGGTATGAAAGTCGCTGAGCTTGAAAGTGAATTCGCGGAAATGGATGGCTACACAGCAGAAAGCCGTGCTGGTGATATCCTAATTCAAGCGGGTATCGAAGAAGAGTTCCATTTCGGCCTAATGCAACAAGTTGCTCCGGGTTGGAAACTCCGTGTGCTATTGGCACAGGCACTGTTTGCAAACCCAGATATCCTGCTTCTTGATGAACCAACCAACAACTTGGACATTCATACGATTAACTGGCTTGCTGAAGAGCTAAACCTGCGTAAATGTACAATGATCATCATTTCGCACGATAGACACTTCCTTAACTCTGTATGTACGCATATGGCGGATATCGACTACGGCGAGCTACGTGTTTACCCGGGTAACTACGAGTACTTCTTAGAAGCGTCAGGTTTGATTCGAGATCAACTTCTAGCGAGCAACGCTAAGAAAGCGGCTGAGATCAGCGAGCTTCAAGATTTCGTAAACCGTTTTGGTGCTAACGCATCGAAAGCAAAGCAAGCAAGTTCACGTGCTAAGAAAATGGACAAGATCACGCTTGATGAAGTGAAGTCATCAAGCCGTATGAGCCCATCTATTGATTTTGGTGAAGGTAAGAAACTGCACCGTCAAGCGCTTGAACTTAAAGAGCTTGGTCACGGCTTCGATGGCGAAACACTGTTTGCTGGTGGTAACTTGCTGCTTGAAGCGGGTACACGTCTTGCTGTTATCGGTGAGAACGGTGTGGGTAAAACAACACTATTGAAATGCCTAGTTCAAGAGCTAGAGCAAAACGAAGGTATCGTTAAATGGTCTGAAAACGCATCAGTAGGCTACTGCCCACAAGATAGCTCGTCTGACTTTGATAACGACCTGAGTATCTTCGATTGGATCTCACAATGGCGCACAGTGAAGCACGATGACCTTATGGTACGTGGTATTCTAGGTCGTCTATTGTTTACTGCTGATGATGCGAACAAGAAAGCTCGTAACTGTTCTGGTGGAGAGAAAAACCGTCTGTTATTCGGCAAGCTAATGATGCAAGACATCAACGTGCTTGTGATGGACGAACCAACGAACCACATGGACATGGAAGCAATCCAAGCCCTGAACGACGCATTGAAGGTTTACACGGGGACGCTTATCTTTGTAAGCCATGACCGTGAGTTCGTTTCTTCGCTAGCAACACACATCATTGATGTAAAAGACCAACAATTAGTGAGCTTCCAAGGTACTTATGAAGAGTACTTGGATCATCAGAAAAAGATGCTAATGGTTAGCTTATAACAGTCTTAGTTGGTCTATAACTGTATTGGTTGACCTATAGTTGCATTAGTAATTAGGTAAACGGCTAGCAGCTAACTGTTTATTTGCTAACTATAATAAGAAAGCAATGAGAATAAGAAAGCCCCCGAACACAATAGTGGTCGGGGGCTTTTTGTCGTTCTGATGTTGGTTCTAATTTTAAACGCGGTTAAACAACATTGTTTAACCGCGCTCAAGAGCTAGAACGAATTATCCGTACGTCTAGTATTTAAACAATTGAACTTGAGTATTCAACTGTTGAGCAATACCGCGCAACTCTTCAGACAAGTGACGAGAGTTATCAGCCTCAGTAGACATGTTTTCTGATACATCATTAACCAACTGAATATTCTTACTGACTTCACCAGTAACCGATCTTTGCTCAGAAGCAGCATTCGAGATATGTGAAGCCATCTCTGAGATCTGTTGAATCGATGTCGCGATCTCTTCCAGTGCAATCGTCGCATTGTTTGCATCATCGACACTTGATTGCGCCAAGTCTTGGCTACGTTGCATTGATTCAACCGCACTGACGCTGTTTTTCTGAAGAGTCTCGATCATTTCGCGAATCTCGTCTGTAGAGCTGTGAGTACGTTGAGAAAGAACACGAACTTCATCTGCCACAACCGCAAAACCGCGACCTTGCTCACCCGCACGTGCCGCTTCAATCGCTGCGTTTAAGGCAAGTAGGTTAGTTTGTTCTGCAATATCAGAAATGGTTGATAGAATAGTGTTGATGTCTAACGCATTTTTCTCAACTTCTTGAATGATTCCTGAAGCGTTCTCAACTTGTTGAGCAAGGCTAGTGATCGAATCTTGGTTGCGGATGATGACTTGCTTACCTTGTTCACAATTCTCTGTTGAACTGATCGCTGAATCAGCCGTCATTTGCGCGTTGTTTGCTACTTCTTCTGCTGTTGCCGACATTTCATGTACGGCTGTGGCAATCTGAGAAATTTCGTGAAGTTGGACTGATAGACCTTCACTTGTTTGACGAGCGACATTGGTACTAATTTCAGATTGCTGATTAAGCTGGTTTGAAGAGCCCGCAATATCACGCACTATCTCTTGAAGTTTTGCTATGAATGCGTTGACGTGATGCGCTAGAGTGCCAATCTCGTCTTTACTATGAACAGTCATACGCTGTGTTAAGTCGCCGTCACCTTTGGACAATGCTTCCATTGCCGAGCTTAGTGTCGTTAATGGCGATAGTGCTTTCTTGATGATAAACATCGCAACAAATGCGATTACAGCAAGTTGTATTAGACCAAATATTACCGACTGACGAACTAATGAATAGTAAGAAGCAAAAGAGTGATCTTTATCTATAACAACAGTGAAGTACCAGTCTGTATGAGGAACTTTCTGAGCAGAAAGAAGGGAGTCGGTACCTTTAATGGTTAACTCTTCAAATTCTGGATTTTGCGCAAGTGATTTGATTTTCTGAGCAGAAAGGTTGTTTGAAATATTAGAAACAGGCTTTAGCGTTAGGCCACGGTCTCTATGGGCAACAATGTTACCTTTACCATCGACAAGAAAAGCGTAAACACCAGGTTGCTCGATACTTACAATATCATTAATGAGGGTGTTTAAGTTCAGGTCTGCACCAATAACACCAGAGAAACCGTTGGTATTGAATGGGCTTGCAATTGTTACCACTAGGTCATTCGTAGCTACATCAACATAGGGTTCAGTGACGACTGTTTGACCTGCCGCCATAGGCGCTTTGTACCAATCTCGAGTACGTGGGTCGTAGTCTTGCGGTACTGGCAAATCACCACCTAGAAGAAAGCGACCGTCAGAAAGCCCTGCGTAGGCAATTTGAAACTTACCGGCACTTGTACTTTGAGTTAAATAGCTGGTTGGGTCATCGGTAAAAGTAAATGAATTTTTCGCTGCATTTACAACGTTAATTCGGCCTTCAATCCATTTTTCTATACCCGATACCGTTGTATCAGTTAGTGTATTTGAATATTGCTGAATGGAACGATAGGTTTCGTTAAGAAGTTGCTTACCTGTTACATAAGTCTGAATCATAGTCATTGCGAAAATAATGACAACAAACATCAATGTTAATTTGTTCTTGATTGAAATATTGCTAACACCCATTTACGGTACTTCACTCTATTAGAAATTTGGAAGAGAGTAGCAGTACGCCGTATTACCGTAAAGATATTTTATTACTGATTTTTATCAATAAATGAATAGTATAAAAATGAGTTATAAACGGAAGTGACGAGAAAGGGTGATTTTCGAGGATTTTAAGCTAAATGTTTAGTTTTTAGTTGCAAAATCAGACATTAAGGCCAATAGGTCACGAGACTATTAGCCTTTAAGTTACCGTTTAAACAATCGAATTTAACATTTGCTCACTGATGGATCATAAGTGTTGAATAGACTTAAAAGCCAAATCGAGCTGACATTAAGAATTGGTGGCCGTAAGTACCGTTATTTCGAAGGTCAATACCTACTGAAAGCTGTTCTGTTGAGTGGAAGCGAGCCCCTACACCGACAATTGAACTCGTGTCGTCGCTGTCGACGAGTTGACCAAGGCGGGCGTTAACTTCAATGTTTGCCAGCAACCAAGCTCTTAAACCAATATTGATTTCAGTTTTAATGTGGTTACCATCATTACGTTCGATGTTGTGCAGTAACATCTGTCCAGTAATATCAGCCAACTGATTAATTGGGCCGTTGAACCCCATACCTACAGCCGCATCCCAATCCCCTTCAAATTCAGAATCGATTCGAGCAACAAAGTGTGAGTTTTGAGTGAACATTGTTGTGACTTCGCCACCAAATGTACTAGGGCTAATACCTGTGCGCAGCTCAAATGTATTGTAGTTAAAGTTGTTTGCATACGCAGAGAATGAACACAGTGTAACCAACCCCAAAAGGACCGTCTTGTTTGCGCTACCTAGCATGGTGACTCCATATTAATTATATTTTTCGGCATTATAATGCAAAAAAGCCTGCAATATGCAGGCCATTTGTTATAAATCATGTCTTAGAAGTCGACGGTACGGAGATCGTATCTTACAAAACTTGAATATGATCTACTTCGATCTCTGGCGTTTTACCACCTTCGTATTCGCCAAATATACGAACTTTTGTATCTGCGGTGAGCGGTTGCGCTAGAAGGATATCGTCATCCAGTTCGATTTGAATTTCACTCTGACCATCAGAGAATACGAACGTATCGTTCTTTAGTTGACGAACAATCTTGCCATCTACGATTGCCTCTTGCTCTGCGAACATGCTGGTGTCTGCTAGTAGAGTCGCAACTGAAACGGTTTCAATCGGTCCCGTGTACGCAATAGCGCTCTGATGCTTGTGGTTACTGTCGCTATTGTTGTGATTACTGTCGCTGTGATGGTCACTAGCCATTGCGAAAGTAGGAGCGAGGATAATAGTAGATGCGATAGCTAATACAGTTTTTTTCATGGTGAATCCCTTAATGTTGTTTTTAGTAGAAACGTTTTTCTGAATTTGAAACGTTTCTTTTCGTTAGTGTGCTTATTTTGTTTGTAAGCTTCGTTTCGATGGAGCTATTAAACAACACTGGGGTTGAATCCAGAGTGAGTAACACATTCATTTTCCATTCATTTTATTGAGCATCTACACGACAATGACGTTAAGATGGGGGCAGAGAAATATTGCCCACAGCTATAAATTGAAAATTAAGAAATAAAGGATTTAAGTACAGATGCGATCACCGTTAAACGCCCTTATGGTTCAAGGGACAACGTCAGATGCCGGAAAAAGTGTTTTGGTGGCAGGTTTATGCCGTGTTTTGGCAAGGAAAGGCATCAAAGTGGCACCTTTTAAGCCACAAAATATGGCGCTAAATAGCGCAGTGACAAAAGATGGTGGCGAAATTGGTCGTGCTCAAGCGGTTCAGGCACAAGCTTGTAATATTGAGCCTACAGTTCATATGAACCCTGTATTGCTAAAACCCAATTCAGATACGGGTGCGCAAGTGATTCTACAAGGAAGAGCACTGACGAATATGGAAGCGACCGGATATCACGACTACAAGAAAGTTGCGATGAATTCGGTTATTGATTCGTTTGATCGACTTTCCGAAGAATACCAAAGCGTGATGATTGAAGGTGCGGGCAGTCCCGCAGAGATCAATCTTCGAGAAAACGATATCGCGAACATGGGCTTTGCTGAAAAGGCAGACATCCCAGTGATCATCGTTGCTGATATTGATCGTGGCGGCGTTTTTGCACACCTCTACGGCACATTAGCTCTATTATCTGAATCTGAACAAGCGCGCGTAAAAGGCTTTGTGATAAACCGTTTTAGAGGCGATATTGCGTTACTTCAATCTGGTTTAGATTGGCTAGAAGAGAAAACAGGTAAGCCTGTGATAGGGGTTTTGCCTTATCTGCATGGTTTTAACTTAGAAGCGGAAGATGCCATTACCTCAGCCCAAGAGTCTAATGGAGAAGCTAAACTCAAGGTTGTGGTGCCAGTACTAACTCGAATCAGTAACCATACAGACTTTGACGCTCTGCGACTTAACCCGTCGATTGATTTACGTTACGTAGGCAAAGGCGAGCGCCTGAACAACGCTGATTTGATTGTATTGCCGGGAACAAAATCGGTAAGAGCCGATTTGGAATACCTAAAACAGCAAGGTTGGGATAAAGATATTCAGCGTCATCTTCGCTTGGGCGGGAAAGTGATGGGTATTTGTGGCGGTTATCAGATGCTAGGGAATATCATCCACGACCCAGATGGCGTTGAAGGGAAACCTGGAAGCAGTGAAGGGTTGGGGTATCTTGATACTGAAACGACACTAACACAGCAGAAAACTTTAACCAATGTGTGTGGAACCATGACACTTGATGGCAAAACTGCACAAGTAAAAGGGTATGAAATCCACGTAGGTAGGACTGATGTCAATGAAACGGTATTACCGGTTCAGTTAGAATCTGGCAGTGTTGATGGTGCTGTGAATCAAGATAACTCAATTTTTGGTACTTACCTGCATGGCGTATTCGATAACAGTGATGCATTGTCGCTTATTTGCGAATGGGCAGGCGCCAATGATGTGACAGCGATTGACCATGAACAGCTTAAAGAGTTGGGTATCAATCGAATCGCTGATGCCATCGAAGATCACTTGAACCTTGACCTGCTTTGGCCTGAATTAACAGCTTAGGCCGCAACTTAGAAGTTAGCTCAAGAATTTAAACGAACAATAGATTAAATGAGAATAATGAAAAAACGAGTCATCCTTTTAACTATCGTCTTAGTTTCAGCACTGAGTTCTACTCATCTTTTGGCTGCTGAAAAACTACGAGTTTATGCTGCATCGTCGATGACGAACGCGGTTAACTTGTTGGTTGAAGAGTTTGAGAAAGATCATTCTGTCGATGTTATTCCAGTGTATGCGAGCACGTCGTCTTTGGTACGCCAAATTGAACGAGGTGCGCCAGCAGACATTTTTATCTCGGCAAACGAAAAATGGATGACGCATTTAGTCGATCGCCAATTGGTTGCTAGTGACAATGTCACAAACTTGTGCGAAAACGAACTCGTGTTAATTTCCCCGAAAGAGACGCCAATATCTTTGGACCTCTCAAGCGGTGACCAATGGGCTAAACTTCTAATGAATGAAAGACTTGCAGTTGGCAACACCATGTCGGTTCCTGCGGGTATCTATGCGAAAGAAGCGCTAGAAACGTTAGGTGTATGGGACGATGTGAAGACTCGATTGGCACCAAGTAACAATGTACGTATGGCATTGGCTTTGGTAGAGCGTAGTGAAGCTAAGCTTGGCATTGTTTACAAAACAGATGCATTGCTATCTAAAGAAGTGAACCTAGTGTCGACGTTCCCATCAGATTTACATACGTCAATACGTTACCCTGTAGCGAAATTGAGCGATAAAGTCGTCGCAGAACAGTTCTATACTTTCCTAAAGAGCGAAAAAGCGAAGGACACCTTGAACAGTTTTGGATTTGAAGTGCGTTAAATGATGTATCTATCGGAATACGAATACCAAGCCTTAATGCTGAGCTTGAAAGTCGCTGGTTTTGCCATCTTGTGGCTTATTCCAATCAGCATCGGCTTGGCATGGTTACTTGCTAAGAAACAATTTGTGGGCAAAAGCATTGTAGAAAGTATTGTCCATTTGCCTTTGGTGCTTCCACCCGTGGTTATCGGTTATTTGTTGCTAGTGATGATGGGCAGACAAGGCGTTATTGGCTCTTGGCTTAATGACGTGTTTGGTATTGTATTCAGCTTTAGTTGGAAGGGCGCTGCTCTAGCGTGTGTGGTCGTAGCGTTGCCTCTGATGGTACGTTCTATACGACTGAGCTTAGAAACCGTAGACAGTAAACTTGAAGAGGCCGCAGCTACATTGGGCGCTTCACCTCTTCGTGTGTTCTTCACTATTACATTACCGCTGATGATCCCAGGGATCATTACTGGCACCATGCTTTCATTCGCAAGAAGTCTGGGTGAATTTGGTGCGACCATCAGCTTCGTTTCAAATATTCCCGGTGAAACTCAAACCATCCCTTTAGCCATGTATACCTTTATTGAAACCCCAGGAGCAGAAATGGAAGCCGCACGTTTGTGTGTCATTTCTATTGTGATCGCACTGAGTTCACTGATGCTTTCTGAATGGCTCAACAAAAAGTCAGCAAAACGTTTGGGGGGCAACGCATGAGTCGCATGAGCGCTTTAGTCCTCCAATATCAGCAACAGCTTGGTGAAACGTTTTTTGATATTGACTTAGAATTGCCAAGTACTGGTATTACGGCAATTTTCGGTCGTTCTGGTGCAGGTAAAACTTCACTTATCAATGCCATTAGTGGTCTCAAACAACCAGATAGTGGCTTGATCAGCGTATCTGGAACCATTCTGTTCGATAGTGAAAATGGCATCAACTTACCAACGCACAAACGCAACGTCGGCTATGTATTCCAAGAATCGCGATTGTTCCCACACATGAAAGTCGCGGCGAATCTTAAGTACGGCATGAAAGGTGCTGACAAAGCGCACTTTGAGCAAATAGTCTCGTTGCTATCGTTGGGCTCGCTGCTTGATCGCTATCCAGCCCGTCTGTCTGGCGGTGAGAAGCAACGTGTTGCGATTGGCCGCGCACTGTTGTCTAAGCCCAGCATTCTATTGATGGATGAGCCATTGGCGTCTCTGGACTTACCTCGTAAGCGTGAAGTAATGCCGTTTCTTGAAAACTTATCTGAAACCGTTCAAATACCGATTATCTATGTCACTCATAGCCTCAATGAAATATTACGCTTGGCAAATCACCTTGTGATCATTGAGCAAGGCACAGTTATTTCATCGGGGATGACGGAAGAGGTATGGGCATCGAGAGCCATGCAACCGTGGCAATCTTTTTCAGAGCAAAGTTCGTTGTTTGAAGCGACATTAGCGGAACATAATGATGATTATGCGTTGTCACGTCTAACGTTAGGTAAATCAACGTCACTTTGGGTTCAAAAGGTGTCGAGCGAGCTTGGCACTACGGTAAGGCTGCAAGTGAGGGCAAATGATGTCTCTATCACGCTACAGCAGCCGCAAGGCACTTCGATACGTAATATCCTTCCTGTCACTATTAAAAGGGTAGAGACGCACCAGCAAGGCTCGAATAAGCAGAGTGTCGCTGTCGAGTTAGAACTTGAGGCCGGATGCTACCTATGGGCAACCATTACATTGTGGGCGCTGGATGAGCTGAATTTAGAAATTGGGCAACGTGTCTACGCACAAATTAAAGGCGTGAGTGTCGCGCAAAGAGATATTGCGATAACGCACTAAACTTATGCACTAAGTTCATGCAGCAAGCTCATGCAGCAAGCTCATGCGATAAGATATTCAGATCTAGCGGTAATACATTAAGGCCCCACGACGTACTTGGTTTCTGGTTTCATTTTAGAACGGGTAAAACTCGAACTTGATTCTGTGACTCGATCTTGATTCCATAAATGACTACATGCGTCATTTTTATACGGTATAACTGCCAGTTCTGCGTCATACTATATGAGTGTGTATGTATACTTTCGTGCGATGAGAAAAGTTAGAATTCTAAGAGCCACAATGAGAATCCCTGCACTAACAAGAACCCAGACGTTACATTCGAATAATAGAAGAAGCGAGCAGAAAAAGAACGTATAGAAAAAGCTGCTGGTACAAAAAAGCCGCATGTTTTAAATAACATACGGCTTAATCATTAAGTTTTCCTTAAGCATTCAACCTAAATTTAGGTGCTCTGAATAGCTTAGCGGATGAAAACTTCTTTGAAATCACGCTTCAAGATAGCATCACGGCGCGCTTTCTTGATTTGCTTAGCCATGTCTTTTACACAGTTATGTAAAATTTGGTCAAGCAGTTGAGCTCGGTACTCTTCTTTTTCTTCATCAGTCATGCCTTCTGGAAGTTTAAGAGTAGGGAACTCCTCCATCATGTTTACGCCAGCGAAAGCTTGGCTAACAGAGATTAGAGCGTGGAATTGCTCAAAGTTGTCCAAAACATTTTGTGCGCTTGCTGGAAGGCTGCTCCAAGTTTCACGCACTGCTTCTTCAGACACTTCGTGAATAGAAGTAACCATGTTGTGCATCTCTTTAGGCACTTCATCAAATTCGATAACTTGGCGAAGCTCTGGTGAGATAGTGGTTAAATCGATTTCTTGTACTTCGTTGTTTGTAGCGTCTGACATAGTATTTCTCTTTAAAAAGAAACAATGCTAAAAAGATCTGTAAAAAAGTCAATATAATATAAAGATTAGGGCATGATTTAAGCCCAAATTTGAGCTACTTTGAATATTCAACACTAGATAAAGGTGATGTGATGATAGAAAAGGGATCTTCGATGCGCATATTGCTAGTTGATGACGTTCAACTGGATAGAATGCAACTCGCTATTCGACTCAAGCAACTGGGTCATGTTGTAGAAGCTGTTGGTAGCGGAAAAGAAGCCCTGAATGTTTATTCTGATTTTGATCCTGAACTCGTGTTATTGGATATCAGCATGCCAGACATGGATGGTTTTGAGGTCGCTAACGAAGTTCGTCGGCAATTCCCAGAATGGGTTCCGATCATCTTTTTGAGCGGTCATGAAGAGCCTGAAATGATCGCAAAAGCGATAGATGCCGGCGGCGATGATTATTTGATCAAACCGGTAAACAAAGTTGTTTTGAACTCTAAGTTGATTGCGATGCAGCGTATTGCGCACATGAGACGAGAGTTAAAACAGAGTACCGCCAAACTCGAAGAACTGAATATTTTACTGCAACAACAAGCCAACGAAGACGGCCTAACCAAATTGTACAACCGACGATATATGGATACTAAGCTTGAAGAGATCATTGCGTGGCACGGACGACGTAATATATCCATGACCGTCATACTACTCGATGTTGACTTCTTTAAGCCTTACAACGATAACTATGGCCATATTCAAGGGGATAAGTGCCTGCAAGGGCTTGCCAATACTTTGAAAGAGCTCTTTGTTCGAGCTGGAGAGTTTGTTGGACGTTACGGCGGTGAAGAGTTCGTCATCATTCTGAGTGATACCGATAGCTTAGGGGCTAATTTACAGGCCAATCGTGTAAAAGAAGCACTGCATCAAATGAACTACGTCCACGACTACTCAGCAGTGTCTGACAGAGTGACAGCGTCACAAGGCGTATTGTCATTCGTGCCTGAAGGTGGTGAGGCTATCGCTTCTATTTACGAAAAGGTTGACCAAGCACTGTATCAGGCCAAGCAAAGCGGAAGAAATACCTACATACAACGCGATATTATGGAGCTTGAGCAATAGTTGACGAGCTTCGGTAGTAACCTGAATTATACTTCTAGTAGCTTATAAGCCAGGAAGTGACTTAAGTGATAAAAGAAATGCAGCATTCCAAGTCATTCGTCATGACTAACTCAAACAAAGGTCTTGTATTAACTCTGTTTGTTTCCGTGTCTCCAACCGCTGTTAACGCAGCTTCACTCTCTGAACTGGTCAGGAAAGACATTGAACAAACCTTCGCAACGAGTGTTTTGCTCAATGATACGGATGTGTTTACCTTTGGCATAAATAATTTTGATCCCAACAAAGTCTTTAGTTTGGACAATGAAGATATTGGCTCTAATGACTCAGTAAGTCGCCGACAAAATATCGCGTCCCTCAGCCTTCCTTATACCTTTGAAGTGCCAAGTTATATTGAAGACAACCATCAAGAAGTAACACTTCGTTTATCTGCGTTGCGGATAGAGAAGGATGTTCAATATGCCAGTTCAACGATAAGCGACTTTCAAAAAGAGTCTGTGGTTTCTGGTTACGTTGAATATGCGAACGTATCCCAGTTAAACGAATACTGGAGTTTTAGTTCTGCAATTGGTAACCATATTTCCTATTATCGAAACGATTTTGAATATCGTTCTTCGTTGCTTGCACCAATTCAAGGTCGCCTGGATGGTCTTTATCTGAACACGGATGCTTGGGCATACATAATAGAGCCTAAGATAAAGTTGATGTTTGAAGATAAGAATGACTGGGGTAAATATAAACTCAGTACCAGTTGGCATTACTTTAATGGTATAGGTTGGGGAGAAGCCAATAACGGTAACATTGGTCACCCAGAAGGTTGGTACATAGCAAATGAAGCTAAGATCTTCTATGACTTAGTTCGTTGGGACAAAAACATCACATCTATGTATTCGAGTATAAGAAGAATAGATATTGGTGGTGATACTGTCGCGTCTATGGGCACTACAGCTTACTACGAAGGTAGTGTAGGTTGGTTGCTTAACCCAAATCTGTTTAATGACTGGGTCGACAATGTAGGAATAGGGTTTACTATCAATTACGGAAGTAGTTTGAAAGGAGGGAGCTTAGTCATCTTCTTTAACCAAGACTAGTCTAAGCACCAACGCTTTCGATGTTCACACCGTTAAATTACGATGTTCAGAGCTTTACATTCCAAGACTTTCAACGTCTTTAACTATCGACACACAGCTTGTTTCGGCCAGTTTCTTTTGCTTTGTACAGTGCGTTATCGGCAAGTTTCAAGACTTCTACGGGTTGTTTAGTGGTTCTACTATCAGACAGCCCAATGCTCACCGTTACGTTTACGACTTCAGTTGATTTGTTGCTCTGACCACGTTTTTTAATGCCGACTTCATGGTCGTCAGGGCGATCGTTGCTATTTCGAATCGTCATATCGTAGTTTTGTACTTCCGAAATGAGAACTTGAAGGTGCTCTTTAACCTGTTCCGAGTATTTGCCTTTAAAAATAATCGTAAACTCTTCACCACCATAGCGATAAGCTTTTGCACCACCGGTTGTTTCACTCAATATACGTGCTACCAACTTCAACACATCGTCGCCAATGTCATGCCCGTAGGTATCGTTAAATTTCTTGAAGTGGTCGATATCAACCATCGCCATTGAGTATTTTCGCCCTAAGTGCTTCATATCCACTTCTAGTGCGTGTCTACCTGGAATGTTAGTTAAACGGTCATTAAAGGCCATATCGTGGCTAGCAGAGACGACATAGATAATGAATAACGTACCAGACAGCGAGAACATCGTACTAGAGATGTATTGCACATCAAAAAATATGAATGTACTAGTAGAAAGTAAAATTGCGCTGTATACGACAACATCAATCGCGCGGTTGTATACCAGAACTAAAATCGAAGTGAGGCCAAGTAAACAAAGGCTATACAGCACTAAAACGAAAGGCAGCCTCGAGAATCCGTTAACGATAAACAGGATACCTTCGCTCCATGACTCAAATCCGCCTGACTGGAAGTGAGAAACAATTAATTGTGCCCATACCGTAAACAGAACGAGAACCAAAGCATATAGGAACATGGATTTCGAGTTAACGCCGTTATCTGGGAAGGCATACACCAGTAAGCATGTTACAGGAACTAAAGCGGTTAACAGAGACAGTTCTAATAGAGTGGTGCCTGTGTTGAGTGGCGTTTGTAAACGAACTTGAATGATGAGGTATGCGACGAGCATGGTTAAGGACACCATGGCCATACGACCTTGCTTAAATGTGTGGCACAGCAAAACCGCAACGCTCAATAGAATGTATGGGAGGTTGCTAGCAAACCCTAAGTTTGAATCCGTCACTAGGATGACGTTGTTCATACCTGCAAGTAATATTGCTAATAGAAGTAAGGGAAAGCAAAATCGAAATATGCTCGACGTGACGAAAGAAGATGTCATTTATGTGGTGAGCCTAACTATAATGATGATCTTATATTTTAATTTTATACGTAGGATACGGGTAAACAAGCAATTGCCAAGCTTTTTCATTAAATTATAGCAAAAACATGATCATAGCTCGCTAATTGTACAATTAAATTTATATGTGTTTCAGTTGCTATTAACCTAAGAACGAGCTAAACAGTATATATGATAAATGAAACAGCCGTTATTGATACTTAACTAAATTAAGATGGTTTGTGCTTAAGAGTTAGGTGGTTACCTAAGTAGCAATGAACAGATGTTATACGACTAGCTGCAGAAGCGGTTAGCAACAACGGCTATTAGTCACAACAATGATTAGCTGCAACAACGATTAAACTAGAAATAACCGCTCAACATGGAGGTGTATTATGCAAATCAGTGTCGATGTCCATAATTATATGGAAACTTTGGTGGGAAATGTATTAGCTACAGAAGAGTATGTTTCTGGCTATACCAACGAGCAGTTAGCCGATCTTGCGTGTTTGGCTTTAGGTCAGCTTAAACCCATCTATATTCGCTTCGATGTCGATTTTCTATCGGCATTGCCAGAGGATAAATTGGTGCTGTATAAACGAAATAGTGAGATCGCGGTCAAAAATGCAGAAAGTATGATCATTGACGACAGAAGACGAGAGCGTGACGACAATGTACCCGTAATCTTTAGTCAACATAATTTTGATGATGACGTTGAATTACAATGGTATGAAAAGCCATTGTTGAGCGGTAAACAGTCATGATAGTTTACGGTTAATGCGGTCATTTAAGGAGTAAAAACGTGGGATTCTTTTCTAGATTATTTAGTGGCAAAGAAAAAACCGAACAAAAAGTAGAAATTGAGCCAGTCGAATACAAAGGCTTCAATATCTATCAAGATGCCATTGCTGAATCTGGTCAATACCGTGTAGCTGGGCGAATCGAGAAAGAATTTGATGGTGAAATCAAAACCCATCGTTTTATTCGTTCAGATGTTGTTTCAAACAAACAAGATGCCGATGAACTGATGCTTAAAAAATCGCAGATGTTCATCGACCAAATGGGCGATAGCATTTTTAGCTAACCAAATAGGGTTAGAATTGATGTTGGTCATAATTTAGAGAGCTTTCAGTGTATATGCTGAAAGCTCTTTTTAGTTTTAGGAACAAAGAACAGCTAGTAGGTTGTTATTTAAAGGAATATTTGCAAGTGGTTTGACCTCTTGGCTCAAAAGAGGCGTCATTTCTTCAAATGAAGTGCTCCAATTCCATCCAAATCGTTATAAGTAATAACTTTTCCTGTTCTTTGAATAAAACGCTTGAAGTATTAGTTCTCGTTAGATACAAACGAATAAGTCATTGTGCCAATAGTCAAGGAATAGCTATGCAAATTGGTGTACCAAGAGAAACACTCGCAGGTGAAACGCGAGTCGCTGCTTCGCCGAAATCGGTAGAACAGCTTCTAAAATTAGGATTTGAAGTTTGTGTTGAATCACAAGCAGGTGCGTTAGCAAGTTTTGAAGATGCAGTTTATGAACAAGCTGGAGCAAAAATTGTCACCGCAGATGAAGCTTGGAAATCCGATATTATTTTTAAAGTTAACGCTCCGATCGTTGACGAAACTACAAATGAAATTGATCTTCTTAAAGATGGCGCAACATTGGTCAGCTTTATTTGGCCAGCTCAGAACCCAGAATTAATGGAACAATTGTCCACTCGTAATATTAACGTGATGGCGATGGATTCTGTACCTCGTATTTCAAGAGCTCAAGCGTTAGATGCATTGAGTTCTATGGCTAACATCGCGGGTTACCGTGCTGTTGTTGAGGCGGCGCATGAGTTTGGTCGATTCTTCACAGGTCAAATTACGGCGGCAGGCAAAGTTCCACCAGCGAAGGTACTGGTTGCTGGTGCGGGTGTTGCTGGCCTAGCAGCAATTGGCGCTGCGGGTAGTTTGGGTGCGATCGTTCGTTCGTTCGATGTTCGTCCTGAAGTAAAAGAGCAAGTCGAGTCTATGGGCGCTGAATTCTTGGAAGTGGATTTCAAGGAAGATACCAGCGCGGGCGACGGCTACGCAAAAGAGATGTCTGAAGCATTCAATAAGAAAGCTGAAGAACTGTATGCAGCTCAAGCTAAAGATGTCGATATCATCATTACAACGGCACTGATCCCAGGTCGTCCGGCACCTAAGCTGATTACCAAAGAGATGGTAGACAGCATGAGTGCTGGTAGTGTGATTGTTGACCTTGCGGCAGCCAATGGCGGCAACTGTGAATATACCGTTGCGGATCAAGTTATTACAACGGCTAACGGCGTGAAAGTGGTAGGTTACACAGATATGGTTGGTCGACTACCGACTCAATCATCTCAACTGTATGCAACGAACCTCGTTAACTTGCTGAAACTGCTTTGCAAAGAGAAAGATGGCAACATCAATATTGACTTTGAAGATGTTGTGCTACGCGGTGTTACTGTGGTTAAAGAGGGTGAAGTCACTTGGCCTGCACCGCCAATTCAAGTTTCAGCTCAACCACAACAAGCTAAGCCCAAAGCGGTTAAACCAGAGCCAAAAGTTGAAGAGCCGGTTTCTCCAATTAAGAAAGTGGCAGGCATGGCGGTTGCTGTAGGTGCATTTGCTTGGGTAGCTTCGGTTGCTCCTGCTGCGTTCTTATCTCACTTTACCGTTTTTGTACTCGCTTGTGTGGTGGGTTATTACGTCGTTTGGAATGTAAGCCATTCTCTGCATACGCCTTTGATGTCCGTAACTAACGCGATTTCAGGAATCATTGTAGTCGGTGCACTGTTACAGATAGGACAAGGAAGTGGCGTTGTCACGTTCTTATCATTTATTGCCGTATTAATTGCAAGTATCAATATCTTTGGTGGCTTTACCGTAACCAAACGTATGCTTGAAATGTTCCGTAAAGACTAAGGAGTGACAGATGTCTGAAGGATTAGTACAAGCAGCTTATATTGTGGCTGCTGTATTCTTTATTATGAGCTTGGCTGGGTTGTCGAAACAGGAATCTGCGCGCGCAGGTAACTATTACGGTATCACGGGTATGGCAATCGCGTTGATCGCGACGATCTTTGGCCCACATTCTGCAGGTATTGTATGGATCATCATTGCTATGGTGATCGGTGGTGGTATTGGTATCCACTACGCAAGAAAAGTAGAAATGACTGAAATGCCTGAGCTGGTGGCAATTCTGCACAGCTTCGTAGGTATGGCAGCAGTACTTGTAGGTTACAACAGTTACATTGACCCACCTGCTACCGTTTCTATCAACCCTGCTGATATTCATGCAGAGCACGTGATCCACCTAGTGGAAGTGTTCCTTGGCGTGTTTATCGGTGCGGTGACGTTCACGGGTTCTATTGTTGCGTTTGGTAAGCTTCGCGGCGTTATCTCTTCGTCTGCATTGAACATCCCTCATAAGCATAAGTGGAACCTAGCGGCGATCGTAGTTTCTACACTACTGATGATTATGTTCGTTAAAGCGGACGGCAGCATGTTCGCGCTAATGGTGATGACTCTTATCGCATTCGCATTCGGTTACCACCTAGTGGCATCGATTGGTGGCGCAGATATGCCAGTGGTTGTCTCTATGCTGAACTCATATTCTGGTTGGGCAGCAGCAGCGGCAGGTTTCATGCTTGCGAACGATCTGCTTATCGTAACCGGTGCATTGGTTGGTTCGTCAGGTGCAATTCTTTCTTACATCATGTGTAAGGCGATGAATCGCTCTTTCATCAGCGTTATTGCTGGTGGATTCGGCCAAGATGTGGTTGTGTCTGATGGTGATGAAGAGCAAGGTGAACACCGCGAAACATCAGCTGAAGACGTGGCTGACATGCTGAAAAATTCAAAGTCAGTCATCATCACTCCTGGATATGGCATGGCAGTAGCTCAAGCTCAATATCCAGTGCATGAAATCACTGAGAAGCTACGAGCGCAGGGCATCAATGTTCGATTTGGTATCCACCCAGTTGCTGGTAGGTTACCGGGTCACATGAATGTGTTACTTGCTGAAGCAAAAGTACCTTACGATATCGTTCTTGAAATGGATGAACTCAACGATGACTTCAATGAGACCGATACTGTTTTGGTTATCGGTGCAAACGACACTGTGAACCCAGCAGCACTTGAAGATCCAAACAGCCCAATCGCTGGCATGCCAGTACTTGAAGTTTGGAATGCTCAGAACGTTATCGTATTCAAACGTTCGATGAACACAGGTTACGCAGGTGTGCAAAACCCACTGTTCTTCAAAGAGAATACGCAGATGTTGTTTGGTGATGCGAAACAGAGCTGTCTCGGTATTCTAGAGCATCTATAGGAAACACTTTTTAAGTATTTTCTAAGCAAAAGCATTAAGTCGTAACTAAATAAGGAGCTCATTAGAGCTCCTTTTTTTTGTTCATCTGAAAGTCGCTGTATCCTAAAGCAACAATCTATGACCCATAAGCAGCAATCTATGGCCTATAAGCAATAAGCACAGTCCGATAGATGGCCGTAAAACTCATTTGAATGAAGTTATAACGACTCAAACGATTAGCGAGTACAGCTGTGCAACATAGCCCTAATATGATCGAATTTGTCGCTATAACTCGTCATTAGCACGGTTTTTCATGCGGTTATAAATTTATCTTTGATAACGAATGGTATATATTTGATTGATCTATATGAATTTGCGTTGGTTTGTGATCATCAAAAGAACATTTACTCTGCTTATCGCTACATTATCCGTTTCAGTGAACGCGTTTGCTGACTCTTTACCTGAGCGTATCGATAACTTCACTAAACTTTTTGATCATGAAATGGCAATTGAATCTTATGATATTCGACTGCTTCAGGCTGATTACCCGACTCGCTTGATCATGCCGTCCTCTATGCTGCCGCAAACTGCTGAATACCCACTAAAAGACATCCAACGCTTATACCGGTTATCAAAAACATGCAGCGGAAAGTTGCCTTTAAGCCCTCTAATCACAGAGCCTTTGGTCTTTACTCGTGCAATGTGTAAAGGAACTAAACTTTCTGATCGTTGGTTTACTCGAAGTGGTTTGATTCATCCCGGTGGCGGTTCATATGCCGCACGCTACGTTGAGTTATACCCAGAGAAATTTGACTCGTTGAAGCGCTACATGCACATTCAAGAGCGACCGAACACCGAACACGATGAACTACTGTCTCGTCTACAGAAGATGGACAATGAAGCCATAACAGCTTTGCTAGCGGGTGCGAGTATGTTTGTTGAGCTTGATGAAATGTGGGTCAAGCGCGGTGATAGATATTACCTGTATAAAGAATCAGTTTGGAACGAAAACGCTACGCTCGCGGGTTTAGCCTTTAGTTTGTCCTCAGAAGGCAACAGCTGTTTTGTCCAACGCGGCAATGTATGTTGGGAAATAGAAGATCATTCAGAGCTTCTGCAGATCGCCATGTTTATTTTGGTGATTGCCAATATCCTACTCGTGTTGGGGTGGGCGGTTTACCGTTGGAACAGTAAAAAACAAGAGATGAAGAGCCGCATGCTGGTTCTTCAAATTCTAACGCATGAATTAAGAACACCGATTGCGAGTTTGTCATTGACGGTTGAAGGGTTTAGGCGAGAGTTCGAACACTTGCCAGAATCGGTATATGATGAATTTCGTAGGTTGTGTGAAGATACACGCCGTTTAAGGCAGTTGGCAGAAGCAAGTAAAGACTATTTGCAATCAGACAACCAACCGCTTGCAACAGAGTGGGTGCCAAGTGTTGAAGAGTGGCTTCAATACAAAGTTGAAGAAGACTTTGCTCCGGGCATTGAACTCCGCGTAAACAAAGATATTGCTGCAAAAGTAAACGTATATTGGTTAGGAACGTGTATCGATAACCTGATCAGAAATGCCGTGAAATACGGTGTTGCCCCAGTGATACTAGAACTGAATACTTCTGACAAGAAGCTGACATTCAAAGTTATAGATAATGGAGACTTGTCTCGCAAAGATTGGGGGCAACTAAGAAAGCCATTCGTAAGTAAGAGTGGACTCGGTTTAGGTCTGACGATAGTAGAATCTATGGTCGGAAAAATGGGCGGTCACATGACGCTTATCGGCCCCCCAACAACATTTATTTTGGAGATACCTTGTGAAACAGACATTGCTTCTCGTTGAAGACGATAAAAATTTAGCTGACGGTTTATTAGTTAGCCTTGAGCAAGCTGGATATGAATGTTTACATGCCGAGCTGATCTCTGAAGTTGAAGGCTATTGGGAACAAGCGGATCTTGTGATCCTAGACCGTCAACTTCCTGATGGTGACTCAGTAGATTCACTTCCAGGTTGGAAGAAAAAGAAAGACATCCCAGTTATTTTGCTAACGGCTCTCGTAACAGTAAAAGACAAAGTAGCCGGCCTAGACTCAGGTGCGAATGATTACCTAACGAAACCATTTGCAGAAGCTGAACTGTTTGCTCGAATCCGTGCACAACTACGCCTACCTGATGCTGAAGATCAAGATGCATCAAAAGTAATGGCTCAAAACCTTGTAATTGACAAAGCAACACGTGAAGTGTTTTTTAACGAACTGGAAGTCACGTTAACGCGTACGGAATTTGATCTATTATTATTCTTGGCAAGTAATCTTGGTCGAGTGTTTACTCGTGATGAGCTACTAGACCACGTTTGGGGTTACAACCACTTCCCAACAACTCGTACTGTAGACACGCACGTTCTGCAACTAAGACAGAAGTTGCCAGGTTTAGAAATTGAAACCTTACGTGGCGTTGGCTACAAGATGAAAGCGTAATGAAAAAAGCCTTACTTCCACTACTCATTTTATCAAGCGTCATCAATACTGCACACGCAGCCGATTGGTTTAAGGACAGTGATGCGCTGACACAAGTGCACAAGCACCTGCTAGATAATGATTTAGCATTGATGTTTGATTCACTAGTGGAAGTTTGGCAAATCAACGCTTCGCAATCTCGCGAAGATCATCTCAATCAGCTGTTCGAGCAAGCATTGAACAAAGATTGTGGGAAAACGCTCACCAAAAACACTTTACCGGACTGGATAAGCTCGGTCGTCGTGAAAAGACACATTATCCAAAGCCCAGGCAGGGAAACATTCCGTGTGGCGATTGACGTTGAATCGGAAAGCAACATCCAAGACATCACCTTTGAGAAGTGGGTCGACAAGGTCGTTTCGTCTGATAGTGAGTTCACCAAAGGTAACCCTGTAATCAATAACACTTCAGTGAGTGTATACAGCAAACGTTATAGCTTAGCGTCTCAACTTGATTCCGGACTTTATCGCCTGACTGTAAAAGGAAATAGCGGTAACTCCTGGAGCACTTGGGTCATTCTTGGTGAAGTGGTTATGCGTCAACAAGTTCGTTGGGCATCTAAAGACTCTTGGTTGATCGATAAAAAAGCACTGCTGAACCCATACTGCCCATTACCAAAGCTAGACGTAGGTTTGTACGATTATGTCGATGAACGATATAAGCAGGTGTGGGGTAAAAGTTATGAATCCGATTATCCGACCAATTTAACGGGTGAAGAACTGCCCAATGATCGTTATGTTTTAGCTGTATCAATGGTACATTCGCGCTGGCAAGGTGACATAGCGATAGAGCAAGCACAAACTATCAGTAAAACTTATGATATTTCTAGCGAAGAGTAGCTAAAGTAATTTAGAATTGAGCCGTTAATAATGTAAGGGATCTAACAAAGATAAACGGCATGAAAAATACAACTAAACTACTCGCAGCATCAATTGCATTCGCCAGTCTTCCTCTTTCAGCAGCAAACTACGCCATTGAAGCGCGTGGTGATGCGATGGGTGGTGTTGGTGTTGTTTCAGCAAACTTCCTAACAGCTCCATTCTATAACCCAGCACTTGTTGCTATTTATCGTCGTAACGATGATATGGGTATGATCACGCCAAGTTTTGGTGGTAGTTATAATGACCCCCAAGACATGAAATCAAATATTGATTCCGCTCTGGCTGCGACAAACACTGCAGATTTAGATGCAGCTCTTAAAAAACTCGATGGTAACCAAGCTAATGTTGAACTTGGTGGTGTTGTCGCATTCGCTATCCCAAATCAATTTATAGCGGCTAACCTATTCGGCAAAGCCTATACAGAATCGTTTGCTACACCAAATGTTTACAATGAAGCGTCAGCGACAGATGCCGATAAACTTGAGTTGTCGACGGTAGAAGCCGTTGCTATTGGTGTTACCGAAGTTGGATTAACTCTCGCTAAATATCAAACCTTTATGGGGCAGCATATTTCATTTGGTATCACGCCTAAACTTCAACGTATTTACACATACAACTACGTTGCTTCTGTTAAGAGCTACGATTTGTCTGATGTAAGAGACAATGGTGAAGGTGAAACTTCTTTTAATATGGATGCTGGCGCGCTTTGGTTCACAGGTCCATTTCGAGTTGGCTTTTCGGCTACCAACTTAATATCTAGAGATATCAATACCAAAGATACATCTCAAACTTTAACGAGTACGACGACCAGCGATGTGACACACAAAGTCGGTGGCCAATACGCATACAAACTAGAGCCAGTATATACCGTAGGTGCTGGTATCGTAGCGGACTACTTCACGCTTAGTGTCGACTATGACTTAAATGAAACCGAAAAGTTTACTTCGTTCAAAGATAATGAACAGATGATTCGCGTTGGTACAGAAGTTGATGTTTTACGTCAGCTTCAGCTAAGGGCAGGGTACTACAAGAATTTGGCATACTCTGGTTCAGAAGGTACAGTCACTGCAGGTATTGGTTTGTCGCCACTCAATTTGTTCCAGTTAGATTTAAGTGCTAACTACACAAATGAAAATGCAATGGGTGCATCAATCAATTTCCTTGCTAGTTACTAACAGTCCTTATATAGTTCTGCTCCTAAATAAAGGAGCAGACTATGCTAAACGACTTACCAACCCTTTCTCACGAAGAACAACAGAAAGCTGTTGAACGAATTCAAGAAATGATGACCCAGGGCATCAGCACAGCACAAGCTATCAAAATCGTTGCTGAGCAAATTCGTGAAGAAATGAGTAATAAAGAAGAGTAGGGCATTAGCCCTTCTTTTTTAACACCTTAGCGCACTATAACTAAATATATTACCCTCTAGTATATTATCTCGTACATACCAACTCTTTAGTTACCCTAAACCCCGAACTATTCAAAACCATTAAATGCCGTTTATTCAGTAAGTTACGTTGGAGTAATCCACTTATCAGGCTTTTCTTGGCTCCTATTTGTAATTAAATTACAGCAAGCTCTGAAAACAATACAACTATCATTTTGGGTGTCAGCATTTATGTCACCATGTCTAAGTAGTTAAATCTATGGCGTTTTTTAAGGATAGTGACGTTGTGACTTCCATTTTTAGTGGGTCAGAGTGCGTGATTAGAAGCGTGACGGGAGCAGAATAATAAGGATTTCCTCGAAGAGCAGCGCGAGATAAGTAACGACGGTAATGTTCAAAACCGATACCGCGAGTGACTTACGACTGCTTAGAGAAAGCTTTTACTAGCCAGATATGTGCGGTTTAGAACAAGTAGTTAGGAAGCTTAGAAACGATACATCTCAACCTGAGAATGCGATTAATGGCGTTACTACAGAATGTGTTATTACCGATGGTGAGAGCGCGCTTAGAGGCGTACATATCGATTAGAACCCTAATGAGACAGTAAAGCTTTTGGCTTCTTTAGTCTGCGTTGAAAATCTAACGGCGGCTTAAATGGACAGTAGATATCGACAGGGTATTAATGGCGTCTTGATTGGGTATTGGCAGAGAGTTGAATGTGTAACTGCAGTCTAGTCAAGCGAGCTTTAGTACAACTTTGCGACTTGGTTTCGTCCGTTGTCTTTCGCTTGGTAGAGTGCCTTGTCTGCACGTTTAATTGCAGAACGTATCGATTCATGTTGCTTAAGCTGTGTTACTCCAGTCGAAGTCGTTACTTTAAGCGCTTTAGGCCAAACGCTTTGGTCGATTGCTAGGTATAGATTATTGATAGATTCGTTACACTGTAGCGCAGTTTGCTCCAGGCAAACTAAAAGGAACTCCTCACCACCCCAGCGATAAAGTAAATATTGCTCACCAAGACTCTCGTTCGCCGTTGCGACAAACTGAATAAGTACTTTGTCACCCACTTCATGGCCATGTTGATCATTGATTTGCTTAAAATGGTCTAAATCAAACAAAGCGATGTGAATTGTTTTTCCTTGCTGGGCTAACCATTCAAAATCATAGAAAGCATCTAAAGCTTCAGTTCTGTTCCTACAGCCGGTTAACGGATCGGTTGTAGCCTTTATCTTTAGCTCTTCAATTTCTTGAGTCAACAAACGTTGTTGCTGTGCGGCATCTGTTCTTGTTCTTCTGGCTAGATATAACGCACAAGATATATAGTAAATCGCATACAGCACCCATAAACTAATTAAGAGTTTTCCTAGTACAAACTTGTCGATCGTCTTGCCGTGAAAAACGATGCTTTGTACTGTCAGTTTATGGTGCCCATCAAGTGTGCTAGCACCAAGCCCTAACTCAACCGACACTGCGTTGGTAACGTCTACGGCGCTATTAGTAATAGGGTGGTTGTAATAGTCGATCCACCATAAAGGGACATTGAAATAATCTAAGTCGATGTGTTTTCTATCGGGTAACGAGAAATCTAAACGATTGAACTTATTAGACATAGCGTCACCTTGAACGCTGTAATTCTCGTCGTAATTTCGAATGTAAAAGCGAAACCTTGGCTGTTCTTGGCCTTCGTAATCCATATTGATGGTCACTGAGTCATACACTGAGAGATCCAGACCTTTACCTTCCGTAGAGATAACGAACTCAATCTCACAGAATGGCGAGCTATAGGTACGCTTAAAGTCACACTGTAACTCAATGGTGTCTTCTGACTTATACAGCACCCCTTTGGTGCCACCATTATGTTCTTGGTCAGTGTTAACGAGTGTAGGGAATCTATCTGGAGTGATAACGTAGTTTTGATCCATGATCATATGGTAAGAGATAAACGACAGTAGAGTGGCAGCGAGGCAAAAAACCGAAAGGAATATATTGATTTGCCTGAATACGTTGTCGCTCAAAATGTTAATCATCCATACATGTAACTTTGTGGTTATGCGTGATGTCACCGCAAACAGAGATTCTATCGAGTATTCACATTCGAACCCAATAGTTAAAATTGAATTGAAGATTATACAGAAAAGTTAATGATTAAACTGATTTTTAGAACAAATTCTGTACGCATGGCGTTGGTTTTGAATGCTATTCACTCGATAAGTGTGGTTTTTGCGGGGGTATCAATTTAACTGCATATTTATACAGTTAAATTTACTGTGGTTCGGTTTGTCGTAATCAGAGTTATGTGTGCGAGTTTTATGGCTTGCTGTGACAACGAGTCACGAGGCCACTGTTACTGTTCGTCAATTAAAGTGGAGGGTAGTTATGTTGCAGTGTCACTTTTTAAGCTCAATTTTATCAAAACACTTTGTTGTTTATTAGAGCGTTCGTTTCATTCATTTTGTCTTTTATTCCCAATTACGCGCCATGGTGCGATACCTACTTGAATATTACGGATCTCGATGGAAAACGAAGTGATGGCGTTTCTTGATGCGTTGGTCATTGCATTTATTACAGGTTGAGTCTCAAGCCTCGGCACGATTGCGGCTTTGAAAACAGACATCAACTGGATAAAGCGAGTGCAACAAGACCAAGAGCAACGGATACGAAAACTGGAGAACCCCAATGAAAGGACACAAGTGCAAAGGTCGTCGACCAAACGGCCAACTTAAGAAAGGTTACACGCTCAAGAACGGGCGTGTGGTAAGGGCGAATACCACACGAAAACGCTACAAAAAACGCCGATAATTCACACCAATCAAAAGAGTCACTTTTGTTATAGAAGTGGCTCTTTTTTTATCCTCTCTATAAGAGACTGAGCTATCAGCACCTAGTTTTAGAGCTAATGATTTAAATCACTGTTATAACTAGGGTTAATGGGTATAATCACTTCCTAAAATCAACTCAGACAGAAAAGTCCTTTTTCTAAGTGTAAAATTTCCCGTCTGATGGCGCTATATGGTTAGGCTCTGAGGGTCACAATGTATATTGAGTCACAAGAAAAAATTTACTATAGCAATAAAGAGCCAATACCATTAGATGATGTTATTGGATCATTACAAGGGTATTCCGAGCTAATCAAAATGCTCCCAACTGTACTTGAACATCTTGATGATAACCTTGTGATCGAAGACATTAAGGTTTTCGTTGATGAAGTCAGCAAAGGAAGTCTTTGGGAAGTTTTAGTAATTGGTTTAGCTTTTGGTAGTCAGCAATCGTTAGACTGCCATTTAACCGGTGTAAACGAATGGACCCATGAAAAGCTTATGAATGCTGGAATCACTAACAAAAATATTCGTAAGGGATTGATCGTTCTGGTAGCAATACTAGCCGTAACAGGAGCTTCGATGGCTCTTGATCATATGAAAAAGTTGCTTGGTGGTCGAGATGAGAGTACTGCAACAATTCAAGCCAATAATAATATATTCATCAATATAGGTGCAGAGGCATACAGTACAACTCCAGATGCTATTCAGTCTGCAATTGCCCATGCAATCGAAGTCCATGGGCAAAAAAAAGTAGCTAGAGAAGCAAGAAAAATCATTGCACCAGCTAAATTGGAGCAGGGAGCTGAAGTTAAGTTTTTCTCAGGTGCAAATAAATCTGATACTCCAATAGTTACTTTTGATACCGAGTTAGTAGAGGCTTTGCCAAGTTATGACTTCAACGAAGGTGATGTAACAATCCCTAAAAATAACGTCGATGTTTATATTACTAGTATGGACTTAGAACGTCATAAAACAGGTTGGGCAGCTCATATCCCCTCAATTTCAGAGAGCAAAAGGATTCCAATTAGCTTTAACTCAGATGAGAACCTTGAACAAATTGCTCTTGACCGAAATTATAAAGCTAACATTACGATTGTATATGGGCGTGATACAAAGTCCGGTGACCTAAAACCAAAGCGCGCGCTGATCATTTCTCTTGGCCAGAAGCTAGAAAAAGGCTTTAAAGGCACAAGAATATAATGTTTCAAGCAAACCACTCAAAGTTGGTGGTTTTAGTTTGGTGTCGTAGTGGATAACAAATCAATAACTTTTTACAATTAGGAGATGTAAGTTGGAACAATTAGCATTAATTCCTCGAGTTGAGGAAGGAGAGATCATTCCTCAAAGACTAGCTGATGGTTATATTAGCGCGACAGCTCTATGTCAATCAGTAGGGAAGCGATTCACTGATTACCGAACTCTAAAAGGTACACAAGAATTTATTAATGAGTTGTCAGCACAAACTAAATTAAGTGAAGAGCAATTAATTCATGTGATTCGCGGGGGCGATCCTAAATCTCAGGGGACATGGGTTCATCCTTATTTAGCTATAAATTTAGGTCAGTGGCTCTCTGCAAAATTCGCGGTTAAAGTTTCACAATGGGTAACGGAGTGGCAACAAGGGGGAGCAAAGGCAGTAATGCCTGCTCATATTGATCGGTATATTCAAAATCGAAGTAAAGTACCTTATGACCGATTTTCTATGTTAAATGAGTTGACCTTGAACCTCATCGCTCCTCTTGAGCAAGCTGGCTACACTCTTCCTGAGAATATGGTTCCTGATATATCTGAAGGTAGAATGTTTTGTAAATGGCTGAGAGACAACAAGGGAATTGAGCCGAATGATTTCGATATGTATCAACATAAGTACCCTGATGGGCGTATAGTTCCTGCCAAACTATACCCTATTGAACTATATGAGGATTTTCGAAGACATTTCAATGAAATTTGGTTACCAGTTCAAGCACCTAAGTATTTTGGAAAGAGAGATCAGGCTGCACTAGCCCATGTCCAGACCCTTTTATTGACCGCGCAATAAAAGTTAACAACTGTTTACTATTGATTCCCAATACCTTGGTGCTCTTACCGTAGGTTGGCTTAGTGGATAGGGGGCACAAGGCTAAAACCTTAAAGAGCGTTCAGTAATATCAAAAATCAACGTTAGAAAAAATAAGTAGGTAAAAATGAATCTAAGTGCTTTAGACGAAATCATCACAAATAGTCCAGAAATCCTTGAGCAATCAGCTCGCGATAACAACGCAGATGAAGGTGTTGTTTTAGGAATTGCTAGATTTGCTATCGGTAATGGGTACGATGCATTATCATCAAACCAGAAGTACCATTTTGAAAACTCTATTCGTCATTTAATCGAAGATGTTCAATGCTCTGGTTATACACATGAATTAGAAGAGTATCATAGTGAATGCGATAATGTTTTAGATGATGATGACTTAGTTGAATACTATCAAGAGCAAGGTGGTTACTGTGAAAGTTGCCAAGCTCAAGCAGACGCTGACACACATAGTAAAGCTACTTTTATGGCAGACTAGACCGCAAAGAAAGTCATTCTGCTAAGCATGAGATCATAGCGTCAAGAGTTTAACTTTTGGCGTTATCTGGATCCTACATACATCGTCGCTTAACATCGAGCTTCTGACTTTTACAACTGTCTGTGGGGTTGCTGGATTACACCAAGCGTCGCCATCTTTGATTCTTTGACAACTATAAACTTATTCCTTTTCTTGTTGAAGATTTTCTTTGTATGTGCGTAACTTTCGTGTTCGCTGCACTCAATGTAATTCTTATTTAGTTGGTTAGTTCTTATCACCATATCTAGAGTGTGATCTTGTAACTCAAGCATTAAATCTTGGTTATCTTTTTTTGATAATAGGTACTTTCCTATATCTGTCATTGTAATGATGATTCCTTTATCTTCACAAATAATAAAAGTCTCATTGGGTAATAAATCTAATGTTAAGGTACTTGAAACTGAAGCAAAATCATCATCAGCTTTGGCGCCTAGTAATGGTTGAGGGTTTCCTGTAGGGGCCGGTTTAGTACGAAGAATCACTGGTACAGTAGTGTGTTCTTTAGTCCATCTATATATTTCAAAAGAAAGCCACTGAATGGCAGTTAAAATCTCTGTATGGATACTTGAACAGTCTAATCTTAAAATAGGTTCATGGTGAGCAATACGGTTTCTCAAGTCATTTGCTTCATTAATTCTAGTTTTAAATTGTCGGAATTTAGGCCCATTAATATTTAGCTTAGAGTAATTACTACGCCAAAACGCTTCGTAATTAGATCTAAAAAGGAAGTTAGACCAAAAATCAAACGAAAGAGCAGCTACTATGTCCTCGGTACTTCGATTGTTTACTTTTTGCCTTGCTTTGTTCAATGAGTTCGAACTATGTTGATTTAACATAGCTTGAAAAGCAGGATCATTAGGCCAGTTATCATTGAAAACTGAGCAAAATAGTTCATGTAACTTATTCCTCAAAGCCACTTCTAATATATGAAGTGGGTACAAGAAAGCTTTTGATAACCGTGCATTATATAGGTACAGGTTGAAAGCGATATGCCAATCGTGTTTACCGTCATTAAAGTATGGCAATAGTCTTTCGTTAGATAGATCTACTTCTATCTGTTCAGCTCTACTTTTTGTTGTATTTACGATAATGTCTTTGTATGGGTATGCTTCTTGACTTTCCGCCATTATTACCTATAATCCTTTTTATAGCAGTTGTTAGGCCCCACTGATTATTCAAGCGCCTGCAGCAATCTATATGAAAACCCGAGACAGACTACAAGATAGTCCCTCTCGGGTTTTTGCTTTCCGCCTATAATAAGTGCTTTCAGATCAAAAGCATACCTCAAAGTTACTAGTTCTAAGTATTGTTTATCAAAATTAGGCGGTTTCTTCTTATTTTTCCGTCTGTTTTTTCGTAACGCTTCGAGTATTGCATTCATGCGCTCAGGTGTCGCTTTGGCGCGTTTGGTGCCGGCGCTGTGCGGTTTGTAGAGTGAGGAAGTTGTGCTGCCATATTGTCGCTCTCCATTGGTGCTAAAACTTTTAATCTCGACTGCTAAAGATTGAGTTCACATCCATACTTTTATGTAAATCTCCGTGCTTGCGCTAAATCAATGAAAGCGGGTAGGTGAGTCATGTCTTTTTACGACCACTTTGTATCAGCCTTAGTGAGCCAAGGGATTTGGTTTCCATGAATTGACCCATTTCTGCCCAATGGGCGATTTTTTGGGACGGCGTCATTCCAGAGCCTTTGGCGGCTTTGAGTGCTTGGTTGAACAGCGCTTGATCGATATAGACACTCACTTTCATCGCTAATCCTATTTATCTTGATTATTATTTGAATTTGGCTGGGATCCAGGGCTTAGGCGGCATACGACGACCACCACGAAATGGCAAGGGATGCTCCTTAGCTGAATAGTATTTCGGGGACTCAATTTTGCCGTGTCGTTCAACCAGTTGCCGGTGCTCGTCACGCCAGTACGCAAAACTGAGCAATTCCTTGGGATTGAATTCCCGATCTTCAGAGGTAATGAGGATCGCGCGATCAACGTTAATTCGAAATCCGTTCCAACGATGATCTAAGGGCAAATAACCGCGAGCGTGAATATTTGTGAGTTTCGGTAAAGTGACTTAACCGATGTGAACATGTCTGTTCGTGACATTACGTAGATCTGAAGAACACAGAGTAATCCAATCGTCTAACCAACAAACACAAACTTTAGAGCGAGCTGTAAAAACTGAGCATGGAAACTTACAGACGAGCTCGTGTGAGAAAACTTAACTGGCTTACTGGATAACACAAAACAGAATTCAACGAGTGTAGCCAACAAGAAACACGGTGGCGTGTGTAAAATCTGAAAAAGAAACGACAGCAATGCCCACAAGGTTTACACACAGCGCGGTGAATCATTAGTACAAGAAGATGTAAGTTAGACAGACGGAACAATAATGATTGGGTTAAAAGAGCATTTAGAGAATGCTGGTGAACTCAATATGCTTGAGGCACCAGTTGTATTAAGGGTTTAAGAGGAAACGATGACAAGAATAACTTTGGAAAATAGTGACATTACTATCTGGGGCTTACATACTCTGTCAATCCCATTTTAAAATGTCCTTATTTGTCCCCAATAGAAATGTCCCCTTGTTAAGTCTTTCGACTGGAAGCTTTGAAGGGGTCGGTGAGGACAGGGTTGATGGCTCGAGGCGCGGTTTGTAGGGCTCTTTGTTGTGCACGGCGCTTGGGGGCTTTCTTACTGCGGGTTCGTTGCTGTTGTTGTTCGAATTTTTCTTGTTGTTGCTGAGCAAATTTTAAAACTTGGCCGAGGCGTTTGTTGTCGACGATTTGGGTTTGTTGAACGTGCTCGAGTTTGTCGAAGGTTTTGAATTCGAGTTTTCGATGCCCGTATTGGATGGCGATTTCACCGTTTGGGTAGTCGAGTATCTTGACATGTTCGTGCGCTAGTCGGCTGTTTTCTTCAGTAGGTTCAATGAGATAAATCACTTTATCGTATTGAAATGTCAGCGACTTTGAGAGCTT
>NZ_JBFRKT010000056.1:0-42329 GCF_041469545.1 Vibrio sp. 10N.286.49.C3
GCACGTCACTATAGCTTCTCGCCGGTTGAACCTTCCCCAGAACATAAAATTGTCGTTGAGTTTGCTGGCCAGTGGTCAAGCAATGCGGCATGTTTGATGTTGGGTAAAACTGATACTCAAAAAGAAAAAGTCACGGTAGGCAAGGCCGATACCGAAAATAAACACCGCAGTCTCGCGACATTTAAAGATCTCGAAACTGAGGGCAAAACGCTTTACATCAAAATCCCTTGTTCTGACCAGCCTCAACCAATCTTGCTTAAACTCGCAGAAAACCTGCAACCCGTTGATAAAGAAACTTATATGGATGAATGGGATAACGTGTTGGTGCCTGTGAGATCATTGGCTTACTTAGATGGTAGCAACGACAAAGCAAAAGCTTCTGATCTGCGTGGTGGTTTCCTTTATGTCTTTTGGAAAGGGAAGCTTTGGCGAGAGATGCCCATAAACGAGAAAGGTTACTACCAAGATGTTGACGTCGAGTATTACCGTACCCTAGAGCAAGAAGAAAAGAAAAAAGACACACCTCAGGTAATACAAAGAAGCGCAAGCGGCTTTGCCATGCCGCATTTCTGGGCACCTTATAAAATATCGGGTGACGTCCAACAAGGGGAAAGTGGACTCAAGATCATTTTTTCACCAAAGCAAAAGCGCTTCGCTCAAATTGAAGCTTTAGAATCGGATGCTGCTTTACTAGAGAAATCCAGCACACCGTTAGATGAATTAAGTAGTTACAGTGACGGGCAGTCATTCAGTGCACAACAATTCACCTCCAATGTAGACAGCGCAGCCATCCACAAAGTTACCGAAGACGACATGCCATGGCTGAGTGACCAACAAGCCATAGTACGTAGTTACGACCAGAGTAACACCGTGATTGCTTATGTGGATGGAAAAAACAGTGGTTTTCAATTGTCAGTTGAAACGGGGCTGATCGATTTTAATACTCCTGTCATTCATTATGCGGTGATATCTGATAGTGAAAGTGATTGGGTACTGAGTGAAGCGCTTCAATATGACCAAGAAAACCAACATTTTGCGACGGCGCAGCTCGGTGGTTTTCCCCCAAAAGGAAAATTCACTTTACAGATAACCTCTCCAGGTCATACCCATCACTCGGAGCTGGTTTTTCAAGACTTAACTCTTGAGCAAATACAGAATTGGTCGACTCCGAGCCAAATGGCGGAAAGGGTAGAGCCCGAGCCAGAACGCAGCGAACAAGAGCTGAATGCAGAAGATAATCTCAGCCAATATATGTCGCTGTGGAAACAAGAATTAGGAATGTAAGTTATGAATAAAAAAGTCGTATTTGGCTTGACCGCATTAGCTATAGCGGGCGTTGGGGTAGGCAGTGCTTATAGCCCACAAGTTAGGCAATGGTTAGATGAAAGAGCGATTGCACAAGCGGAGCAAGAAAAATATAACAAAGCGCTAAATACAGTAGTTTCTTATATGGGGCTCTTCGATGGTTGGACATCAGAGAAAACAGATTGGATATTGGAAGTTGCAGATCCACGCACCGCGCCGTTGGCTCAGTGGGACAACCCCGGCGACAAGCCGCAAATCATTACTCAGATTTATCGTGCTGAAAACCGCAAACAAGCTGGTTTATACACCATGAATTTAGACGGCAGCAACCTGCAAACCTTGTTGACCCCAGAAGAAGTTGGCAGCCTAGTTGGGTTTACCAAAAACTTGCGCCCGCAGCGCTCACCAAATGGCCGCTTCTTATTTTTTAACATGGGGTTATTCGCATCGTTAAAAGGTTGCGCCGTTGCAGATCTTAAAACCCGCCAAATTGAACGCTTTGGTGGCGGTTGTAACTTTGGTGGCTGGCTGCTTGACAGCAGTAAAGCTTACATGTCGCAACTCGGTAAGGCGTATGAATTTGATACAAAAAGCATGGTTATGAGTGAGCTGCCGTTGGCTTTACCCAACCCGGATTCTCCTGAGCTGAGAAAGAAATGGCTTGAAGGTAATTGGGGGGATCTTGCCTATGACAAGATTAAAAGAGTAAGGCTGTTAAATGATGGGAAAGAACTTCTGGTTAAGACAAGAACCTCACGTAGCAAAAAAATTTTGGGTAAAGCCGATAAGGAAACCAATCTTGTTTATCAAGTTGGCGATTGGCAACATTACAAGGAGGAGCGTTATTACCCTAAGGAATGTTATTTAGCCGAAGAGCGGAGAAAGTACAATGCCTTTGCAGAGTATATCTACTGGCGGGAAGATGGCGGTGCGTTTACCTGCAACACCAAGGATGGCTATCGTGCGTTTAATACTCGAGCAACCGACAAAGCCATACCTTTGGCTAGTACAGACAGCCGCTACACGTTGCAACTCGGCGTATTAAGTGGCAAGGATGCGCCTACCCCGAGACTGTATAGAGCGCGTCAGGCAGATGAGAGTTCGCCGATTGATGTACTAGCCTACCAGTATAAACCGCCTGTAGAAGGCGATAGTGTTAATGGCTTCTCCCTTTTTGTTCCTGCGAGTTTGCAGCCTGATTTCTCTGATTATGATTTACGTCAGGAATTCCCAGCCTTACCAGACCACTCTCAATACAAGCAAGCTTTCGCCCGTTATCAGGAAGCACAGCAAGAAAAATGTAAAGAAATAGATTATGGAAAGTGGACATCACTTGAAATCGGACGTTGTGAAACCACATGCCAAATTGAAAGAAAAGGCGATCACTTTGTGACGGCACACTGTCACTCAAATAAAGCTAAATAAGGAGTAAACTTCATGGCGAAATCAAACCTTCAAGTCAGTGGTGTTTATCTCCTAGGGCAACTTTTTGATGACAAGGGACCAGTACCAAATAGTCGATACTTTCCCCTGCGTAATGTGTGTTTCGCGTCTAAAGATGACCGTGAGGGCTGGACTGTCAGCTATGATGGCGAAGGGTACCAAACTCAAACACCACCGAAAGCGGCGTTATTGTACAGTGATGCACTCGGGAAAATTACCTATTTTAATGCGCCTGAATCATTAGATTTGGGACAAGATTTGCCATTGCAAGGTAATCCTGCATCCGCGACGACGTTTGCCTCTGGTCACTCTCGCTTACTATTTTTTCCACCTTATTTAGCGCCAATTCATCTTATGAGTGAAGAGGGCAAAGGCGGTAAATGGCTGGTGAATCTGTATAATTCGCTTATCTCTGGGGCAGAAACTAAGCCTATAGAAAATTACTATCAAGTCACTGAACAAAGTGATTATTCCATCTCGGAATTATTACCAAGTAAAGAGGTCAATGATAAACACTATGCTGCTGCTATCGGTAAACTTGAGTACTCGATAGAGTCAGAACAACTGAGTACGCTAAAAGCCATTGTTTTACCCCAGAAATATACGATTGTGGTGCACTTCTCTGATGCCAACTTCATTGGCGCGACGGTTACGCTGTCGAATTTTCCTTCACAGTTGCGTATTAAAGGGGATGCAGAAGGCAGTAATTTAACCGCGGTGAGCACTGTTAAAGAAGTGAAATTCAAAGATATCGACGGTCAAGAAAAGAGCATTTATAGCGCTACGTTCTGGGTAATTTCCGATTCGGTGTTTAAACTCGAGGAGGCGAACCAGCACTGCCGTTTTGATATTGATCTCTCTACCGTTATTGAGCTTAGCGCGCAAGCTTTTTGGCAGAAGACTAAAATCCAGCAATACAGTTTTTGCGAACGAGTATTGCACTTACCAATCTCAACCCCGCTTGGGCGCAGTGCTTTGGTGAACGGTGATCCCATCTCGGTAGAGGAAGCACTGTTCAATCAATCCTCTCACCTTTACCCCAATTTACTGGAAAAACTGAAACAAAGCCCGACTGATTTGCCTGAAAAACTCGCCAGTGAGCCAAAAAACGCAATTGCTCCCCAGATATGGCACAGTGTACAAAGTAATAAAGCGTACATTGAAAGTGCAGCCCAAACGATGCAACACAAGTTAAGTTGGCAAACCGTAGCCAAGGTTGCTGCGGCTTCTGTTGGTGGCAGTGCTGATAGCGAAATGAGAAATATTGCGGGTGCGACAGAGGCTTGTTTGTCCGTTATAAGCAAAGCTAATGATCTTTCAGCGAACACGGCCGCATTTGGCCAGAGTCAAATCGATATGATTAAGTTGTTCGGTGACAAAGGCAATATCTTATTTGACAAGTTGAAAGATAAGATCAATTTGATTGAAGTGCCTTCGCAGTGGCGTCAGTTATTACAAGATACTCAAATAGCGGAAAAGGTCGATAAAGGTTTCACTTTGGCTGATGTCATCATTAAAGGTGGAAACTTAGTAGAGGCTTACAACAAAGACGATAAGGCGAGCAAAAGGCTTGATTCGGTTGTGCTTGAGTACCTTGCGACTGTACAGCAGCCTGGAATGAAGTCTTTGGCCAGCATTGGTGATAAGGCGCTTTTGAACGCAGAGACTAAGGCACTTGAACAACTCAAAAATCTACTGCCCAATCTTGGAGACAGCGATGAGCTTTCATTAAATACCGAGGTTAAAAAAGGGCAACACATCTTCGAATTAAGAAGTACAACGTTTGCTTTTGACCGCAGCAATTCAGATAACCGAAAAGCTAGAGACAGCTTAATTGAGTTGGGTGGGATACTATCGCAAATACACCGCCCGATTCCAATTACGATAAAGGGTCACACTTGTTCGCGTGGGTCGATCGAATACAACCAGACTTTGTCAGAAGAGCGAGCGATTTATATACGAGAATGTATATTAGAAGGGATTACGTCTAACCAGGCTGCTTGGAAAACGTGCATACGCACCATTGGTCTAGGTGAGCGAGATCCGCTTGTCCCCAATGATTCTGAAGATCAACGCCGGCGCAATCGTCGCGTCGACTTACTGCTTCATTTTGAAGCAATCTTAGATTACCCAGTTTCTCGAGGTGGACTAACCGTCGTCGAAAAGTCTCGTCAAATGATGATTGCTAATGAGATGCAGCTTGACGCGGCCACTTTAGATGCAATAGAACTTGCCCTTGATACTGCCCTTGATGTGGCTTCAGTAACGCCTTTGGGAGCTACTGCTAACTTTATTTATACGGTAGGCAAGGCAGGTTCTTCGGTGTTCTCAAATCTTTATGATTTGATTAATGAAGAAGCAGACACTTTAAAGCTACGAAATAATCTTGAAAAAATACAATACCAAAATATTGTCTCTCAAGAACAAATACTGTCATTTGGTTCAGAAAGCCTCTCTGACGAGATGAAGTCAAGTTATTACAAACGAGCTCACGCGCTGAATGGTTTGAGTCGATTATTGCTTGAACGAAACTATCAAGAAATGTCAGGCGAACATAGCAACGTTTCGATAGAAAATATTAATGATTACATTCAACTTTTTTTGCTCAACGATCAGTGGCAACTTAATGAAAATGGGTTTGGTATGATCCACCTTGATGAGTTCTTTATGGATTCAGACTATGCACAAGCTGAGTTATCACTCCTAAAAGCCAGTACTTATTCTGCTTACGCACAACTAGGGGCAAGCATTGCGGGCAGACAGTTGAGCGATTGGTACTCTGACGCTGAGGATAATGAAAGCCCAAGACCATTTATGGAATACAGCCCGATTCATTACACGGCATCCGCTAATACAGAAGCGCTTGTCAAAATGTTTGAAATTCCCTTCAAAACTAACGATCTGGAAGCGTTGTACAGAGGAGCTAAGCAATCAATATCCGTTAAAACGGCTCGTGACGGAGCACCAAAAGAATGGATAGCAATGGATGAATTCCTAGAAGAGCATGGATCTTTGTCACCATTTGATGAAGTTAGGATTATCGTCGTCTTGGCTAAGGGAGCTGTAGAGTCGATATCTGAAGAAAAGCGTCGCTTATTGCATCGAGTAGGAATTGAGGTTCAAGCTCGCTGGAATTGGTCGAATTACTCAGACTTAACAGATGCGGTGCTAAAACGCTCAAAAATCGTTAATAGAAGTTCAGAGTACCTGCGAGATATTAAGCCGATAGTCGATATGTTAAGTTTGACTTCTAAGGAAAAAGCGCTTCTTAACCAGCAATCTGATGATGAAACTTGGGGCGTCATTATCGAACCGTCTTTTGTTTTTGGTGTCAATAAAATTAAAGGTACAAGACCGTGGATTCCGTCAGATTCGACGAAAAACATATATTTGAACCACTTGTTTGAAGAAGAAAATAGAGAATTACGCTCTGGTGAGCTGCCTCTAGAGTATGAGTATCTGGCGGGTATCAAAGGGGTTAATGATTTATTTGAACCTATTAATTATAACTTTTGGGGGACATGGGGGATTTCTACATTCAATCTCTCACTAAGCCCCTCTCGACTTTATCAATTTGGTAAAAATAAGGATGTTAGGCATGCTGATCACTTGTTAGTTTCAGAAAGTTTCCTATCAGCGCCTAAACCGGGTTCAGACCAAGGCAGTTTCCCTAAAGTGTTTGATGATCCGACCGTTGAGCTCCATATAATGCAGAAAGGTCTTGAAGGTAAATACTCTGATTTAGAGCGGTACTACAACAAAGAGGTTGAGGGTTTTGACTGGAGTAAGTGGGTCAATTGCCTAGCGATCGTTAAGACTAAACACTGTCCTGATACACATTTCAGTAACCTAGGATTCGCGCCTGGCAAAGTGATTGGTGTTGAGGCCAAATTGAGAGAAGCCGAGTTTACGAACAATATTGATTTTCTAACTGGCGTATCAGGTGGGACTCAGTTTGCTTTGGGTCAAAAGGAGTTATACCGAATAGGCACTATTCTTGAAAATGATAATGAATGGCAGTTTGACGTAATGACCACACAAAAGAATGGAACACCATTAAAAACCGAGCTCTCCATTCAGCTTGAGAGCTTACGTCAATCTTATTCAAGAATGAGTTCGGATGAACTTAAAAGTCATGCCATAACCAACTTTGTTGGGTTAAGGCAGAAGACGGATATTTATGCCCAGATTTTCAAGCCTGAATATGTCAATGCACTGGGCTCAAAAGTAGCTGGGCTTAAACCATTTAAGAGAGTTGAGAAGTTAGTTGATAATTTTCGCACATATATCGATCTTCAACTTGAGCTCATTGGGCCTACTGGGTCAGGTTTACATTCGCAATCAGAAAAATTCAGGCTCAATCTGCATGCCGTTGACCGTGAAGACGTTCCTGCAACTTGGTATTCATGCAAAGAAGAACATATCAAAGGGGCTGAAGAGATTCTGAAAATAGAGGATAAAACAGACTTATCTTCGAAAAGAGAAATAGCAGAGCGCTACGGAAAAACTTACTCTGATATTTCACCTATTTTAGAGTGGTTGGCAGCAGGCGAAGCTAAACCAACTAGGCTAAGTGAGCGCCAAATTGAATTGATAAACAAATGGATTTTAAGTAAATAAAAAACCGCCTTCGGGCGGTTTTTTTTCTTATCAATGGAAACTGAAGTAAGATCTTCTCGCTTAACCCGCTGCAGAAATGTCGTATTTCTTCATCTTATGGTTGAGAGTACTTAACGGGAGTGACAACTGCTCAGCTGCCCGTTTTGTGTGCCAATTACAAGAGTTTAAGCAGTCGATAATCACTGTGCGTTCGTATTGGCTTACGACTTCTTTTAGGCCAACTGCGACATCGTCATCTCCTAGAGGTTCAGGTTCGAACGTGGTTTGAATTGCCGATGTAGCTGGAGCAACAACTTGACGGTGTTCTACGTCTTCAGGGATCTGTTCACCAAACTCAATCTGAGTAATAGTTTCGAAATCTGATAATAAAACCGATCGCTCAATGATGTTTTTAAGCTCACGCACGTTACCGGGGTAGGTATAAGTAAGTAGTTGGTTTCTCACATTAGCACTCAAGCCTGGTGATTGAGGCAAGCCTAACATCGTCGTGGTGTGCTGAACAAAGTGCTCGGCAAGTGGGATAATGTCCGCTTGTCTGGATCTCAGTGGTGGTAAGGTGATGGGAAATACGTTCAAGCGGTAGAATAAATCGGCCCTAAAGCCTCCGTCTTTAATCTGTTGCATTAAGTTACAGTGTGTCGCAGCAATGACTCTAACATCCACTTCAATCTCTCTGCTGGCGCCTACAGGGCGAACTTTACGTTCTTGTAGCACACGTAGCAGTTTAGCTTGAAGTAGCATTGGCATATCGCCAATTTCATCTAGGAACAGGGTACCACCGTTTGCTGCTTCAAATAAGCCAACTTTGTCCTTGTCTGCACCGGTAAATGAGCCCTTTCTGTGCCCGAAAAGTTCGGATTCCAGAAGTTGTTCAGGAATTGCGGCACAGTTCTGAACGATTAATGCTTGGTCAGAACGATTCGAGTTTTCGTGAATGTATTTTGCAATGACTTCTTTACCCGCACCCGTCTCGCCTCTAAGTAAGACGTCGACAGGCAAAGAGAGCACCTTATCAAGTCGGCTCAATACATTGACCATCTCTTCACTTTCAGCGATCGGACCTTGATAGGTTTTCTTTGTCCGCTTTTTTAGCTGAGTATTTTCACGAACCAACGCTTGGTTATCAGCGCTTAAACTCTTAATCACTTGTCCATATTGCTCTAACCAAATGGCATGGCGAATATTACTTGCCGCCATTCGGCAAAACTCGGTAAGTGCGGTTTCGTTATCGATAACGCTTAAATCAAGCAAAACCAATAATCCAATAGTTTTACTTTCATCATCAATCAATGGCCAAGCAAGTAAGTTATTGCTTTTTAGACCTAACGTTTGCTCGGTTTGATAGATGCCTTCACAGTCATAACCATTGTAAGTGTATAGCTCATTGATCAAGACAACTTCGCCGTTACGTACGGCGAAGTTGAATGGGTCGGCTTCACTTACTGTGTCTAACTGCAGAGGCTCCCAAGGATGTGAGGCAATGACTGTTTCATGGTGGTGTGCGGTGCTCGGAATCAAGGCTTGACCGGTTTGGTCAAGCACGTAAATGATGCCATGTTTCGCGAAAGTCATTTGCCTTGCTGCTGTGAGAACGGCATCCAAAGTTTGAGCTAACTGGCTGCGATCAGCCAGAGATTGGCTGATCGCAAGTAGGGCGTTACTAAGCTCACTATGGTTAGCTGAACGCATAGGTTAGAGTTCCTTGCTCGTCCACAGAAACTTCAATTTGAGTATGTGAATCATCCTTGTCATTCACCAGTAGTTGAGTCGAAAGCTGCGGCAATAGTTGACGGTTAATAACGGCATCAATATTTCGAGCTCCCGTCTCTGCAAGGCGGCAGTTGCCTAATACGAATTCCACTAAGTTATCACCATAGCAAAGTGCCAGTTTGTGGTGGCTTTGCAGGCGCTCAGACACTTTCTTCAGTTTATGATGGATGATATCAGTCATTGCTGCGTCTGAAAGTGGAAGGAATGGCAACACGGACATACGAGCCAACAAGGCTGGCTTGAAGTGTTGATTCAACGTTGGGCGAATGGCTTCAGCGACGATATTGGCATCAATGTCTTTCGCTTGGTGAACCAAAGACTCAATCTCATGAGTCGCGAGGTTACTTGTCATGATGATGAGTGTATTTTTGAAGTCGATGGTACGACCTTCTCCATCATTTAGCGTGCCTTTGTCGAACACTTGGTAGAACAGGTTGAGTACTTCTGGGTCTGCTTTTTCAACTTCATCTAAAAGAACAACAGAGTAAGGGCGCTGACGAACTGCCTCGGTCAGCATACCGCCTTCACCAAAACCAACATAGCCAGGAGGAGAACCAATAAGGCGAGACACAGTGTGTTTCTCTTGGAACTCAGACATGTTGATGGTGGTCATGAAGCGCTCACCACCAAACATTTGGTCGGCGATAGCACGAGCGGTTTCTGTTTTACCTACACCACTTGGGCCAACCAATAAGAAAACGCCTGTTGGTGCATCTGGGTTACCTAATCCCGCTTTTGCGGTTTGAATTCCTTCAGCAAGCGCATCAATGGCAAATTCTTGGCCTTTAATGCTTTGAATTAGGTTTTGCTTCAAGTTTAAGGTGGCTTGCGACTCATCTTGAAGCATCTTACCCATAGGGATGCCTGTCCAATCAGAAATTACATGACTAATTTCGTCGGGACCCACTTCATAGTGAACGAGTGGATTGGTACCGCGCACGTTATCTAAACGTTCGTTACAAGACTGAATAGCTTCACGAGTCTGCTCTTCAGAATATTCATGACAATTTGGTTTGTCACTTGTTAGTGCATCATCATCTTGAACCGTATTGTCAGCTTTAGGAGCGCTGTCTTCTTCAGTCGAAGGAGTAGTAAGGCTATAAAGATGGCTACGCAGTTCTATGATCTCTTGAATAAGAGATTGTTCTTTTTTCCATTGAACCTGAAGGGTAGCTTGTTCTTCGGTGGCCTTTTCAATCTTCTCTTTTAGCTCAGGAATTAAAGCGGCACTGTGTTTGTCACCCGTTTGCTGCAGTTGGTCACGTTCTAGAGCTTCGAGCTCACGATTCGCAGCCGCAATTTCTTGATGTAATGTTTCAACAGGTGCCGGTGTTGCATTGAGGCTAATATTGACGCGAGCACAAGCCGTATCTAACACGTCGATTGCTTTATCTGGCAGTTGGCGTCCGGTGATGTAACGATCAGCTAAGTTTGCTGCGGCAGTGATTGCGTCGTCACGTACGTATACGTTGTGTGACTTTTCATAGGCTGGTCTTAAGCCTCGGATGATCAATGCGGCTTGACTAGCCGATGGCTCATCAAGTTTTACCAGTTGGAAACGGCGCGCCAGAGCTGGATCTTTTTCGAAATATTTCTTGTATTCAGACCATGTGGTGGCAGCGATTGTTTTTACTTCACCACGTGCTAGAGCGGGTTTAAGTAGGTTGGCAGCATCACTGCCTCCAGCTTGATTGCCTCCACCAACTAGCGTGTGAGCTTCATCTATAAATAAAATGATTGGAGTCGGTGAATTCTTCACTTCATCGAGTACTGCGTTAAGGCGTTTTTCAAACTCACCTTTTACACTTGCTCCTGCTTGAAGTAAGCCCATGTCTAGGCCATATAGTTCAACACCTTTGAGGCAGTCTGGCACATCTCCTTCGGTAATTTTTAAAGCAAGACCTTCTACCACCGCTGTTTTACCAACTCCCGGCTCACCTACTGCGATTGGGTTATTTTTTCTGCGTCGCGCCAAGATGTCGATTATTTGTCTGATTTCTTGATCACGGCAGAATACTGGGTCGATCTCGCCCTTTCTTGCTTTGCCGGTAAAGTCGGTGGTGAATTTACTTAATGCCGAACCATCTTCACGTGCGTCGGTTTTTTCAGATGTCGTTGCTAAAGATTCAAGAGAGTTTGTTGTAAGTTCAGAAAAGTTACGTTTTAAGGTGTCTGGGTTTACACCTTCTAAGATTGAAGCGTAACCGTGCTGACCATAGCGTAGTGGGTTACTCACTAGCGTAAGAAGTAGGGCACCAGAGCGAATCTGAGTTTCGGATAGGTCTAAAGACGAGACTAACCAACTCTCTTGAAGCCATTCGATTAAAAGTGAAGAGAAAACGGGCTTGCTGCCATTTCCTGTGGTGTTGGTATTTAGCGTAGAACGAATAGATTGTCTTAATATGGTCTCTGAGCAATCGAAATGACTTAATAAGATGTCAAAATCACTATTTGGCCTTTCTAATAAGCTTAATAGATAGTGTTCAATTTGCACTTCATTGGCTTTTTCCGATACCGCTAATGCAGCAGCATCTTCTAAAGCGACTTTTACAATCGGGTGCAGACGCTGTATCAAAGAGGAAAGGTTTATATTTATCATTTTAATTCTGTTAGTTATTTATATGGGATGTGCTAATTATACTAAAATTGGTAACTGGTTTTTTATTCGGAGATGAATTCACTATTGTTTATTGGTTGTTTTTATTATCAGCTTTGTTTTTTTGTCTGATTGAAGTATTGATTTTCATATAAAATAAAATATAACCTAGGTATTTCGACTTAATTGATAGTTTTTTTAACTTTATTTCAATTGTTCAAGCTAGTTGTTTTGTCTTTGTTTTTTAAATTCAATTTATTAAACTAAATGTTCGAAAACTTGTTTTTTTATACAATAAATTGTTATTACATATAAATTGTAAATGACCAAGCTTTCGTTAAGTTGCTGTATTTGTTGCCTTTATAGGGTTGGCATGATGTTTGTATTAGTTGAATCAGTCGCGGTGATAAGCGATTTGGTGAATTAATGACTTATAAAATTTAAAAAGGAAATATCGATGCCAACTCCAGCATATATGTCTATCAATGGTGAAACACAAGGTCACATTACTAAAGATACTTACTCTGCAGATTCTGTAGGTAATACTTGGCAAGAAGCTCACGTTGATGAGTTCCTAGTTCAAGAACTTGATCACGTACTAACAGTTCCACGTGACCCACAAAGTGGCCAACCAACAGGTCAACGTGTTCACCGCCCTGTAGTAGTAACTAAAGTACAAGACCGTTGTTCACCTCTGTTATTCAACGCATTAGTGTCTGGCGAAAAGCTTCCAGAGTGTGTAATCCGTTTCTACCGTACTTCAGTACAAGGTAAGCAAGAGCACTACTACTCAATCAAGTTAATTGATGCACTACTTGTAGATATCCAAACTCGTATGAATCACTGTCAAGACGCTGCAACTTCAGATCGTGTAACTGAAGAAGTACTTAAGCTGACTTACCGTGCAATCGAAGTCACTCACGAAAACTGTGGTACTGCTGGTAACGATGACTGGCGTGCTCCACGCGAAGCTTAATCGCTTTTCGTGAACAACAAAGGGTCAACAATTGCTGTTGGCCCTATTTCTATTATTAGTATCAGGTAAAAGATATGGTGAATGACGTAGAATTTAAGTTTGAACTGCAAGGCTCTGAGCATGATTTCCGTGTTGAAAGCTTTCAGGTAATCGAAGAGCTTTCCAAGCCTTTTCAAATCAGCCTATCATTACTTTCACTTGATCCTGATATCTCATTTGACGCACTCATCCGTAAACCAGGTAGTTTGACTCTATACGGTCAAGGCGTCAGTTCTGCGAGATGTTTTCACGGCGTGGTAAATGAGGTGCGTTACCTTGGATCGGGCAGGAGATTCTCTCGTTACCAATTGACTCTAGTTCCACAAGCTTGGTTTTTGAGCCAAAGACAAGACTGCCGTATTTTTCAACAGAAATCAGCGTCGGCAATCATTTCTGAAGTTTTAGATGATGCGTCAGTAACTGATTATCGATTAGAGCTGTCAGGCGTATATCCTTCAAAAGAATACGTGCTCCAATATCGAGAGACAGACCTTGAGTTTGTTCAACGAATTCTGGCAGAACACGGAATGTGGTACTACTTCGAGCATACAGAAGCTAACCACACGATGGTGATTGTCGATAGCAATGACGCAATAGCTGAGTTATTGAACACGCCACTGAACGGGTCTTATTTGGGGCCAATTGTTTACCATGCTGATGGTGGTGGTGTTGCAGACCGCGAGCATATCTCAGACCTTGAACTCGTGAATAGAGTGAAAACCGGCCACGTTACTTACACTGATTATAACTACGAGTTTCCGAAAATTCCTCAGGAAATGAGCAGCTCTGGTGAACTTGATTTAGACCTGAAATTGTTCGATTTCCCAGGGCGTTACGTGGACCCAGCAATGGGGCAAGTAAGATCAAATGAATGGATGTCGGAGCATGTTGTTGACAATCAACAAGTAGAAGCAAGCAGTAATGTCATGAGATTGGCTTCTGGATACAGTTTTAGTGTCAGCGAACATCCACGCTCAGCAATCAATCGTGATTACCTCATGTTATCGGTAATGCATAGTGGCCACGATCCTCAGGTTCATGAAGACGAAACTAATGGCTTGCCGACCACATATCACAACCAGTTTGCGTGCATTCCTAGACATGTTGAATTTAAGGCTCCAAAACTTGAAGCTCCTTTAGTTGAAGGTACACAAACAGCGGTTGTTGTTGGCCCTGCAGGCGAAGAGATCTATACAGATAAGCTTGGGCGAATCAAAGTCCAGTTCCATTGGGACCGTTATGGAGAGAGCGATGAGCATTCAAGTTGCTGGATTCGTGTTAGCCAATCAATGGCAGCACCAACTTGGGGAGCAGTATACTTACCTCGTATCGGCCATGAGGTGGTGGTTACTTTCCTAGAAGGCGATCCAGACAGGCCTTTAGTGACAGGTGCTGTTTATAACGGGCTTCATTATCCTCCTTATTCGTTACCAGAGAATAAAACACGTACGACATTCCGAACTCAAACGCATAAAGGGACTGGCTATAACGAGTTGAGCTTTGAAGATGAAGCCAATCAAGAAGAAGTCTACATTCATGCGCAAAAGGACATGTCGACCAAGGTTTTAAATAACCGCTATCGCGATATAGGCCAAGATGAATTCTTGAAAGTGGCGCGCCATCAGACGAACGATGTTCATGGTGATCATAAAGAGACAATCGATGGCCATAAGACTACCCAAATTAACAGTACGTTTACTGAAACTGTCGAGCAAGACGTATCGGTTACTTACAACGCTAATGAAACTCAATATGTAAAGAACAACTCTGATCTAGAAATTGGAGATAATCAAATTACCAAGATTGGTAAGAATGATGACTTGGATGTGGGTGAAAACAGCAATTTAACGGTAGGCGCATCAAAAAGCTCTGATATTGGTGCCGATGATAACCAAACGGTTGGTGGCAACTTGACTGTGTCTGTGAAAGGGAACACGTCATATAAAGCCGATGGTGCGACCCAGATCATAAGCGGTGACAAGATTGTACTGAAAACGGGTGGTTCGTCATTAGTGATGAATAGCGACGGTTCTATTAAGCTGTCAGGTTCTTCAATAACCATTGAAGGAAGTGACAAAGTTGTAGTCAAAGGTGGCAACGTAGCGGTCAATTAATGATGGAAAAACAAATCCCAATAATACAAACCATCACCGAACAGCAAGCCGAATTATCGGCTTGCTTTTCACGTTTTGGAAGAATCTTATCGATCAATGAGTCTATGAATGGAGTACGAGTCGACTTTGAAGGCAACTCGTTACAGCAGCCAATTAATGCAAGGTTGGGGCGAGGCTTTAAATTAGTTGAGTTACAATTTGCTATAGATAACAAACTTTCATGTCGCATTGAGTTCCTAAATAACGACGTTAACCTTCCTTTAGTCACAGATATCTTTTTCTCCATTCTTGAGGAGTCGGATGAGTTTGTGCTGAGAGCAAAGAAAATGGTTATTGAAACGGAACAAGAGTTAATTGTGAGAAGTGGCGAAACCGAAACTCGCTACAGCGGCCGTGATGGTCGAATTACCACCAAAGCCAAATATGTGACTTCTCAAGCTGAGAAGGCACAAAAAATTCAAGGCGGCACCATCGCGATCAATTGATCGTGTTACTAGATTGGATTCACGGATGCGTCAAAAAATAGGTATAGATCAGCTAAACCAGCCGATTACTAATGAAGATGTGGAGCTGGCGATTGCCAATGCGGAAAGTACGCTCGCTTTATTGGACGAGCTTCCTATCAAGTGGCTGGAAATTTGTAATGAAAAGTTGTCACTGGCTTCGGAGACACTCAATTTCTTATTAAAGCAACGATTACAAGTCCATAAGAGGGGATACCCAAGCATCGAGCTGGAGTATTTAGCGTTGGCTGATCGTCAGGTTAAAGACCTAAAAAATGTTTATTTGTCTTTCTATCGTTTGGCTCCGGGACTCATCCATCAATTAAAGCAAAGTGAACCGACAGTTTATGCTTGGCTTATGTTGAATTCCGATATTGGACAGGATCATGAAAATCTACTTTGTGGCTTATCTACACTAGATGAGTTAGATGACCAAACCGCAAAATTCTTGGTTGTTCAGTCGTCATTACCAAGTATCGACTCTGTAGTCATCGAAATGGTTGAAGGTGGTTCTAAACTGCCTCTGCTTTATTTAGAGTGCTTACAGTTACGCCAAACTATCACAGTTGGCCTGTTAAAGCGCTGGCTTAAAGATGAGCGCTTTTCTAAACATAAAGCACATTTGTTTTTATCGTTACAAAACGACGCAGAAAGCGTTGTCTGGTTAGCTGAAAATTCAAATGGAAGTCAGAACCTGTTTGAACGCTTGCTTACGAAAGAGGATAGAGGAACTTGGTTTCGTCAGGAGTTCGGTACCTCAATCGATAGCATGTCTGATCCTGAAGTTATCACTTATGCCAAACTTTTAGACCTCAAAGAGTTTGAACACTTTGATCCGAGTAGTGCACAGGCTCCATTTGATTTTGTATTACATGGCCTCAATGAACACGTTCCTATAATAATTGAATTGATATCGAGCCTTGAAGAGTTCGAAGGTGAGGATTGGATCCAAGCGCTTTATATTGTTTATGGAAAACGCTTACCTGTGACACCAAAAAACTTGGGCATTGATTTTGAATGGCATGAAATACTCGAAAGGTTACAAGAGTGGGCCAAGACTGATGCCTACAAACAAGTATCTCCAGGTCGAATGGGACAAGCTTTGACTCTAGAAACTAGTATACAAGCCATGTTCGATACTCAAGTTAATGCAGCTTTTAGGATTTGGATTTGGCGTCAGGTTTGCCTCCATACTCGTTCATACATTCCTTGGGATATGGCTATGCCTACTCATCAACAAAAGTGGAATATCACGCGACTAACTCAGAATTCAACAGCCTCAGAAAGGTTTAACTTAAGGAATAATAATGCAGTTGTGGGATATTGAGAACCATCCAGAACTTTCAATAAAAGGCCGTTTTCAACGAGATCAGAACGGTAAAGAGGTTTGGGTTGTTGTTGGAAAGCGCTCGTGGCAATTCGTAGATTCTGTTTGGAAGGAGCTGGAAGAGTCAGAGATCTATGACGATCCTATTTATTTGGGTGAAGCGGGACTTTCTGCGATGAAAGTTGATCATGAGTTCTCTGTAGTGAAGGCCAATACAGATGTACTGGTTTTCGGCAAGGCGCGAAGTTACGCAAAAAAGGCCGTTACATACCACGAGTGTCGGCTTTTGATTGATGGCCATATTGATAAAACTCTATCGGTACTTGGAGATAGGCAATGGATAGAGCATGGTGGTAGCGTAACCTTGAGTAAATCACTCCCGTTTGTCGAAAAAGAGATAGATTTCTCCTGTGCTATTGGAGGCGATTTAAGAAACCGGCTTGGCGGAGGTATTGCTGATAGTAAAGCGGAACTATTAAATCAGAAAGTACCTTCTGTTTTTTATCCAACTGAAGATTGGAGTGCGACGTCAAAGAATACACGGGTAGCAGGGTTTGGCCCGCTAGCGCCATTTTTTGGAGGTAGGCAGCGGTATGCTGGGACTTTTGATGCCGATTGGCTAGAGAATCGGAAACCCCTTTATCCGTTAGATTTCGACCAACGTTTTTATCAGAGCGCACCACAAGATCAACAGTGTAGAGGGTTCATATCGGGCGGTGAACGATTGATGATGAGTGGATTTTGTCATAATGATGCGCTTTCTTTTCGCTTTCCTAAAGATATGTATATTGCAGAAGCTCAGTTTAAAAATACTACTTACCAAGTCGATATGACTATTACGACGGTTTTTATTGACACAGAGGCTCGTACACTTTCAATTAGCTATAGCGCCGCGTTCCCATGCCAAGGAGAGGAGCATATGTTAGTGTCAACTAGGATTCATAAAAAGCAGGAGCTGTCCGACAATGAATAACAATTCAGCTCGTTTTATTATTGGAATGGAAGCCATGACACCAACGGGCATGAACCTTGAAATTGCCACAGCAGTCGCTAAGGCGGATTTGGGAAGGTTTGATCAGAAAGTAGCTGAGGATGGGATTGAAAGATTTACCTACGGTAATATTGAATACACTTCCAACACATCGTTGTTTGACAAATGCTCAGAGCTTATTGAGAGCTTAGTCGGGGCTCTTTTAAAGCAGCTACCTAAGGCCCTAAAGCCGATTCCATTACTCATCAACATTCCGGAAGCTCTTTCCATAGTAGAGGTTAGTGAATGGTTAAGTGAATGTAAGCACAGTGACTCAATCTCTCACTATGAAGTGGTTCAGCAAGGTGGGACGTTACACTTAAGCACCTCGTTGGCCAAATTGAATCAATATGATGCTTTAATGAGTATATCGGTTGATTCGCCTGTGGCAAATATAGACGCATTGATTGAAACCGGGCACGTTATGAGTTCGTCTAACCCCTGGGGGATAATACCTAGCGAAGGAGGGGCGGGCGTAATTTTGTGCCGGAATAATTTGGTTAAAACGTTAAAGCTTACCCCTCTGGGACAATTAGGTTATTTCGGCTTAGAACCTGCAAATACAACCCGCCGGTCAATGATGAAGCTTGTAAGAAGTGCGAGCCGTAGTATCAAGAGTTTTGGGGTTGTGTTCTCCGATATGACCAATTTGAGATCTCATACTGAAGATTATGGTTTTGCGTTAGGTGCCCGTGCAGAATATTTTGATAACCCTCAACAGCCATTTTTAATCAATGATTTATGGGGCACACTCGGCAGTTGCTCATCATTGGCTCTAATGGCCAGTGCTATTCAAGAAGGGCCTCATAATAGACCTATTACCTTGTTAATGTTTGATTTGCAGGGCGAAAGGGCGTTACTTCAACTGACCCGTATGAAAAATAATTAGCAGAGCTAACATAACCGGAGGGCTGAGAGCCCTTCGGTAATTAACGTCTCATGAAGTCAATTTGAATGTTCATCACCTCTTAAGTGCTTATCCGGTCGATAATCTCATCAATCTACATTTCTATTATTAAATTCGGTTAAATATTAAGGCAAGTAATCCTTGAGTTTAAATGCTTTGCCACAGCTGCTCATATCTTCACGGTAATGATTGAACTGTTCGTCTGAAATTTATTACTTACAATAACCTCTTATTTGTAATTATAAAGTGTGATTTATGTGGCAATGTTTGTTCCAAGCCTAACTACGATAGAAGAGTTTTTATTTTTTAATCGGAAAACAATGAACAATTGGTAGTCAATGAGTTTGTTATTATGCGTGGTTGTTTAGTAATAATAACTAAAGTAATAGTCTTACCGAGGTTTTTTAATACTGCTATTGAAAAGGGTATTAGACAGTAATTATTATCCTACATTAATTTATTTCGTTTGATAAAGAGTTTAGCGTGCCAGAAAAGCAAGGGACAGCCAAAGGTTATCTAGATAAGTTGGTTGTGAAAGCGATCGAAAAGAAAAATCAGCAAGCTCAGGACTTGGCTAATAAAAATAAGCCTAAGTTAGAGTATGTGATTTTTTCTCAATTTGACGTTTTAGATACATTACCTTCAAAAAATGGCAAAACGACTGTCTATCATTTAGCGAAAAAAGGAAGTCCTGAAAAACAGGTCTGTTGCAAAGTTCTAAACGAGAATTCATCTGACGTAGCACATGAATTACTCATAGGTGAGGCCAGTCGACTTGAAATGTCTCAACACCCAAGTGTCGCTGATTTCATCAAAATAGGGAAAGAGTTCGAACGACCATACTTTATGTATCATTGGATTCAGGGAGAATCATTAGCCGAGAAAATGGCACGCCATTCTCCCAAAGGGTTTCGGCATGATCATATTGCATGGTTGATCTACCAATTGTCTGGTGCGCTAGAGTTTATGCACACCAGAGGTGTTTGCCACTTAGATATTAAGCCGTCAAATATCATCGTTACAGAGTCGGATTACGTTAAATTGATTGACTTTGGTGCGGCTCGGTATGTTGGAGAGTCAAACACTTATGCAGAAGCAAGCATGAGCTACGCATCTCCCGCGTTTCTAAAATCTGGAATGGCTCAACCACAAGATGACGTTTATTCTCTAGCGTTATTGACCGGCCATTTATTTCTTGGTGCAGTATTTGGCGATGCTTGGGCTACGCAACTTAAAGCAAAGAAACGACCAACTCAAATTCCTAATCATGTATGGAAGTTAATTAAAGAAGTTATTGGCAACCCAAGACAGCATAGATACACGGCTACTTCGTTCGCACAACAATTAGCTAAGATAGATACTCAAAAGTTTGAGACTGAAGTTAGTGCCCCCTTGTTTAGTAGCTTACGTAACGCCGATCTCGTTTTAACAAAACATAGTGCTATCGATAGAATTCACACTGGGCGACTTCGCTATTTAGAAGCGAGTTTGGTTTTGTGTGTTGCAATTATTACAGGGACTTATTTGTATAACCAGACCCAACCTGAATGGAAATCGATAGTTAAATCGAGCAACGGTACAAGTAATCTAGTAAGTACGATTAAACCTGCCCAGACTGCGTCTTTCCTGGCTCAGTCACCGTGGGATATTGAATTTGCGTTAGAAGACATGGAAAAAGATGTCGTCTCGACAGCTCCTTACAGAGAAGCTTATGAAGTACAGCAGAGTAAATTAGCTCAATTGTACAAAAACTATGAATCGGATTTAAGTCAATATGCAGGAACAGTTGACCAACTTCCTAAAACTTTGAAGTCTATCCGGAAAAAGCTTGTTTCGTTACGAGAGAAACTAAACAGCGACGGGGCGCTATTTCCTTATGCAGACAAAGCGCTGACGGACGCGATGGCAAGTATTAATAAGGCGACCATCGACTCACAAAATATCGCAAGTTTTGATGAAAATAACGAACAGCGTTTGGTCGATTTGATACTAGATGGTAAGTCAGAAGTTGCTGATAGCGATATTGAAACCGCTTGGAAAATAAATCAATCAAAAGCTTATTTTTATAGCCATGTTTTACCCCAGAAAGTGCTGAACGGAATAGATCTCTCAATAGAGAATAATGCGGAGCAACATTATTACTCTAAAGCTATTGATGAGGCAGAAGCCGCGCAATCATTTTTTGGCAATACGCCTAAATTAAAGGCAAAAGTAAGAGCACTGAAAGTGGCTCGAAGTGAATTCATCTTGTTCAGTACGGTGACTGAGCAATCTGTTTTTGGCACACAAAAACTCCATGATTCATTAGTCGATCTAGAGATAAATGCTCCTAAGAAGTTTGAAGAGATAACCGAAATTTTAAATAGTATGGCAAGTGACTCAATTGATAAGAGCCATCAGTTATCTAAACCCGCAAGAGGTGCAATAGCCATCGAGCGAGCAATTAGAAGTTACAACTCTGAAAGCCGAGGTTAACTTGAGTTTGATCGATACAGAAACGTTATTAGCACCAATACCAGGAGCCTCTCCAACGGGTGAGGACGCTAGGTATGAGTTTTGCTACGAAATGATGGAAACTGAAGTTAAAAAATTTGGTTCATTGTTTGGTGAGACTGTTGACTGGCATATAGTAAAGGTCCATTCAATTGAGGTACTAAGTCAACATAGTAAGGATCTTAAAGCGCTTTGCTATTTGATTCGAGCTTTGGTTGAAGAGAACGGAGTCGCTGGGCTAGACGAAGGTTTATCTTTGCTTAACGAATCAATAAGCCATTTTGGGGGCGAGTTATATCCAAAACGTAAGCGAGGTAGAGATGGTGCCGTTGAATGGTTGAACCATCAAATTAAACTTGTTTCGACTAAATTGTCTACCCAATCTTTGAGTTGGGAAGCACTTTCACGTTGTGTGACATTAGTCGAAAGTATTCAGCGCCAATTTGACCAAATATTTCAAGATTCTGATGCGGACTTTTTTGAAATAAAAACTCAGCTAAATCAGTTGATGCAGAACGCAGCTTCAAGCGAAGAGGTATTAGGACAAGACAGGGCTGTCGTTACAGGTCTGTTGACCGAAGCGAGTGAAAAGTCCGAGAAAGTGAAAGATGTCGACGTTCAACCACCTTTAGATTCTTCTTTGACTCAAGCTTTGTCAAATAAAGCACGGATCTCGCCCAGTGAACTTAACTTCGTTGACGTTGAAACGGATTTTTCGTCTCCGACAGCATCAAAGCGTACGTTAAAAAAAGTTGCAGAAATGATGATGCATTCTAATCCGACAGAACCATTAGGATATCGGATTTATCGTCATCTCACGTGGTTCGACGTTGACGGTCTACCAGACCACCAAGAAAACGTTACTCAGCTGAGTTTAGCGGTTTCATTAGATCAGCAAGTTGAGTATCGAGACAAAGCACATCAAGAAAGTGATATTGACACAATTAAGCGTCTCGAACGAACTCTGACCGATGCGCCCTTTTGGCTGACTGGACATTATTTTGTTTATTCAATGTTGAGTAATCTTGGGTATGACGAAGCTGCAACGGCCGTTAAACAAGAAACAAGGAGGTTTATCGATTCTTTTAATGGAATTGAAAGCCTATCTTTTAAAAATTCTATTCCATTTGCAGATGAAGCAACCATTGCTTGGTTATCTACAGGTAATGGTTCGTCTTCGGATAACTCTTCAATTGTTCAAAGTATTGTTGTTTCTGAAGATGATTTATCAGAGATGGAGGATATTGCCCTAGAAGATTTGGGTATGTATGTCGCTGAACTGTCTGAAAAACTCAAGTTGGATAACTCCGGTCGTGGGCAGTTTATGTTGCATTTGAAGTTAGTAAAAGCCTACCAAAATGTTGGTTTGTATCCGTTGTGCTTGCCTTACTTGGAAAAAAGTTGGGAAGTCAGCAAAGAATTAAATCTATCAATTTGGGAACCTCATTTGTTTTTCACCTTAGAGCATTTAATTCAAAAAACTCTTAGGGAACTGTATCGAAATAAAGATTTTCTACCAAAGATATATAGCGAATGGGGAACAATTTATGACCAGCAATAAATTAGAAAAGGACTAATTATGTCACGTGATGGCTCGGTGGCTCCGAAAGAGCGAATTAATATACGTTATGTTCCAGCGACAGGCGATGCGTCTGAAGATGTTGAACTGCCTCTAAGTATGATGGTCGTCGGTGATTTTACTGCCCGTGCAGATGAAACACCGATCGAAGAGCGTAATCCTATTAATATCGATAAAGACAACTTTAACGAAGTATTAGAAGGCTATGCGCCGAATATCAAAGCAAACGTTGACAATCGACTTTCTGACGAAGAAGGCGCGCAAATTGGCGTTGATATTACATTTAAAAATATGAAGGACTTTACTCCTGAGTCTATTGCGAAGAAAGTTCCAGAATTAAATGGCTTATTAGAGCTTCGTGAAGCCTTGGTTGCATTAAAAGGCCCTCTAGGAAATGTACCTGCTTTCCGTAAGAAGATAGCAGCTGTTCTTCAAGATGAAGAAGCAAGAAAGAAACTTTTGGATGAACTTAGCATTGGTGCAGACCAAGGCGAAAAAGCAGAGTAGGGAATACCATGTCGGCAGAAGTACAAGCACCAGAACAAGAAGCAGCTCTAGTTGAATCAGGCTCACTTCTGGATAGCATTCTAAATGAGACTCGCCTCAAGCCTAGCGACGAAGGTTTTGACGTTGCAAAGCGTGGCGTTGAAGCATTTATTGGTGAGTTGTTAAGCAGCTCAACAGTAGAAAAAGTAGACCAATCGCTGGTTGATTTGATGATCTCTGAGATTGACCAGAAATTATCTAAGCAGGTTGATGCAATTCTACACAATGAAGAAATTCAAGCTATTGAATCAACATGGCGCGGGCTCAAATATCTTGTTGATCACACGGACTTCCGTGAGAACATTCAAATCGAACTTATTTCGGCTAAGAAAGACGAAGTTCTGGACGATTTTGAAGATGCCCCTGAAGTAGTTAAATCCGGTTTATACAAGCAGATCTATACTCGTGAGTATGGTCAATTTGGCGGTAAGCCTGTAGGCGCTGTTATTTGTGACTACCAATTGTCTGCTTCTTCACCTGATATTAAGTTGATGGAATATATGGGTAATGTAGGAGCTATGTCTCATGCACCATTTATTACTTCGGCTTCTTCTCAATTCTTTGGTTTGGATTCTTATGAAGAATTACCAAATTTAAAAGATTTGAAATCGGTATTTGAAGGTCCTCAATATACTAAGTGGCGTGGATTCCGCGAACACGAAGACGCACGTTATGTAGGCCTGTGTACATCACGCTTTATGCTTCGTACTCCATATTCAGTTGAAGATAACCCAATTAAGGCGTTTGATTACGATGAAATGGTTACGGATAGCCACGATAACTACCTTTGGGGTAACTCAGCTTACGCGATGGCTTCAAAGATCAGTGAGTCGTTTGCAAAATACCGTTGGTGTCCAAATATTATTGGACCTCAAAGCGGCGGTGCGGTTAACGATCTTCCGGTATACAACTTTGAAGCGATGGGCCAGATCGAAACTAAGATCCCAACTGAAATATTGGTTTCTGACCGTCGTGAGTACGAACTTGCAGAAGAAGGCTTTATGGCGTTAACAATGCGCAAAGGTTCTGACAATGCAGCGTTCTTCTCGGCAAACTCAGTACAGAAGCCAAAAGTGTTTGCGAATACGCCTGAAGGTAAGCAAGCTGAGATGAATTACAAGTTGGGTACTCAGTTACCTTACATGTTCATTATCAACCGCTTAGCCCATTACATCAAGGTACTTCAGCGTGAGCAAATAGGGTCTTGGAAAGAGCGTACAGACCTTGAAGTCGAGCTAAATAAATGGATCCGTCAATACGTATCTGATCAAGAAAACCCGCCAGCAGAAGTTCGTGGTCGTCGACCATTGCGAGCGGCTAAAGTTGAAGTGTCTGATGTTGAGGGTGACCCAGGTTGGTACAAAGTATCAATGTCTGTTCGCCCGCATTTCAAGTACATGGGTGCAAGCTTTGACTTATCTTTGGTTGGTAAACTAGACCAATAATAGGTTTTAGAAATTAATAAGCGGCCAGATTTCTTGGCTGCTTTTTTATTAGAGTTATATATGGAAAAAGGTTACCGATTACTAGAACGAATTGAACTAGGTGAACCTAAAAACTGTTATGAGAAAGTAGTCTCACATAAACATTTGATTGAATCCATTCATCTACACCTTGCCGATCTACTTAATACTCATTCGGGAAATGCAATGATCGATGGGGAATATGGCTTACCTGATTTCAACGATGTTCTTTCGAGCAATACTAACTTAGTTCGCCATATTCAAAAGAACATCACTTCCACTATTGAAAGCTTCGAACCTCGGCTACGAAATGTAGAAGTTCATTATAGAGAAAATCACGATAACCCTCTTCAATTAGGCTTTGGCATTTGCGGAGAAGTCTTACATAACGGTGGGAAAGTTCCGATGTCCATTGACGTCTATATGGGAACTGACGGCCAATTTAACGTTTAGTAGGTGTCCCTTGAGTAACAGTAAATACTTTCAAGATGAACTCACATATCTACGAGAATCCGGCAGTGAGTTTGCCAAATACAATCCCAAACTGACCAACTTTCTGTCCGAAGGGACATTCGATCCTGATGTCGAGCGTCTTCTTGAAGGTTTTGCGTTCCTTACTGGCCGCATCAGAGAAAAAATCGACGACGAACTTCCAGAGTTGACCCAATCATTGATGACGCTATTGTGGCCACATTATATGCGTTCTATTCCGTCGTTGTGCATTAGTGAGTTAACGCCACATTTAGGAAGTGTTACGGAAAAAACGGTAGTGAGGCGCGGGGCTGAGATGGCTAGCGAACAAGTTGAAGGAACGCAGTGCTTATTTAGAACCTGTTATGACGTAGAGCTCTTCCCGCTTCAAATAACAAGTATCGAACAAAGTAACAGCAGAACAAGCTCTTCGGTTGATGTAACACTGGCTACTGAACATGGCTTAGAACTATCACGTATTGGATTAGATAAACTGAGGTTTCATTTACATGGTGAGATTCATATAACTAGAATTCTATTTTTGTGGATATTTAGATACTTAGATTATGTTGAGCTGGATGTTGGCGGTGCCTATAAACGTAAACTAGGACCTGAGTTTGTCAAGCCGGTTGGTTACCAAGACGATGAGGCAATATTGCCTTATAGCGAAAACTCATTTGCCGGTTATCGATTGTTACAAGAATACTTTTCATTACCTGAGAAATTTATGTTCTTTGATGTCACCGGCCTTGAGTGGTTAAAAGGGGTCCCACAAAAGAGTACTGTAAATCTGAAGTTTCATTTTAAGAGAGCATTACCAGCTGAAGTCGTCCTGAAAGATAAGCACTTAAGGCTACATTGCACTCCAGCCGTCAACCTGTTCGAAAAAGATGGGGACCCGATCAGGCTCGAGCACCGTCGCAATGAATACAAAGTAAGGCCACAAAGTAGTAATCAAGATCATTACGAAGTTTACTCAATAGACCAAGTAGAAAGCTGGAGTAAAAATGAAAGGCGCCGAAAACCTCTTATCGAATTTGAGTCTTTTGAGCATCAAATCAACCAGAGAGATAAGCGTGATTTTTACAAGTCTAAAGTATCTGAGCGAGTGAGTGGGAGAGGGCTTGAACGTTTTATCTCTTTCCATACCCACAATGGTGATATCGCAGATCTAGGTTCTGAAACAGTGCTGATGAAGTTACAGTGTAGCAATTCGGATCTTTCTGAAAGATTGTCTGTTGGTGATGTCATATATACAACACATAAATCACCAACTTACGCTACTTTTAGCAACATTACTAAACCTACACAATCTGTTAGTCCTCAAGTCAACGGAGAGCTCCAATGGCAACTAATTGCAAATATGTCTCTCAATTATTTATCGCTATCTAATATCGACGTACTTAAAGTTTTACTCTCGACATACGACTTTCACTCTAGAGTAGATAGGCAGGCACACAGAGCTTCATTACATAGGCTTGATGGTATTATCTCATCAGAAATGAAACCTATCGATAGAGTGTTTAGAGGGGTATCAGTACGAGGTAATCAACTAAAGTTAATGATGAACTCTAGCTTTTTTGTAAATGAAGGCGACATGTTTTTGATGGCGAATGTACTGAACGAGTTCATACGACTATATTCAAGCGTTAACTCATTTACAGAGTTAGAAGTTTACGATGAACAACGTGGAGAAAGCTATCATTGGGCGAGCTTAACTGGGCAACAAACGATCTTATGATTGATGTATTAGCAGAGAAGACCAATGAATTTAGCTTCTTTCAAGCTGTTCTGTTATTGGAGAAGCATTATCAACTTTTGCCGGACGGTGAATTTGTAGCTGTTGGTGAAAATAAGTACTTTCGTCAAGAGAGGGTTGCGTTCAGCGTTTCACCAAATCTATGTTTCCCTAAAAGTGACATGGAATTTATCTGTCACATGGAAAGATCGGGTAAGCAATATTCTAGAATCGAAACTAATTTTTTGGGCTTGCACGGCTCTAGTTCTCCTTTACCAGCTAATTACACCGAAAAGTTAGTTGGTAGAGATATTGATGATAATCCGGTCAAAGATTTTTTTGATTTCTTCCATAATCGATATACCAGCTTAATTTATCGTGTTTGGAAAAAGTATCGTTATCATGTTCAGTATCAAAGTGGTGCAGCGGACAAGTTCTCTGGACGAATGTTACACCTAGCTGGCTTGTCTAATGTTATTCAAGAGTCAGAAGCGATAGGACTCGATCGTGCAAAGATTTTGTCTTACGTTAATCAACTGTCTACTAGAACACGATCGCCTAAACTAATTTCCGGTATTGTGGCGCATTACTTTTCATTACCAAGTGTACGAATTGAAGAGTGGGTATTCCGGAGAGTGAATATTGCAGAATGTCAAAGAAATCAATTGAATAGAACTAATTGTACTTTGGGTTCAAACCTACATTTAGGTAAGAGTATCCCAGACCTAAACGGGAAATTTAACCTCTGTATCGACAATGTTGACTTTGATACGTACCGTAAGTTTTCCTATGGTGGAGAGCTTCATACCACCCTAGTTGGTTTGATGCGCTTCATTCTTCGCGACCCAATGTCTTGGGATCTAAGGCTTACTGTTGATATAGGTTCGATCCCCAAGAATCAGCTTGGCCAAGGAGCTAGCCTTGGCCAGACGTTATGGTTAGGTCAAGCGAGTGAAAAAGATGCGAAAATTAGGGTTATTGGAGGCGTATGAAAAAGCCGCTCATAAGAGCGGCTTTGTTTTAACGACTAATTGGTTGGTGTAAGACAACGGTGGTATTAAGAGAGCGGATACCATGAAAAGACTCTATCTCGTTGCATAAATGGTGTATTGATTGTAAGTCGGGGGCTTCAATCAAAGATATAATGTCATATGTACCGCCAACGATACTGGTCAGCCTAACTTCAGGTAATTCTTTTAGTGCATCACTGACATCATTTTTTTTACCTTTCTCGCAAGAAATTAGGAGGTAACTCGCTGCCTTTCTTCCGTCGTTTTCTACTCTGACTTGCGCCGTATATCCCTTGATAATACCTGTTTTTTCAAGTCTGTTGATACGCTCAGCGACAGCTGTGCGTGATAAGCCTATATTTCGAGATAAATTAGCAATCGATTCGCGTCCATTTGAGAGTAGATTCGAAAGAATTTTGCGATCTAGTTTGTCTAAGCCTTGTAAACTAATGTTTGACATCATGTGTTCTGCCTTTGCCGAATAATTATTGTATTTGTATTTGTATTTGTATTTGTATTTGTATTATATAGCTTCAGGTAGAGTGAAGTTATATAGCTCCGCCAACGTAAACGGATTTCTCTGAGTTAAAGGGGTAATTCGTAAGCTTAGGTCTCTGCCTGATACTTTTATATCACTCACGAAGCTGCCGTTGTGGGTATTTGTCAACGTAGAATCTCCAAATAGTCTATAGATAGCCCATTGACCATTTTTACTCAGTACGTGTTGTTTCCCCTCGTCTGTTACGTCTTGTATTGTGATGCTTATATTGAAGTCTCCATTTTGAGGAGGCCATTCGAGTTCTCGAATTCTGCTAGGGCCATGGTAATAATTGATATTTGAGTCTGCTATCTTCAAGCTTGCTCTGATTGCACTAGAGTCCAGGTCAAGTACTTTTGCGCTAAAAGGAAGATACAGTCGGTTTGTGCTTTTATTGATTAGCGTATCTCTAATTACATTATAATTTCTAAGCTGAACGAGTAACTCAGGTGAGAGCGGCATCGTTTCACCTTCTACTTGTTTTGGTGTCCATAGGTTTGTGTCGTAAAAAGGTGCGAAGTTTTTGACGATGAATGCATCTAGTAACCCTCCTGGTGCAAATAAAAGTTCAAAGTCATCGATTGAAATTTCTTCAGTTGCACTTAAATCGAAAGGATATTTTCCTAATCCTAACTCTTTGAACTTGCTATATATTTCACTATACCAAAGAGTTTGTATTCCTTTTGATGATTCAGAAATCATCACGGACCAGCTCTGGTTAACTACGTCTAAAAGCCAACTTCTTACTGGCTCAGGAGATTTTTGAGCGATCTGTTTTAAACGAATAATAGGATCTGCCTCAGTACTCCCCATTCTATGTTGCGCTGCTGACAGCGCGGCCATTTGAGGATCTGGTGCGTCAGCAATATCCTTCATATAAGTTCGAACTCGACTCAGCGCGGTTATCGTCTCATCCCATGGAGTGGGAGAGTTTGGAGTTTCATTGATCTGCAGCTGATTCAGGATATGAAATGCCTGTTCAACCCTTTTCATTAATAAGTAATCGGGTTGTACCATTTCTTCAACGAGATCCGGAGCCGCTTTTACCGCTCCGGCAAGTTTTGGGTTAACCTTGGCCATCAAAATGCTTTGTTGGCCTATAGGTGAAAATTGTGTGTTTGTATAAACTTGTTTTAAAATGGTTGTCATTGGGGAAGATGGCCCGGAAATTAGATCAATAGCGTTAGTCAATTCCCCTACATTGTTGTAACGTTTTACTTTTAACTCGCTCAAAGCATTTCGCCAATAACTAATGTAATCATCGGTATATTTCTTCCTTACTAGTCTCTTGAAGCTTTCTTGCTCTTTGTCAGTAGGAATCATGTGGTTTGATAGGCCAAGAACCCAATTATCAGTGATAACCTGTTGAGACATTAAATCGACGCGAGGGCGATAAAAAGTACTGAAACCTGTTGACGTATAAACTTTATCGATCTCTAACCGTGCAGGATCTAAGTTATCGTTGAAAACATTGTTGAAGTCAAAACCAACCGCTCGTTGTAGGTTCAAAGTGCCTAAATCGATATCACCAGCTTGTTGTAATAAGCTAGCATAAACCAAATCTACGTTTGAATGAGAAAGCAACGATCGTCTTGTCGCGCGAACAATATTCATGTTTATTGATACCGGCTCAAAATTCGTGCGGAGATAGGCGTCTAAATACTTCATTACGCTAGCAATCGTTTCAGGTTGAGTGCTTAGCTTTTCTAGTGTTGACATTGTTTGTTGACGTAGAAATTTTGTCTCTCGCTTGCTTGGGTCATTTAACATTAAGTAGCCTTTGAGCAAAGGCAGCGCATTGTTAACATTGTCTTGGTTATGTGTTAGCTGTAAACGATATCCCTGTTCAATTGCTGGCATTAGGTGCGTTCTAATTTGCGTGATCAGGGCGTTGTAAGCGATTTTTGTGCTTTCATCGAGACGGCTAACGTTTAGGTTTAAAAGTTCACTATCTAATGCATGAGATCCACTAAGCCATGCTTGATAAGATGGTTGTATGATTTGGATTGCATTTTCAAGTGAGTTATCAAAAGATTTATCTCTTTGAATTAGAGATTGTGAGTCGTCAATCCCAATGAGTTGGCTAATCACTCTTAAATTGCTATTCAAAGTCGTTGAAAAGAGGTAAGCGCCACTCGCAAGCAAAATGATAGAAACAGCAACAGCAAAGCGACTTTGTCGCTGGATCATTCTAAGATAAGTTTTGTTTTCGCCTGCAAAGTCCGATTCTGGGAGGATTTGAGAGTCCATCAAGAAGCGAGTGAAATAGGGCGTTTCAGTCAACTGTGTATGTTCTGAAGCAATGATCGGCAAATTGAAGTAGTTACTACAGCTCTTTGCCAATAGGTTGTATTTTCTACCACCTTGGATATTCGATATAAAAAACACTTCGCGGATATCAAGTGAATAGGACCCAGTATTCAGTTCTGAAAGTCGCTCTATTACTGATGCGATCTCAGTTTGACATAACTCAAACTGTTTAGGGAAAGCTAATATAGCTTGCTTTTCATTTACGTCGTGAGAGTGGGAAGATGAATCCAGTGCATTACTCTCCATCACTTTGACTAAATTTCGAAAACTGTCGTGATAGTATTCAACGAATACTCCTTTAGCTTCCTTCAATGGGATTGATAGAAACTCGACCGATGTTTTTAGGGAGCTAAAGTGAATGTACTCCTTAAAACCTTCTAGTTTATCGAGCTTAGACATCATTAGATAAAGAGGGATTGCTGATGATGTTTTGTCACTTACTGATTCTAATCGATGGTTAAGAGCTGTTAATGTGTAATCTATTTGTTCCGATTCAGAGATAATTAGAAATTCAAAATCAATAAAGAATAGACAACCAGAAAATGGCTTTCTTGGTTTATGTGTAATGACTTCATCTACAAACGCATTCCATAAAGCGCTGTCATTACTTGATACTTCTTGAAATAACAGTCGTTGAGCTGGTTTGATATATACAGCCGAGTCAGACTCATACCATTCGAAAAAATCATTCTTTGCGGTACGAGTTTGATCCATCGGTTTGATCGCACTAGAGTTAAGTAGGAACTGAGTTCGACCCGCGTGTTTATTGCCAATCATCAAATATATTGGCTTTTTGTTTGAACGACAAAGAAGAGGGCGCATTACCATAGCTAGAGCTTCTTCCTCTGTTTCAAGTTTTAAGGCTTTAGTGTTGTTTTTTTTCTTAAGCCACAGTGTCACCTGAAACAACGAATAGATAAGTGTGACAGCGCCTAAAGCAACCCAAAGATAAAACTTGTCTGTTATATCTAGCCAAAGGATATAAGTAGCAGCGATTGTAGCTGCAAGAAAGAGAAAAACCACCGTTGATATAACAACAGGGTTTCTCATTAGTTTGTGTTTTAACATAAGCCTATTTCTATTTCGTTGTTTTAAGTTTGTTGTATGATCTGGCCGTAAGATGTTTTCTTAATGTTACGGTTTAATAGCTTTAAGCTCAGACTCCAAGTTTTTAATTTTGTGTAAATAGACGTTGAGTATTTGAAGAGATTTCTGCAGCTCTTTTTGTTGTTTTTCTTTTTCTGCATATTCAATACGGCCAATCAACGGGAAAAGGGAGTTGCTGTATTCGTAAGCTTGGGCTGTTTTCTGACTTTCACTTCCTCTAATTGCATTTGCAAACACAGTTCTCGCGTTTGAGAAGCGTCGATGAAGTTTTATGTAATCTGCGTTTAACTTTTGTTGCTCATTAGTGAATTCGTTACGTAAACGTAAGACGGATGATGAGTCTGGGTAAAGCTTAGTTAAATCAATAGTCAATTGATTTAGAGTATCGATCTCGTACACTTTAATTGGATCGGTACCCCAATCTTTCATTAATTCATCTAATTGATTGACGACACTAGGTCTTACATCATCAGAAATCGAAGCATATTCATACTTTAGTGAATGTACTATTTCATTCAGTTGTGGGATATCAGACGTAACGATTTGTCTAGCCAACTCTTTTCGTTGATATTGTTTATAAATGAAATGAGAGGATAAAGCCAAAATTAGAAACCCAACGAGAAGATAGATGACTAAATAACTCGAGGTCGATTTTCCATCGACTTCAGCTGCATTCTTAGGTTTGTTGTTAGACACATCGATTTTAATGGTTGATGGCTGAACTACTGGTATTGCCTTTTTATGTTCTTCCGAAACGCGGAGTTTTTTTGTGTTTTCTGCTTCAAAGAGTTTTGCTTCGTTCTCTTTATGCTCATCAACCCAGTGCTTTAAGGTTCGACGAATTCCCCCTAGTGAAGGTGCTTTTATACCGTAATGTAGTCTGAGCTCTTCTTCTATTCTCAAACATAAGCGGTGGCATGTTTCGATCAATAGAATGTCGTCGGAACTTGTTTTTATGGACTTAATTCGTTTATCTGTGTGTTCGACCATCCAATCAATCGCTCCGATCCTTGCATTTGATTTTGTCACCTCTGGATATGCGGTGAACCAATAAATGACACACAAATCTAAGATAGAGTTAAGCCCTTCAACTAAACCTTTTAAGCCTTCGTTGTGCGTAGCTGCAACAGTAAAATAACAGCTACAACGGAAATCTTTACTGTTTTTGGACAGTATTTCTTTCGACAAAGTCTGAATTTTTTTCCAAGAAACTCTGCCTGTGACCTTGTTTATGTTATTAATTTGGCGCTTTATCTCTGTGAATTCATCTAACCCGTTAGGATTGGTTCCGTAGGGTTTTTTTTCATCAATGGGGCGTCTTGTAAAATCTGACGAGAGCATGATCTTAATATCCAACTGTATATACAATGAAATCTAAAAACAGCGAAACCAATAAAACTAGCCCGCATGATTGATAATGTGATTATAATTTTTAATGATTCTATAGTTAAAATTAATAATTTGAATGTGAAAAGGTTTGAAATCTTATGAATATAGCCTTGATGTGACGTGTGTCACATAATTAAAATGGTGTTACACCTTCAAAATTGCTCATGTTTTGTCATTTCAATGATCCAGGTTGTCTTTTTGTGGTTATTTTTGTGATGTCGTACGCGTATTGTTAATGATGTTTATGGTTGCTAATTGAGCAGGGTTGATGCGTTTAATCATTATCTTGATTGTTAGCGGATGCCTAACTCGAAATCGAAGTGCCGACTCTACGCTATTTAGATAAATTTATGTATGTTTGCTTCTAAATTTGCGATCGAAAATTACCCAATTACCCAATTACCCAATTACCCAATTACCCATAAAGTTACTTTTTCTTAACGCTTAACTTTTCTATTATTGACAGTTCTAATTTTAAAGTGCCATTTTATTGGTTGATTTCTTAATGCATTTTCTAATAGATATATCGTTTCTTTTACTAGTTATAATGTCGAAATTAGCTTGCAACGTGTTCTCTGTCTTGTAAAAGAAATAATACTTGCTATCTTGCGCATCTAATTAATATATGGACGAACTCAGAGGGAAGCATGCGAAAGCTAAGTCAAATCGGTCTAATATCCACAATGTGCCTTTTTTCATCTATCGTGATCGCAAAGGGCGAAAGATATGGTGCTTCAGTTAATATGCTGAGCATTGATAGTATCGAATACAAAGAAGGAACGACTGGACAAGTCGATACATTGCGATATGGCTTAGTCCATACTCGTCCCATTGATGAAAGTAACAACAGGTGGCGCTGGTGGTTAGGGTTAAATTATTTATCCGAAGACATCGAAGCCCCAAGTAATGGTGTTTACAACGAGGTGACTAACTACGAATTTCGCATTGTTCCCCAATTCGCATTAGGAAGTTGGTCAATATTTACGCCTTATATTGGCGCTGGTTTATCTTTGGGTTATTCACAATACTCTAACCGCTGGAAAGTCGATGACCAAGGCTTTAGATATGGAGCACAACTTGAGGACATCGACCAATTTGAAGCCGGAGCCGTTGTCACTCTAGGTAGCGTAATTAAATTGGGTAGTAACCCTGACGCGCACTTGCAAATAGTTCCTCAAGCTTCATACATCTTACCTTTTTATAACGAGGGTTTGGGTGGCGTTGAGTTTAGTGTTTCTCTTCTGTTTTAAAGGTAATTCATGAGAATAAATCAACTGATTTTGGTGATCTCGAAGTGCCCAGAAGAGTACGTTGGTGCTAAGAATATAGAGGTGCCTGAAGAAGGAGGCTCTTTAGGACGAGAAGCAGGCTGTACCGTAACATTAACGGATCACAACCGATTTATATCTGGTACGCATTGTTTATTGAGTATATATGGAGATACCTATTACATTAGTGATGTCAGTACAAATGGCACGTTGGTGAATGGTAATAAGATCCTAAAGAATCAACCAGTCTCATTGTGTGATGGTGATAAGATATCCCTTGGCCAGTATGAAGTTAGTATATCGTTAGAATTGGTCACAACATCATACGATATTGCCTCTGAAATCGCCCCAGAAAGAGATTCAACCGATCCACTAATGAATTTGGAAAAGTCAGTTGTTGAAGAGGACGTTGAACCTGGCGCACTTGAAGACCTTTTTATGGAAACAAAACCTGACGACGTAGACAGTCATGACCCCGTTGAGCACTTAAAGTTTTCGATGCAAAGAGACGACGATTATCTTGTTAGGGATGAAAGTAATGATAAAAACCTTGCGAGCACGTCGATCGAACCTCAAAGGCAAGTTGTTGATGACAGTTTGAGTATTCACTCGGAGTTTGACCTACCTAATTTGATTCCTGAAGATTGGATGGGATTAGAAGAAGAGGCCCCGACGACTCTTCATGCACATAATCTTGATAACGAGGAAGAAATACCGGGTTACGTACAACCTATTCATGATAAAGATTTAAACGGCAAACCTGAAGACGTTATTGAACGTTCTTCTGTTTCTAAGCATACGTCAATTCCGGTGCAATCTGTTGTTAGTGCCCGAAGTTCTGCGAATATACAAAGCCACAAATGGGAAGAGGTGACACAAGAGTTTGTCCCACATGTTGAGACTCAAGAACTGTGTGCGGAAAGCGAAAGTAGATCTCAGAATAATGTCGCCCTGAGTGAATCATCATCTGAGAACGTAACACATGCATTCTTCGAAGGCCTCGGTGCAGATATAGAAACTGATTCAAATCATGACGCTCTATTTTTTAAGCAAATGGGCGCGTGTTTACGATTGTGTATCGATAATCTGTACAAAAACTTACAGGGTGTTGAAGAACTTACAGACGAAAACTCGTTTACTAAGAATGAGCTTAGCCTAACCACGTTAATGTTAACGCTAAACAATCAAAATCTGTTAGCTCCAAATGAGCTCATTGAACAGATTTTGGATGAGCTTGATGAACATGACGCTTTGTATTTAAAAACACTCAACGACCTTGTGTTCGATCAGTTAAAAGCGAACGACCCCAAAAAATTCGAAGATGTATTAAGCCAAGAAACCCGTTTTCTAAGTAAATCGAAGTTATGGCAAAAGTACGGGGAACATTATGACCAGAATACTCGTCAACTCCATGAATCGACATTCAAAGCGTTGATTAAAGAACGATACAATAAGGTTGCAAAAACGAATCATGCATAAACTAATAGCTCCTATTATCTTGTTCCTTTTATCAGGTTGTTCAATGTGGGAACAGTTCAAAGAATCTTCTGGAATAACGCCGGAAACCTCTTCGATTGAACTAGTTATTGAAGCGTCAGAACACCTCAATATACGCGAACAAGGACAATCATCGCCAGTCATCTTGAGAATTCACGAATTAACGTCTCCCGTTATGTTCCGTAGTTTGGACTTCTTTGCTCTATTTGAAAATGATAAGGCCTCCTTGGGGGACGAGTACATCAAACGGTACGAATATCAGCTTCAGCCCGGTGATAAGCTGCATGAGCTGTTGGAGCTAGACCCAAAAACTAGAGCACTAGGTTTTTCTGTCGCATTTAGAAATATTAATGGTTCATCTTGGCGTAAGGTCGAAGTGATCGAAGAGAAAAGTGAGTACTTCTTAAGGTTAAAAGTAGAGGGTAGCGAATTATCTTCGAACAATACCCGCGGTATTGAACAGACGTATTTTTAAGGAATTGACGAATGTCTTTATATAACCCAGTGGTTTGGCAAGATGGTATGTTCATGAAGCCTCAGCACTTCCAACAGCTAGATAGGTCTCAAAGCAAATTATCTAACATGCTTAGCTCTAACAGCTCTCCTTTACATTGGGGAGTGAAAAAAATCGAGATAAACACCGAACTATTGGCGTTAGGCAAAATCGGGATCACGCGAGCAGAAGGCATATTACAAGATCGCACACCATTTGATTTGCCGCTTCTTGCCGAACTTCCCGAAGTAAGAGATGTTGACCCATCTATAGCTGATAAAGTGGTGTACCTGTGCTGCCCATTGCCATCCGAGCGCTCTGAACTTTTTGGTGAAAGTAGTGATGGTGCCCGCTATAAAATGGAAAGCCAAGAGGCCGTGGATGCCTGTTATGAATCAGAAGACATGGCAAGTATTGTCGTGGGTAAGCTTAACTTCTTCTTGATGTACGATCACGAGGATAAGAGTGCATATACATCCATTCCTATTTTAAAAATTTCGGAAGTCAAGCCAGATGGAAGCATTATTCTGGATGAGAACTATATCCCGACATGCATCGATATACACGCTTCTACAGTTTTGAGTAAGTTCGCGACAGAATTCGCTTCAATGCTAAAACACAGAGCAGAATCGATTGTTCAGCGTTTAGGTGTGGTTGACCAACAGGGGGTATCATCTGTTGCTGATTTTATGTTGTTACAAGCCTTAAATCGTTATGAGCCGTTATTCTGGCATTTTGCTAGTGTAGAGGGTGTTCATCCAGAGTCGTTTTATCGAACCCTGTTACAAGCTGAAGGTGAACTCTCTACGTTGTGCTCAGCCTCTCGTAGACCGCAAGAGTTTACAAAATACAACCACCGCCAATTGACTGATTGTTTATCTCGCACGCTTGATAGCGCAAAAATGACGCTAAGCGTGATGTCAGAGCAACGGGCAATACCTTTAACACTAAGAGAGCAAAGCTACGGAATTCGAACGGCAGCAATCCCAGACAGTAAGATTGTCGAATCTACAACGTTTATTCTTGCGGTTAAAGCAGACGTACCACTCGATATTTTACATACACAGTTTGTAAGTCAAACTAAGATTGGTTCGATTGACAACATTCGTGATTTGATCAACTTACAACTACCTGGCATAGAAATGAAACCAATGCCAGTTGTGCCTCGAGCGTTACCTTACCATGCAGGTTATACCTATTTTGAATTGGATAAAACGAGCGATGAATGGAGTACCTTGAATAACGCAGCGGCCATCGCTGTCCATATTGCTGGTGACTTCGCGAACTTATCACTACAACTTTGGGCTGTACGTTTATGAGTTACGTCGAAAACGATATCACCGTAGTACTATTCCAACCAGAACCAGGCAAACCAATGGAGGTGATGCCTGCACCTGATTTATCTAGGAATATTGCGGTAAGAGACCTAAATGTAGAAAGCATGGGGGTTAACCCATTGGTTGATCAGTTTACCTGGTTGATCGCCAGTCTTTCATGTATGTCTTCAATTCCTTGGCTGGACGACCCTGGCCCTTTCAGAGAACAAGTTGCTCGAGAGATTCGCAAAGGTGAGCGAAAGCTTAACGAAATGGAATTGGATAGGGCATCTATTCTGGTTATACGCTATTGCTTATGTGCTGCAATCGATGAATCTGTATGTCGCCAAGAGTGGGGGGCGAACAGCCATTGGAGTACCAATAGCTTATTGTCAGAGTTCCATAACGAAACATCTGGTGGCGACAAATTCTTCACTATTTTAGAGCGTTTGAAAGCTGACCCACGAAAATATAGACACGTCATCGAATTCCTTTATCTATTACTTCAACTTGGGTTCAAAGGAAAATATGGTCGAGAAGACCGTGGTAACGAAAAGCTTTCAGAGATAGGAAATACGATTTATCGTTTAGTTAGAGACGAGCGTTTAGCTGAACAAGAAAAAGTAACGTTAGTTAATTTAAAGGCGAAGTACTTAAAAAAGCCGCTAAAACGTGTTGTTTCACCGAAGTTAATTCTTGGGGTTAGTACTGCCATTTTTGGCGTTATGTATGTCGCGACCTACTTGGTTATTGACCTGAAATTTCAGCAACTTCTAGATGTATATCAGTAGCATTAGAATTAATTATGAGATCTGCTGTCCATTTTTAAAATTAGGCTCGAATTAACAGGCTCTACTTTCATTTTCACTACGTACTTAGAGAGATTGCACCCTGCGATCTCTTTTATCATGCATTCATTGGAATTTAATTGGACTTACTATGGGCGTAACAGTTTGTGCGAATGGACTCAGCGTAGTTCATCAAGGCTCGGGAGGAGAAGCGAACGCAACGCTTCCTGATGTTTGTTTAACAACAGTTGGCAACTCTGTTGTACCTATTCCCTATGGCAATAATGCAAAGTCCGCTGATTTAGCAGGCGGCACCACTACCGTTTCTATGGATGGTGGTAACAGCATTGCTATTAAAGGCAGTAAATTCAGTGCCAGTACTGGCGATGCCGGTGGTGATAAAAAGGGTGTCTCATCTGGCACCATTGAAGCCGAGGCAGAATTCATATCGGCGTCTCCTACCGTTAAATTTGAAGGTGCCGGCGTATGTCGCTTGTCCGATCAAATGACGATGAACAAAGCCAACACCATGTGTTTGGGCGGCGCGCAAAACCCTTCGGTTTCAGTAACCGAAGAGCAAGAAGGGACGTATACGGTTGATCTGTTTCTTTCATACTCAGATGGGGAGCCTGTTCAAGGGGCGACATATAAACTGGTCGATCAAACCGGCGCTGCCTTTGAAGGCACATTAGATAATGTAGGCAAAGCTTCAGTAGGTGGCGTTGCCCCGGGAGAGTTTAACATTGATTATGGTGAAGACAGCCGTGAGTTCATGCCAAACATCCCCACTAAAACCAACCCTAATTTCAATCCAAATGCGAATGCCCAATTAATTATTGAAGAAGCAAAGCGAGGTGAAGTTGGTTTCTGGGAAAACTCTTGGAAGAGAATGTCAGGGGCAGCTAGCTGGATCTGGGGGGTAATTTTAGGTGACTTCAATGATGACGCATCGGTAGAGCAAATCATAGCCAACACAGCGCTGACCATGCTCCCCGTAGTTGACCAAGCAGCGGATGTGCGAGATCTCTCAGCCAATATCATGACATTATTAAGTGAAGAAGAGCGAGAGAAGCCAGAAAATTGGTTGGCATTGTCTCTGACTTTGATTGGTTGTATCCCAACGTTTGGTAGTGCAGTTAAAGGTACATGTAAAGTTGCTTTGAAAGGTGGTAAGGGCACATCGAAAGACACTTTACTCGCGGTACTTCGTGGTATGGGTAAAGGCGATCCAGAAAAGTTCTTACGCACATTAGATTGGGTTGATTACGCCAAGCAGGCGAGCAACATTGTGTCGGATGTTTTAAAGCCCTGTATCGAAGTAGCAAGTGAGCTTGCTTCTTACGCCAATCGCATGGGCGCAGACGAATTAGCAGAATACTTCTTAAAGTTGGCCGATGAAGTGAAAATCATCGATAAAATGGTGCCGGATAAACTAAAACAAGCGATGGGTGAATTTGACCAATTGTTTGCGCGAATTTTGGGTAAGAGTGAGAGAGCATATCCGGCGAAGGTAAAGCATGGCTCTGGTGAGACCGCACAGTCTGGTAAAAATGCTAGCAAAACAAATGAAGAGAATGACAAGGCTGAGTATGTTTGCAAAATATGTAGGAAAAATAAAAAAAGCAAAAAACATCCATGTAAGGCTAGGCTAGGGTCGAAAAGGAAATAAAAAATGACTCCACTAATGGAAATCGAAAGAATTAAACTTTACTCTGGAAATAATAAAGGAAGTTTAAAGAAAACAGTGAAAACAGGTAAAAGGCACGACTTTGAGAGAAGAAGTTGTTGGCGTTCAGCTAACAAAATCAGTGAACCAAACAAATATCCTTCGGCTCACCCTTGGTATGTTGAGGCCTCCGAAAAAGTTTCCGTTACCGGTCATCACATTCTTTCTGTTTCAGGAGTCAAAGCTGCATCCAAGACTAAATATGGGACTATGTTGGAGGCTGCTAAGTATGATACTAATCACTGTAAAAACATCGTGGCGCTACCCACGTTATCGCAGATGGCATGTGAGTTAGAAGTACCGATTCATTATGGTAATCATAATGGAGAAGCGATTCCAGATATGCAAATGGGAATGTCGTATCATATGTTTACTACCAAGATGATTTTACATATGTTGAAACTACTTCGTAGAAAAGGGACTTGCCCTGGTGATACTGAATCTGAGAGTCAAGAAGTACTAGTTAATGTAGATTATCTATCATGCATAAAATTGGAATGGATTAGTAGTTTTAACTTGCTTCTTCACAAATTTGGCAAAGATTACAGGGAGAATGGTCCTGGATGTAGAGAGATCACAGATAATATCGAGAAAAAGAAAGATGAGTCAAAGTCTTGCGTAGAAAGGTATCATGGCTATAACTTATCTCCCCTTATAGATAGTATGAAACATAACAATAGACTAAAAACTGTTTTTGAATTAGAGAACTTTGGTAAGGGCTTAGAGTATGACACATAAAATTTCAGATGATTATTTCATTGTCAGTGAGAATTATAAAAATGTAAATTACATCGTAAGTTATGACGATGAACGTGACTTTGATATTCTTTCAAATGGAACTGTAGCTTCATTCACCCCAGTTGTTTTTAAATGCTTTGATTTTATATCTACAGAAAAAATTAAGCCTATATTTGACGTCTACGTTTCAAATGATATATTATTAAGTGTTGATTTTTACAGAAAATTAAAATCAATTTATCTTTATAAATGCTCAGCCGTTCCTGCCTCTGTAAATGGCTCAGATTATATATATATTCACTGCGGTAACGTAATAGATATAATTGATGGGGATAAATTAGACTTTGAAATTCTCTCATCAATACCTATAGAAAAAAGGATTATATTTAAACCATCTGAAGATTCAATGACATACTTGTTTCATAAAAGCTTTATTAATAACGTTCTTAATGGTGGGGATTTGCAATCAGGCAAGGTTATATCTGCAAGTAAATGGACTATGGAGTGGATGTTGTCATGAGAGAATTTATAGAGCTTAAAGATTTAGATAAACACGACAACTGCTCTAACCGAATTGTTGAAGTAGAACCGGATTTATACATAAATCAATATCTTAATAAAAGGATATTTGTTAGAAATGTTTGTTTTGATAAATTGTTGAGCAATTTACAAGTTTCTTTAGAGCCTTCAATGATATCACCTTCAAGAGGGTGTGTTGATGAAGCTTTAGAAGACTATAGTGAAATAATTGCTGAACCTGTATCATCATTATCTGAGAATGATCATATTGAGTATTTATATATTTCAAGTGAGAATAAATACTATATTAGTAAGTTGTTGTTTGAATCTCTCTTCAAAAAAAATGGTGTGGACATTTTGATAGACTGATTTGTTAAAATTACTTATGTAGAATATTCACGGAGGATGCACATTTTAGGTGCTAATATAATCCACTTTTATATGATTTAGCTATATTTTAATCTACCTAAGTTCAATTCTTTACTTAAGCACCATGTTGGTGATGTTTAGGTGATAGACGTTTAAATGAAGCGCCGAAATGCGTAATGTTTGTAAGTTAGGAAGCATTTACCTCCTTTTTGAAGGCCTAGTCGCATACCGACTGGGCCTTCTTTTTAATGCTCTTGGATAACTTCTATCCCGCCTTTCTGGCAGCGTAAAACTCTCCGTCATTAAAACTGGGAGGGTTACATGGCTTTGTTGCGTAATTA
>NZ_JBFRKT010000057.1:0-26491 GCF_041469545.1 Vibrio sp. 10N.286.49.C3
AATTACGCAACAAAGCCCACCGATAGACCAAGTTAATCAATCAGTACTTTGGTCTCTTATACGGAATTTTCCGTAGTTTGCCCCCATTACCATATGCCGATTCACATAACAGGGTAATACCAGTTGAGCTTCATAATATATGGCAGCAACATAGACGGAATGTAAAAAAGAAAAAATTCCGCCTATAAAGCGTTGGTTGCTTTGAGGTTGTGAAAACTACAGATGAATAATCGGGTTGGTTAAAATGTACGGTTCTGAGCAAACGAAAGCGTTCTGTTGCAATTGCAAAGAGATCACCCTCCACAAATATGAAAGCTTCTCGCAACCAAAAAAATCCAGTGCGTCGAAATCAGCAGGTTTTTTCTCAGGCTTTTTTGCATCAGTTGCCAGTGCATTGATGGAGGGCGAAGCTACAGGTGACTATAAGTGCACAGTTTGTGGCACTAATCTTCATACACCAGACAACATGAATTAGTCCTGATAATCGGTACTGAGCTACGAAATGTAAAGTTTCGCAACTAACAAGCGTTTATGGTTTCAAGATATTAATTCTAATCTATATCGAGCGCGTTAGCTCTTAAGCTCTAACGCGTTTCTGTCCAGAACCGATACAGTCAGCACTTTCAAACACGAAAGTACCCCAAAGTTTCTCAGCTCCGCCAAATCGACATCCTTGAATGATCTAGAATAAACCTAATTAATCTAATCCATGTGCTTTAGAAATTATGCGTAGGTTTTCCAATGAGGTTGAAGCTAGAGCTGCTTTTTTTATGCTTGCCTTCTCCCCTTTTTGTTGTACTTTGATTATCAATAACTCGTTTATTAAACAGGGAAGAGATATGAGTGAATCATTTTTTCAAAAAAAGGCTTTTAGTCCAGTATGTGTTGGGGCATCTTTTGCTGATACATTTCCCCCATTTCCTGACGGAACAATATTTATTAATCTTAAAAAGGAAAAAAGCCGATGGTTAATTGTAGATGATGGAGAACTGCAATCTTTCGATGGAAAATTATCGAAAAAACCAATGGAGGCTATTCAGTTTCTGAATAAATTAAGTACCGAAGGAAAAGGATGGGCGACTTGCAAAGATATTGAAGTCATCTTCACTAGTGTGGAAAAAATTAGGATTACGGAGATCTAATGTTGTTTCGATTTATCTTTTTTTTATTGCCTTTGTTGTTGGCTGGCTGTGTTCTCACTCCAAAATCTGCTGAAAATATGACTACCGCCAAGCTATGTTCAGAGGCTGCTTATGACGCGAATAGAGACGTTGCGTTTGCAGAGTTAGAGCGTCGAGGTGTAACTTTTAGTAATAATGAGCAATGCAAGATCATTTATGTTACTAAAATGCAATCATTTTCAGGGCAACAGCAAGCTGGTGCAATGCTCTTACTTGGCTCTCAATTATGATGATTATTTGTCTAACTTAACGTCACTTAATGCGCCCAAAAAAATTTATCTTTCGGGCTAACGCAAGTAGACTGTTCGTCATAGCTCATTTTACATTATCTATACTGATTTATGATTTGCTAATTTAGCGAAGTCACTGGTTCGTTCTTGTCCAAAAATGAGTTAGCAATCTTTAAACAAATCTTTAAACAACCCCCTCATACCCCAACACCGCCAAAAATGCATCCAAATACTGCTCTATAGTCAAATCCGCAGAAACGGGCGGCAGCTCTACGGTAATACACGGTAGGTTTCTTTCTTGGCACCAAGTGCCGAATGAGCCTGGGGTTTCGTAATCAACGTCTTCTACGAGTGGTAGGTTGAACTGCTTGCCTAACCAAGAGGCGAGTTCGGATTGAGCTGGGTCATCGACCATGGCGAGTGGTTCGTGGAAAGAGATGACGAACTTGGGTTGGCGTTGCTCAATGAGGTTGATGAGCGACTGCACTTCCGGTTCAAGCAGATCGGCTTGCCCCGTTTTTACTTTTACATCTCTGACTGGGGTGTGAGAACTCCAGCGATAGACGGTGCCGTTTTCTGTCCAGTTTTTAGTCGGAAAGGCGCGGTTGAGATCGACTTGATTTGCGTTAGCGCGAGTGCCAAGCTGGTTGCCGTCTGGGTTCATCGACAGGATTACATCGTGTCGTAAGTTGGCAGCAGGTAAGCTTCTTAGCGCGCAAGACAAACCTGCGATAGAAGCGGTTTCATCGCCGTGTGTGCCTGCTAAAATCAGCCCGCGAGATTCGCTTTCTATTTGTGCGGGGAAGTAGAGTAAGGGTGCACCCAACACCGATTTTCCATATGACAGCGGCTTTATCGAAAACGCAGCTCTTTCCGTTCTTGGAATTAAACTCACCTTAATCTCCTGATTGATCAAGTAGTATCAAGTATTCACTATTGGCTATATTAATCATTAACTAAGTCCATTAGATGAACCCCTTTAAATAAACCATAGCGTCAAAACTCGTCAACCGTCGCATTGTTAATTTTATTACTTTGCTTCAAAGATAGGCTAGGAGAGCAAAAAAACATGGATTTTAAGAAACATTCAACGGCTTTACTCATTTCATCTTTATTGACCCCTTTTATCTCAGTGACTGCCGTTGCTGAAACCTTACCTGCTGGTGTTTCACTGGCAAAAGACCAACATTTGGTGCGAGCCAATGATGCAGAAGCTGCGACACTCGATCCGGCAAAGGCAGAAGGCTTGCCTGAAATGCACATTCTACGTGACCTGTTTGAAGGTTTAGTGATCCAAGACCGCGATGGCAACATCACTCCAGGTGTCGCGGAATCTTGGGAAACCGAAGACAACCAGACGTTTGTATTCCACCTGCGTAAAGACGCGAAATGGTCGAATGGCGATCCGGTGACAGCCGATGATTTCGTGTATGCGATAAGACGCGCGGTCGACCCAAAGCTTGCTTCGCCAAATGTGTGGTATCTCAAGCTAACTCAAATCAAAAATATCGCTGATGTGGCAGAAGGTAAGAAGCCTGTTGAAGAGCTCGGTATCTCGGCGGTTGATAAGCACACGGTGAAGTTCGAACTCGATAGCAAAGTTCCATACTTTGTGGCGATGACAGGCCACACTTCAATGATGCCCGTTCACAAGGCAACGCTAGAAAACAGCGATAAGCCGTGGAGCGATCCGAAGCAGTTTGTTGGCAATGGTGCGTTTGTTTTAGGCGAGTGGGTGGTGAACGAACGCATTGAACTGGAGAAGAACCCTAACTATTGGGACAGTTCAGATACGCACTTAACCCAAGTGACTTACATTCCGTTTGAGAACCAGAATGCGTCGATTAATCGCTATGCGGTGGGCGAGGTCGATATTACGTCTGATGTGCCGACACACATGGCGCAGCAGCTAAAAATGAAATATCAAGACGCGTATACAGCGGTACCTTTATTGTGTACTTACTATTACGCGTTCAATACCACGCGCCCTCCGTTTGATGATGCGCGAGTGCGTAAAGCGGTGTCTTATTCCATGATGCGCAATGTGATTACTAATGGAGTGACTCAAGTAGGTAACTTACCAGCTTATACCTTTGCTCATGAATACACGGCAGGTTTTGATGCCACTCAACCTGAGTACAGTACATGGATTCAAAGGGACCGTGACCAAAAGGCGAAAGAGTTGCTGAAAGAAGCCGGATACGATGCTTCTAACCCGCTAGATTTTAAATTGCTTTACAACACCAGTGAATCGAATAAGTCGATTGCGGTGGCGATTGCATCTATGCTGAAAAGCAATCTAGGCGCGCAAGTTGAGTTGGAAAACCAAGAGTGGAAGTCTTACTTAGTGTCACGTCGACAAGGTGATTTTGATGTGATGCGAGCGTCTTGGTGTGGTGATTACAATGAAGCGTCGACCTTCTTAAGCCTTCTGCGTTCTGAATCTTCAGGTAACTTTGCTCGTTACAACAACGACAAGTACGACTCAGCAATGGATAGCGCATTGGCTGCAACTAATGAGCAAGAACGCCAAGGTTTCTATGACCAAGCGGAGCAGTTACTGGCTGAAGATATGCCGATCGCGCCAATCTACTACTACATGCAGGCTCGTCTAGTGCGACCAAGTGTTGGCGGCTTTGCGAAGAATAACGTTGAAGGCCGCATCTATTCTAAGGATCTTTATATCAAGCAGTAAAAAGCTTTGAACATTATATAAATATAAATCCCCATTCGCTGACAAGGCGAATGGGGTAGGGGGTAGTAATTTTATCTTCTAACTTGTTTCAGGCTTTAAATAGCCACCATGTCCGCGGCTTTCTTCATCGCTTCCTTGGTTGAACACTCAATCACGTTCGCGTTAGCAAAGCGGTGAGCGTCTTTCACTTGAATATCGTGAGCCAAGATAACCAGTCTCGCGTTCGCTACATCTAGGTCGCTGATGCGGTTCTGAATACCGTTTTGACCTTGAGTTTCTACCTTAATCTTAAGGCCTGCTGCCAAGCCTGCTTTTTCCAGTGCTTTCGCTGCCATGAAGGTGTGTGCAACACCAGAAGGGCAACATGTTACGGCTACGATGTCGTACTCGCCTTCGCCTGCTACAGGAGCTGTTTGAGCTTGTACTGGCGCTTCAACCATGTCTTCTTCTGTTTCAACCGCTACTGGCTTCCAGAAGCCAACGATAACCGCCGTAGTTAGTGAACCTAGCGCAATACCGACCACGTACATTGGAATGTTACTTGATACTGGTGCTGTGATTAGGCCGCCCCAAGGTGCGTGTAGTAGAACGTCTGTCATGAAGCCGAATACACAGCCCACGATACCACCGGCAACGATTGAAGGAAGTACGCGCATTGGGTCATTCGCTGCGAATGGGATAGCACCTTCAGAGATACCGATAGAACCCATGATTGCTGCTGCTTTACCTGCTTCTTGCTCCTGTTTAGAGAACTTGTTTTTGAATAGGAAAGTCGCCAATGCCATACCTAGAGGTGGTGTACAAATCGCGATGCCTACACCGCCCATTAACCAAGGTTGAGTGTCTACTTGAGTTTGAGCAAATAGAGTCGCGACTTTGTTGATAGGGCCGCCCATATCAAACGCCGTCATACCACCAAGGATTGTGCCCAGAACCATCTTAGACGCGCCAGCCATTGAAGCTAGGAACTCGTTCATTGAAGACATGAACAGTTTGATTGGCTCACCAATGCCCCACAGTACGATGCCGGCAGAGATTAACGTGCCTAGAAGCGGGTAGATAAAGTAAGCACCTAGCGCAGTCATGTTGGTAGAAAGTGGGATTTTCTTAAGTTGGAACACCACGCCACCGGCGATAAAGCCAGCCACGATACAACCAAGGAAGCCGCCGCCCATGTCAGCCATGATGCCAGAAGAGATCATCGCAGGTGCCAGTGCTGGTTTATCTGCAATTGAGTAACCAATAAAGCCGCCAAGAATGATTGGGAAAAGAACAAGGCCTTTGATACCGATATTAGAGATGTCTGCTAGCAGGCCGTCTGCAGGTACAGCACCTTTGCCTGATGCCATTACCGCTAAAGCCAATAGAACACCACCGGCTACGATGAAAGGCAGCATGTGTGATGTACCGAAAAGCAGATGGCCTTTCATGGTACTGAGGATTTTTTTATAGTCGCTACTACTATTTTTATTGCTAGTATTGGTAGCTTGATTTGCTAGGGTACTCATAATTTTCTACGCCTTATGAATTAATTAAAATATTAAGGATTTGATGTTCATCTTTTGCGTTATGGATATTCTGGATAAATTCATCGCTGAATTTTCCAAACAGTTCTTGTAGTACATAAATATGATGGTCAGCACCGTTGTCTGGTGATGCGATCATAAAAAATACGGTTGGGTTGATGCCGTCTTCATCGCCATACTCAATGCCTTCACGCTTAACACCGACAGCGATTGCCGGCTCAGTGACAGCCTTGCTTTTTGAGTGTGGGTAAGCGATGCCGTCCATAGAAGTGATGCTTTGAGATTCACGAATTTCGATGTCTGCCAAGAAGGCTTCTTTATTACTGATTCGGTTGTTTTCAAATAACATGCCTGCCAATTCTTCAAACAGTTCTTTTTTATTATTCGCTTGAAGGTTGTTATTAATTAAGTTGACGTTGGTTAGCTGTGTGATCATTTATTAACTCATTCACTATTGAAGTTCTTGAATTAAAATTAATGGATTAACCCGATTCGCGAAATAGCAAATAAAAGCCCTTCACTGTACATTTGTATCCAGCAAAATTAAGTGTGATTTGCATCATTAATGCAGTGTGAGATGGGTCATATTTGATGGCATCTTGATTATGTTTTTGACACGCTAATAAGCTTCGTCAGAAACAAAAATGCCCCGCAAAGCAGGGCATGATCAGTGTTTGTATTTACTCGGGAGAGCTAGATTTACTTTGTAGAGCTAGCTGTAAGCTCGCGCGACACGTCCAACGCAATCGAGTTTGTAGCTCTCTGCGTAAGCCGGAATGAACACCGACTGGCCTTTCTCTATCACGCAGGTTTCGCCACATTGGTGAGTGAGTACCATAGATTCGTCAAGCGGCAATAGGATCTCGGCACCTTCGGTAGTGATCTGTCGCTGATTTGAGTTTTGCACGATAGAGAACTTAAAATCTTCGACCGGAATTTGGTATTCCATCACATCACCTTGCTCTATCGGGCTGAGCAGTAATCTATCCGCAGGCTTTTCATTGAATTGAGTACAAGAGACTAATTCATTGATATCCATGTACTTAGGCGTCAACCCTGCGCGGAGTACGTTGTCAGAGTTCGCCATTATCTCTAATCCAGTTCCTTTGATGTAGGCGTGGGGCGTTTCTGCATCCAGATACATGGCTTGCCCCGGCTTTAGGGTGATCACGTTCAATAGCAGTGGAGCGAACAAGCCGACATCACCCGGGTATTGAGCTTCCAGTTCTGAAATCAACTGAAACACAGGTGTATCTGAAAGCTTGGCCTTCATCAGTAACATAGTCAGCGCCATGCCTTTTTGTTCGCCTTGTAAAGACAATAAGCTCGCGAAGAAGCTCGCTAATCCATTGGGAGTTTGGTCGCCCGCTAGGTCATTGACCATCGAATGCAGCTCAGGAATATCGAGGTAATGGAAGTGCTCAAGGATCTCGTTGATCGACCTAAAGCCATTCATCGCGGTGTAGTCGGTTAATGCATATACCAGCTCTGGCTTGTGGTTGGGATCCTTGTAGTTGCGGTTACCCGCTGTCATCGGAATGCCTTGCTGCTCTTCAAGAGCGTAGCCAGATTCCGCTTGTTGCTTGTTCGGGTGAACTTGCACCGATAGCGCTTTCTCCGCTGCTAACACCTTGAATAGATATGGCAGCTCACCAAAACGACTTGCTACTTTTTCGCTTAGAAACAGGCTTAGGTTCTTCGAAATCAGGTTCGACAATGTGGTTTGCTGACCATTGTCGGTGACCATCGAACAACCATTCGGGTGAGCCCCCATCCAGATCTCCGCTTGCGGCTCTCCAGATTGGTTATCAATACCAAACAGTTGGCTGAACGAAGAAGGGCTACCCCACGCGTAGTTTTGAATCACGTTGGTCATAGGATAAAAAAAGCGTTGTACGAACGAGTCGTTCGCTAAAGAAAAATCAGACATCGAAATCACCATGAAGGGAAACATGGCTTGAGCTCTACTCGACTTATTCATTAGTAAAAAACTAGCAACTAAAGTATTAGCGACTAAAGAAGCAGAGTAGAAGGGCTCAAGCCATTGGAGTTGAAATGGCTTAAGCCGCTGCTGTTGTTAACTTGGCTTTGCGTAGATTTTTAAGCGCGATACAAGTAACCGCAGTTACGCCCGCGCCAGATGCCATGCACAGCAGTGCCAGCATTGGGTAGTTCATAGCGCCAAGTAGAGCGACTACTGGACCACCGTGCGCAACGCTGTTGGTGATACCGAATGAGAACGCCATTACCGCAGCCGTCATTGAACCCAGTACGTTGGCAGGGATAACTGACATTGGATCTTGAGCTGCGAAAGGAATCGCACCTTCAGAGATACCTACCAAGCCCATTGCGCCCGCTGCTTTACCCGCTTCAATCTCAGAAGATTCGAATAGGTCGAACTTGCGGCCAAGTCTGGTTGCGATAGCCATGCCTAGTGGAGCCACAGGAATAGCACACGCCATTGCACCCATGAACTGAGTTTGACCGCTGGCAATCATGCCGACTGAGAATAGGAACGCCACCTTGTTGAACGGGCCACCCATATCAAAGCCAGCCATACCACCCAATACGATGCCTAGTAGAACCACGTTACCTGTGCTCATGCTCGTTAGTAGTGCTGTAAGCGCATCCATCAGCCCAGCGATAGGTGCGCCGATAACAAAAATGAACAGACCTGCGATGAACAAAGAGCCAGTGATCGGAGCGATCATGATAGGCACAAGCGGTTGAACGAATTTGTGGTAGTTAAACGAGGTAATCCATTTAACGAAGTAGCCGACCAATAGACCGGCAATGATTGCGCCGATGAAGCCTGTACCTGCGTCAGCGCCGTAGAAAGAACCGTTGTTGGCAATCCAACCGCCAATCAAACCTGGGGTTAGAGCAGGGCGGTCAGCAATCGCGTAAGCAATGTAGCCCGCCAAGATTGGGATCATCAATGTGAAGGCAACCACACCGACTTCTAGAATTTGGTTCCACATGCTGCCAGCAGGAATCGCCATGCCTGATTCACTTGGCTCACCGCCAATGGCTAGTGCTAGGGCAATCAAAAGGCCGCCAGTCACCACGAATGGGATCATGTGAGATACGCCATTCATCAAGTAACGATAAAGGTCTGAACGCGCTTGTGAGGCTTTTTCTACAACAGATTGGTTGGTCGGCGTTTGTTCAGCTTGGTAACTAGGTGCATTAAGAGCTTGCTTAATCAAGCCTTGCGCATCTTTGATTGGCGCTTTTACGTTGGTGCTAATGACACGTTTTCCGGCAAAGCGAGCCATGTCGACCTGTTTATCACAAGCCACGACAATCGCGTCTGCACGTTCGATCTCTTCTTGAGTCGGGCTGTTTTTAACACCAATAGAACCGTTAGTTTCGACCTTGATGTCGTAGCCAAGAGCCGCTGCGCCTTTCTCTAGTGCTTCAGCGGCCAAATAAGTGTGTGCAACGCCAGCTGGGCAGCCAGTGACACCAATGATGAAACCTTGTTTCTTAACGTTGGTTTCCGCTTCTGAAGGCTCAGGTTTGGTAAGCAGTAGTTCTAATGCTTCTTGTTCAGATTGAGCATTCATGAAGCTTTCGATAAAGCCTTCTTCAATCAGTTTTGAAGAAAGCTCTGCCAATACTTCGATGTGGTGATCATCGCCGCCATCTGGAGACGCAATCATGAAGAAGAGTTTTGATGGTTGGCCGTCATCGGCGCCGTACTCGATACCCTGCTTGTGGACGCCGATAACAACCGCGGGTTTGATCACCGCGCTGCTTTTCGCATGTGGTAGGGCAATGCCTTCTTCAAATCCGGTATTACCTTGTTCTTCTCTCGTCTTAATGTCGGCAAGAAACTGTACTTTGTCTGAAATTCGGCCTTGTGTGTAAAGCACGTCTATCAGCTCTTTAAATACGTCTTCTTTTGAATTAGCGCTAAGCGAAAGCTTAATCAAATCTTGATTGATCAATGTCGTGATCATAATGAACCCCTACTCTGTTTTTATTTTGTTAGGGGTATTCTGGAATCTACGGCTTACCTTCTGTAGTGAAGAAAAAATGCATTTACTGGATGATTGTTGCGTTATGAGTGGAGTGTGATTTTGATCGGTCGAGTGGTCGCTTTTAGGACGATGTTGACAGAGTTAAAGATGTGTTGAGGCTTTTATTTATAAGGGCTGTAGCGTATTTGTTTATCAGGGCAGGAACGTGCTAGGTCAGTTTTGTTACTGGAAATTTATTTCCGTGACTAGATTTTTGTAACCTAGATCTCAAATTGTGATTTTGCTCAATAGCGCTATGTTTCACTAAGGGGTATATCTATTCCCGTAGCCTTATTGCTGCCCACTAGAGTTCGAATAATGATATTTCATGACCTAATCTCGTCTGTATTAAATGAGCGAGAACCGTTTCATAACATCTGGTTTGCTGGAGATTTTCACACGCCTTCAGCGTGCAGTTATCAGGTGAACTTTCCGCGCTTAGAGCTAGTGCTAGACGGAGAGTATATTAATGAAATGGAGAGTCATGATCGTAAGATCACTAACGTTATTGCCAAAGCCGGAGACGCGATTTTCATCCCACCCAACTGTTGGAATAAACCTAACTGGGATACAGACTGCTCGGTGTTGAGCATGTTGTTTGGTCGTCGTCAGCTTGGTTTAAGCTTGGTGAGCAAGCGCAAAGGCGAGGAGAGCTTTTACGATATTCAAAAGCACAGTATTCAGACTCGCTCTGGTTTTGCGATTGATAATATTTTGGAGGCGCTTAGCTCGTTAGCGAGAGAGAGTAACAAGCAGCCGATGGACGAGTTATTGCTGCAAGCTCTACTGCAATACAGTAAAACCATGCTGGAAGCGCCCGTAGAAAAATCTCATAGCCGAGTACAGGATGTGTATCAAGGGATTTGTATCTACATTCAAGAGAACTTCCACCGCCAGATCACCCGAGACAGCATTGCCTCGCGCTTTAGCATTTCATCCAATCACTTGTCGCGAATGTTCCGTCAACAAGGCCACATGACGCTAGCAGAGTACATTACCCGGGTTCGTGTCGACCGCGCCAAATTCATGCTCAAGAAGTACAACTTCAAGCTCAATGAAGTGGCTGTACGTTGCGGTTTTAAGGATGTGAACTACTTCTGTCGAGTATTTAAGAATCGCACCGGAAGAACGCCGACTGAATATCGTGGTTCTATTTAGTTAAGCCGTCTTTTTAAGTCGGAGCGTATTTTTTTGTTGAGTCGTCTTTTGGAGTGAGTAGCCTTACAGCAGGCGAGATGAGATATACATCAACAAGGCTTGTAAATCGACACTGCTTCGAGTCTTTTGCAAACGCTCGTTGACCTGATCGTGAAGTAGGTTTCTAGTTAGGTTGGTAGCCGCCACAATGTGTTCATGTTGCGGCTTGGTTGGCAGTACTAAAGCGATAGCAACGTGTACTTGGCCAATTTGAGATGCCCAGTCAATCGGGTTGTCACTGACGATGACCGCGATCGAGAGATCTTGAGTAGATTCAAACATCACATGGGGCAGCGCGATCCCTGGTGACACGCAGGTTGAAGAGCGTTCTTCTCGCTTAATGAAAGCCAAAATCAGCTCATCTGGATCTTCTGGATAAACGAGGTGAGCGAGCCCTTTCAAGCACTCAAATTTTGTCAGTTGAGTTTGCGCCTTAGCGTGGTGCCACTTGATGTCACAAGGCGGGCATATCTGAGGCATACGCTGGATCAAGTCGTTCGAGAACTCATGATTCACTTGTGAGCCAACCATGGTGTAGTGCTCAGCAATCACGTCTTTTATTACAAAACATGCGAGTTCAGCATCAATACCTACTGCGGTTATCTGGCATAAATCCCCCCGGAGTAAACCCACTTGTAACATCGCGACAGATTTGGAGAGATCAGCGGTTCGATTTTGAGTGATGTTGATAATGCGGATGTTGCTTTTGAACTTCTTCGCTAAACGAGTCAACGGCTGCGCGACGTGTGAGTTCGCGGCAGGATCGTCAACGAAGAAGGTGATCTGATATTCATTCATGAAAGGTTTAAGTTCGACAATGCTTGATAAAGACTTTATCGACACTCAATAACACCTCTTCCATTGGAATGAAGACGGTTTTCGCGGGGTCAAATCGGCTTGGTTGTTCGATGTCGATATCAGAGACGATCAACACTTTGTCTGCGAGGGTAATATCCTGGCCTGTCAGTAAGTTTTCAATCCCCATAGCGCCTTGAGTCTCAACCTTGATTGAAACATTGAATTTTGGGGCTGTTTTATTTAGTGCATCAGCTGCCATATAGGTGTGCGCAATGCCTGTAGGGCACGCAGTTACCGCTACAATTCTCATTATTATTCTCGGTGTGCTTAGATCGACAGTTTACTTGGATCGATGGGACTATCTGAATCTAGGAAGTTTATGGATTCCCGTTTTTAATTCAAAGGTGAACGTCACACTCTTGCTTCTTGGTTACAATTATCCAGTTAATGCACCTTTCGTCCTATATATCGAGCGGCCTTGCCTCGTTAGTCTTTTCATATTATTAACCTCTTTATCTCATTTACTTAAATTGGTACTCGGACGAGGCAGCACATGGACATCACTGACATTATAGAGCCGGAGATTATCTGTCTGGATTTAAAGGCAGACTCTAAACAGGCGGTATTTGAAGAGCTTGTCGAACTGCTTGACCGCGCAGGTAAGCTCTCCAATAAAAGTGAGTTCCTTGATGATATCTGGAAGCGTGAGGCCATTGGTAATACGGGCTTTGATGATGGTATTGCGATTCCACATGCGAAAAGTACCGCCGTTGCCAAACCTGCTGTGGCGGTAGGTATTAGTCGAACGGGTATCGATTATGGCGCAGACGGCGGCGAACTGTCGGATGTGTTTTTTATGCTCGCGTCGCCAGACAATAGCGATGATCATCATATTGAGGTTCTGGCTCAGATCTCAACTCGATTGATCGAAGATGGTTTTGTTACAAAATTAAAGGCGGTAGAGTCGGTCGAGGAAGCTCAAGAGCTGTTTCTCGAAGCGAATTCTGAATCTTTCGATAGCTACGCTTCTAGTCATCATGAAGTTTACAGCGAACCATTAAGCCCTTGGGCACAATCTCTTAATCGTCTTAAAGAACACTTGTTGTACGGTACTTCGCACATGATCCCATTCGTGGTCGCGGGTGGGGTTCTGTTGTCTCTGTCGGTAATGATGTCGGGTCATGGCGCAGTGCCTGAGAGCGGTGTTCTGGCTGACATTGCACAGATGGGCATCGCGGGGTTAACCCTGTTTACTGCGGTACTCGGTGGTTACATCGCGTATTCGATGGCTGACAAACCGGGTTTAGCGCCCGGAATGATCGGCTCTTGGGTCGCGGTCAATCAATACAACACCGGATTCCTCGGTGCGATAGTGGTCGGTTTCTTCGCGGGCTTTGTGGTTAATCTACTTAAGAAGATCAAGCTGCCAGACAGCATGATCTCGCTGAGCTCGATCTTCATCTATCCACTAGTCGGCACCTTTGTTACCTGTGGTGCGGTGATGTGGGTGATTGGTTCTCCTATTGCCCAAGTGATGCTAGAGATGAACCAAATGCTGACTGGCATGGCAGGCTCAGGAAAAGTGGTGCTAGGCAGTATTTTAGGGGCGATGACGGCCTTTGATATGGGCGGCCCAATCAACAAAGTGGCGACGCTGTTTGCTCAAACGCAGGTGAACACTCAACCTTGGCTAATGGGCGGCGTCGGTATTGCCATTTGTACGCCACCATTAGGTATGGCTCTTGCAACTTTCATATCACCTAAGAAATTTAAAAGAGACGAGCGTGAAGCGGGTAAAGCCGCCGGTATCATGGGAATGATCGGCATCAGTGAAGGCGCGATTCCTTTTGCTGCCGCCGACCCTGCGCGAGTTCTGCCCGCTGTTGTTGCTGGTGGAATTGTTGGTAATGTGGTTGGCTTTATGTTCCATGTCATCAACCATGCACCATGGGGCGGCTGGATAGTGTTGCCGGTGGTTGATGGCAAAATTGGCTATATCGTCGGGACATTAGCAGGAGCACTGACGACGGCTCTGATCGTGATACTACTGAAAAAGAACGTGGTCGAAGGTGAAGCAAGTTCTAATCAGTTTACGGGTGGCTCGATAACGGAAGAAGGACAAGCGGATGTATTGGCGATCACTTCGTGTCCATCTGGTGTCGCTCATACGTTTCTTGCGGCTAAGTCTTTGGAAAAGGCGGCTCATCATCTTGGGGTTCGGATTAAAGTCGAAACGCAGGGGGCCAACGGAATCGGCAATCGCATTACACAGAAAGACATTGAGCGGGCAAGGTTGGTGATTTTTGCTCATGATGTGGCAATTAAAGAGATCGAACGCTTTGCGAACGTGAAAACCTTAGATGTCAGTACTAAGGAAGCGATGCTTAATGCGCAGGCGTTGATTATGAGGAAAGTATAAAAGCCATCGGCTTTAAGATTGGCTGAAAAGCAATAAATAAAAAGACGCCCAAGTATTAGTAGTAATACTTGGGCGTCTTTTTGTAGATCTGAGCCTATATACGCTCAGTTGCTAAAAAGGGTGGTACTTGAAGATGTCTTCAACCATTGAGTTGAGTAGTTCTATGTCATCGCAGGTTTTTGCATAAGTGCGTAGCCCTGCAATTTGAACCTGAACGTGGCGAGCAAGTTGAGTAGGTTCGCGTTCTTTGCTGATCTCACCAAGTTCTTGCGCTTCGGCAATCAGTTTGGCGAACTCGCTTTCCATGATTTTGAGTGATTTCTTGGCTTCTTCTAATAATTCAGCGTGCTCATCCGTCAGTTCAGCTACTGTTTTAGCCAGCATACACATGCCGTTAGGCGCGCTTTGTTTCGATTCGACAACGGCACGTTTTACGAAGTTTTCTAGTGCTTTGATTGGAGAGTCGGTTTCGCTGCGTAAGCGGTTCAGGTTGAGAATGCCGAGTTCGGTATAACGAGCTAATGTTTCTTTAAACAAGCCTTCTTTGCTGCCAAAAGCAGCGTAGATGCTGCCCGGACGCATATCAATCACGTCCTGTAGATTGCGCATAGAAGTCGCGTGAAAGCCTTTTTCCCAATACAGGTTAGTCGCTTTATCTACTACGTCTTGTCTATCGAACTTCGCTGTCTTGGCCATAACATCTGCTTCATTAATCTGAACATATGTTCAATATTTTAAGATGAACGTTCGTTCTAGTAAAGGAGTGTCTGGTTAATCTGGCAATCTCGCAAAGATCGAGAGCATCAATCGGTAATAAAAAACTCTAACCATCGACAACTTCAACGGTCTTGTGTTGCGCGCCATAATAGGTGCCTTCATCGATGGTATACATCAGCGTTTCTTCGCACTCTGGGCAATCGAATTCTTCATTCGGTTCTATTGCTTCCTCTTCAACCCATTCCCAACCGATTTGCTCTTCGCAAGCGGGACAATCCATAAAATATCTCTCAGTTATTGTCACATATTTGCTGCGAGCTGCTACTTAATAAGCTCGGCAGTATACATATTTGAGACTGAATATATAGATGATCATGAGTGAACAGCTTGGTAAGGGTTACACAGTGAGTGCTGATCTACCACTTTATGATTATGCAAGGTGTGTCAATTTTTAGTCACTGCGTCAGAGAGTTGTTGTTACACGTATTTTTCGTCTGGTTAAGTCAGATAGTTAACAGTTTTATTCATAAATCAATGAATTTTATAAGGTTAAATGTTAACGTCCTCTGCGCTGAATTGTGTGGTTAGGTCATGGTTTACATGGGTCAGCTTGAATAATTATAGAGTCACAATTAAGGCGCACCCGTTAGAAGGAAGCCTAATTCGATGACTGAGAAGATTTGTTAGTTGTTAGGGAAATAATAATGAATTTAACCGATATGTCATTTAAGCAAAAAATCATCGCTTTGCTTATCTTACCGATCTTAGGGTTTTTATGGCTTAGTGTTTCTGCCATTTCAAAAGGCGTAGAAACCACCAGTGAAATGTCGTCATTAAACCAACTTACGCGTTTGTCGGTTGTGTACAGTGAGTTGGTGCACGAGTTACAGAAAGAGCGTGGTATGACGGCTGGCTTTATTGGCTCACAGGGAAACAAGTTTGGCAGTGAGCTAAAAGCACAAAGAATTAACGCAGACAGCAAACGCAATCAAAGAACCGAGTACTGGCAGTCTGAAGAAATCGGCTTATCGCAGATCGCGCGTCTGAATACTGAAATCAGCCAAAGTCTCAACCAAATTACTTCGATTCGCAATAGAGTGGATTCTCAATCAATTCCGCTTTCTGAAGCATTAGGCTACTACACCAAACTTAATGCTAAGTTATTGAGTGTATCTGCATTAATTGCTGAGCTAAGTACTGATGCTACCATCACGACAGAAACCATCGCCTACTATAACTTTCTACAAGGCAAGGAGCGTGCGGGTATCGAACGTGCGGTTCTCAACAACACCTTTTCTAAAAATGAATTTGGCCCGGGTATGCTGGTTAAATTCATCTCTTTGGTAACCGAGCAAAATACATATTTTGCGAACTTTGAAGTTTTTGGTAACCCAGATAACGTTGATTTCTTTAAACAACAACTGAATGATCGCTCGGTGGCTGAAGTGGAAAAACTTCGTGATGTGGCTGAATCGAAAATGAGTGGTTTTGATGTCGATCCTGTTTATTGGTTTGCTCAATCGACGGCACGAATTGTTCAGCTGAAGAAGACTGAAAATCAGTTAGCAGAGTCTCTTATTACACTGACGGATCAGAAAACTCAGCAAGCTCAATCAGCAATGATGGGCAGCATTGTGATGTTTGTTGTGATCACTTTGTTCGCAACTTTTGTTAGCTTCAAAGCCATTACTGATTTAACGACTCGAGTTAAAGATCTAACGCGAGTACTTTCTAAAGTCCGAAATGACAATGACTTAACCGTTCGTGCGACTTACGAAGGTAATAGTGAGCTGGGTCAAATCTCATCGTCGCTTAATGAAACATTAGAGAAGTTTTCTCAAGTTATCGATAACCTATCTCAATCTAGCCTGACACTTGCTTCAGCAGCAGAAGAGACGGCGCAAACTTGCCAATACAACTCAAGCACCTTAGTTGAACAGCAAGACCAGATTGGCTTGATTGCGACAGCAACAGAAGAGCTATCAGCGACGGTGAATGAAGTCGCGGCTAAAACACAGCAAACGGCAAGCTCAGCGAAGATCGCTGATGAACAATCACAGCAAGGTTTAAGCACGGTCCAACAATCCTATGAGTCGATAGAAACCTTAGCTTCTGAGATTAACGGCCTCGCTGAAAAAATCACTCATCTACACGAAAGTAGCAACAACATTAACAGTGTGATTGATGTGATTAAATCCGTTGCCGAACAAACCAATTTGTTAGCGTTAAATGCAGCGATTGAAGCCGCTCGAGCTGGTGAACAAGGTCGTGGTTTTGCTGTCGTAGCCGATGAAGTTCGTACTTTGGCTCAGCGTACGCAACAGTCCACTTCGGAAATTGAAGGCTTCATTAACTCGCTACAATCTGACGTGCAAACAGCGTTCAATGTGATTGATAACAGCAAGAAGATGTCTTCAAGAGCGGTTGAAGACTCACGAGGAGTAGAACAGACCCTGCAAGATATTTCAGGGGCTGTGAGCGAAATATTCAGCATGGCAGAGCAGATCGCAACCGCAACTGAAGAGCAAGCAGTAGTGACTCAAGATATTGCTCAGAACGTTGTCGCGGTAGAGCAGAAGTCGACAGAATCTACGACAGGCGCAACGCAAATTGCTGCAACAGCGAAAGAGCAGGCTGAGTTGGCAACATCGCTGAAAGAGCTCTCGAATACGTTTAAGAGTTAGCAACTCAGAGCTAGAAGCTTTCTATCGCATATAAAAAATGTCCCGCCTAGTGCGGGACATTTTTTTAGCGGGGTACTTTTTCTTTTTGTTTTCTTGGGGAGGGAGATGAAACCGCTAAACCGCTTGTCCGTTAACCGACAATTTCACATCAATGTTGCCGCGAACCGCATTTGAGTAAGGGCAAACTTGGTGTGCCGTTTTCACAAGGGTCACAGCTTGTTCTTGCTCTAGATCCAGTTCAATCGATAGAGCAACAGTTAAAGCAAAGCCACCGTTTTCATTTGGTCCAATACCGACTGTTGCAGTCGTTGGCGCCGATGCGATTTTGATTTTCATCTCTTTAGCTACATGAAGTAGAGCATTTGAGAAACACGCAGAGTAGCCCGCAGCAAACAGTTGCTCAGGGTTGGTCGCTTCACCTGTTCCGCCCATCTCTTTAGGGTAGCTCAACGCCACTGAAAGCAGGTTGTCATCAGTAGAAACTTGGCCGTTACGACCTGCAGTAGCTGTAGCAGAAGTTGTGTAGAGTGTTGTCATTGTCTTAGTCCTTGTTTGAGTTGTGCAAAATTAGATTGCGTGCAACTTAATTTTAAAGCTAGCTTAATTGATAAAATTCGAGCGCGCAAGTATATTGTGCACAATTTAATTTATTGGTGAGGTGATCATGAGCGACCAAGATGACTATCTAAAACTGGATAATCAGGTGTGTTTTGCGCTGTATAGTGCATCGAATGCAATGAGTAGAGCGTATCAACCTTTACTGAAAGCGCTTGACCTTACTTACTTGCAGTACATTGTGATGATGGTGCTGTGGGAAGAAAAAGAGATAAATGTCAAAGCCCTAGGCGCAAAAACGCATTTGGATTCAGGTACGTTGACGCCTTTACTCAAGCGCTTGGAAACGAAAGGTTACGTGCTTAGAACTCGCAGTGCTGAAGATGAACGAGTTCGAGTTATTACACTGACGCCTGCAGGGGTAGAGCTCAAAGAGCAAGCGCAGACCGTGCCAGTAGAAATGCGGTGTCTTTCTCAGATGAATGAAGATGAGCTTAAATCGCTAAAAGCACAGTGTGAGCAGTTGCTTGGCAATTTGACCAAGTAAGCACTTTTAGTTTTTGGCCATGGTAATCAGAAAATAAGAAAGCCCGTTAGCCCTACTGTTAATGAGTTGCGATCGCTAATTCGAGTAAGACTAACGGGCTTTTTGTATCTGCTGCCTTCTAAATGGCAACAGATAGTCTATTCAATTGGGATTTACCCCATAAACCAAGAGATAAAAATCAACGCACCAAAACCGAATGTTGCCATCAGTGCCGTATCGCCACCGGCTGCTGTATAGCTGCCTTCGGTTTGTAGGTGAGGGAAGTCAGGCCTACGAACCTTAACCACCATTGCGAGTGGTCCCCAGATAGCTAGGAACACCAACACCATGCCTGCATAGTCCAGCATGCTCACGAACTGGCTTGCGAACAGCTCTGCTAATACCAAAGGCAATACAAAGGTCAGAGCATAAGCTAATGCTTTGTTGTTGGTGACTGCGTCTTTGTTTTGGTCATACAACGCCATGGATACACCAAGGAAAGAAGTCACCAGTGCCAGCGCTGAGAACAGCGCAATCACGACTTTTAACCAAGCAGATTGTCCGCTAAACGCAGAGATCAGTTCTGAAATGTTGTGGAACTGGCTGATCGCGTCTGTACCAAGGTTACCGATAATCGCGAACAACCAAGTTAGGTAGCAGATTAGTGGAATCACCGAGCCCAGCAGAATCATATTGCGGATCTGCTTTTGAGTCGCTTCGCGGTTGTAGATAACCAGTGACGGGATCACCACCATAGAGGCAAAACTAGTAAAGATAACCGCGCTGTACTGCACCACGTCATTGGCCGTGTATTGGCTAGTTTGAGTTAGGTAATCTAGACGGATATTACTAAACAGAGAGGCAATAACAATGAAGAGCATCACCACCATCATGATGAATAGACCACGGTTTAATTTATCGATATAAGACTTACCCGCGACTACAATCACACCCATCAATAGGCTGAAAACGGTATAAGCAGCGGATGCAGAGATGTCTACGCCGACGTCGAGCAATAGCTTATGAATGATGTCGCCAACACCCAAGATATAGGCGATCAGCATGCATACCAGCAGCAAGTAAAAGAGTGCATTGATAAAGTGTTTACCTTTGCTGCCCAGAGTTAGGTAAGCAACACTGCTCATGCCACTGTTGTCTTTCGTTTTGGTACACGCTTCTGCCAGTAGGAGTGCAGAGTAAGTGGTGCCGATAAAGATAAGTAGCATCAGCACTGAGCTGATCATGAAGCCAAACTGGGCCAACACCATGGGAATAGCAAGCATGCCAGCCCCTAATGCAGTTCCCGAAAGGATTAGGGAACTGCCGAATAATTTCATATTCAAAAAAACAACCTCTAGCGATCCAATTAATTTTTGTTTGGATTGTAAATAATTGTTTCCAAGACTAACAAAATACTCAGTAAAGTTAGGGGTTAAATTCTAATTATTTTTGAATTTTTCTAAAAAACTTACAAAGGTATTTCGGAGTATTATCTGTGAGCGTTTGACGCATTTTCTTGGTGATTGTATTGGTTGTTTTAGTTAACGTTTATTCATTGTTGAATGATCTAGCAGTCAGAAATATTCGATTAGAAAGAAGTATGCTTCGCGATTATTTTCGCTAGTGTCACAACCCCTTCTTTCCACTCTTTATTCTCTTCGATGTTCGCTACCGTGAAGCGCAAGCAGTGTTTATATTGATCGTTTGTCCCAAAGACTGTGCCAGGTAATATTCCCAATTTGTGCTTCAAACAATCTTGATAAATCGCGTAGCTATCGACCGATTCAGGTAACGTGATCCAGTTTAAAAAAGATCCCTCAGGCTTTGACAGATGGTAGCGGCCAACAAGGTGTTCATAGCCATCAAGCGCTTGTATTAACAGGCTTTGGAATTGCTTTTGATTGACTTGGTAGAGTCGCTTCATCTTAGACAAATGACTTCGATATTTCCCCGTAGTGAGGAAGTGCCCAACCGCTGATTGCATTAAGTTGGAGCTGCCCATGTTGTCGCATAACAGGTATTTTTCAACTTGAGCTTGGTAACGACCTGAGAGTAACCAGCCAATACGCAAGCGAGAATCTAAGGTCTTGGACAAAGAGTTGACGTAAATGACTCGATCTTGGTTATCAAGCTCTTTGAGGCTGGCAATGGGTGTGTCGAATGCCAAGCTACCGAATACATCGTCTTCGATAATCGGTAAAGATCCGGAGATATCCAGTAATGCCTTTCGGTTAGCCAATGGCATTCGTGAACCCGTTGGATTGGTAAAGTTTGGTGTTAGCAGTAAGGTTTTTACTTGCCATTTGTTCAACGAACTTTGTAGTGATGGAATATCAATGCCGTGGCTAACACTGCTTGGAATTTCTAGTGCTTGCAAGCCAAGCGATTCAAGTAAAAGCAGATTGCCGAAGTAACAGGGCGACTCGACCGCCACGATGTCTCCCGGTTTGGTTAATGCACGTAAAGCCAGACTGATCGCCTGTTGAGCACCATGTGTAATTGCAATTTCATTCGATCCCGCAGGTACGCCTAGATCATGGGTGATCTTTAACAACTGCTTTACTAATTGATCATCACCGGGAGGTAATTGGTAATAACCGGGAAGCTGAGTTTGCAAACGGCTATGGCGACCGATTTCGGCATACAAGCTACGAATAGCCGGGTTGTTGATATTCGGGTGTGCTGAACCAGCAAGCAGTTTCAAGCGACCTTTCGGACGGGAGAGTACAGATTTGGTGACCGACAACAGATCGACTTTTTGAGGCTGGCTCGGTGCATCCCAGATGGTGGTGTTCGGTGCTTTCACACGATAGCCTGATTTAGGCACAGAATAAACCCAGCCTGTCGCTTCCAGTTCTTGGTAGGCGCGAATCACGGTGTTTTTGCTCACTCCGAGTTGTTCGCTGAGTTGACGAATGGAAGGCAAGCGGTCGTCTGGGTGAAAGAGCCCTTTATCGATCTGAGCCTTAATATGTTGTTCTATCGCGAGATATTTATTGCCGCTGAGTTCTGCTTCCATGTTTCCCCCTTGTTACTCACACTTAATCTGTAACCATTTAAAGTGTTATATCTGTATCTTTATTAGTTATCTGTACCCAACTAAGGTAACAGCATTGATGAAGAGTTTACCAGAGGTTTGTAATGCTGATTAAAATGATTCCGTTTGTGTTTGTACTATTGTGGTCGTCAGGCTTTGTTGGCGCCCGTCTTGGTGTTGAATACGCTGAACCCGCAACGTTACTTTCACTTAGGATGGTAGCCAACGTGGCGCTATTCTTGGTTTTGATTTCAATCCTTAAGCGTCGTATTCCTCGTGGTCGAGCATTTTTCCACGCTTGTGTGGTGGGTATCTTGATTCATGGCTTCTACCTTGGTGGCACTTATCTCGCGATTGATATGGGTATGCCTGCCGGGTTGAGTTCTCTGCTTGTTGGCTTACAACCGATTCTGACGGCATTGATAATGATCAGCTGTACCTCGCAGCGTTTTAACGTCGCACAATGGTTAGGTTTAGCTCTTGGTTTCGCAGGTATTAGCTTGGTGCTGATGGGCAATATTGAGTGGCAGTCAGATGACCAAAAAGTCACGGCAACTTTGTTGTGTTTGGTTTCTTTGGTGGGTATTACGGTCGGTACTTTGTATCAGAAGCGCTTTTGTCAGGGTACAGATATGGTCGGTGGCGCGATGGTGCAGTACTTGGCAGCAGCAGCATTGTTCTTACCTTTTGCAATGCGCTACGAAACTATGCAGGTGAACTGGACTATTGAGTTCACGTTGACTCTGGCTTGGCTAGTGATTGTTTTATCGTGCATTGCTATTCTATTGCTGCTTTACATGGTAGAGCATGGCGCTTCTTCAAGTGTGGCATCGGTGTTTTACTTAGTTCCACCCACAACAGCCATTCAAGCGTGGCTCATTTTTGGAGAGTCATTCGACATTTATGGCGCAATAGGCTTCGCGTTGTCAGCAACCGCTGTTTATCTGGTGGTGAAAAAGCCTGAGTTGATTAAGTTCCGTAGACGAACAGCATTAGAGAGGTAATGTGTCTACCAAAATTATACCAATCGTAGTAACTAACTGGTCACCCTAGCTTGTTAAAAATCTCGATAACTTCGTTAGAATTTTTGATTGTAGAATAACTACTTATCGAAAAATGCAGCCTTGTTCTCAAGCTTTTTTCCTACGCTATTTTTGAACACTTACTTACTGTGATTGGTATAACTCGACTTGAAGTAGATTGCTAGAAACAAAAAAGAGCCTGAATATTCAGGCTCTTTCTGTATCAATATTGGCTAGCGACTATTGATTAGCGCTGCATTAAACAAGCGTAAGCCGTGGTAAACGGTGCTTCTTGGTACTGCTTAAGGCCTGTTTCTTTGAACTTCATCATAAGAGGGTTGCGCTTAAGGCTTTCTTTGATTTCATTCGGAGATACAACGGTTACGTCTAGGCCGTCGATCAACTGAATTGCCGCTTCTAGTTTGAAGCCGAAGCCACCGCCAGCAAATTTGCCTTTAGTTTGGCGTTGACGAATTACCACTTTTTCTACTTGGTAATCTTCCATTAACTTTGCAAAAGAAAATTGAAAATCTTTCATATTCTGTGTGTCGTTTGCGTCACTAATCGCAACTTTAGAAACTCGGCAATCAGGAATGTTAAATACACCGTCTGATAGAGATAGAAGACAGATGACTGCATCGTTACCTTTGATTTCAACACCACAAATTTTCATGTTCTTACCTACTTATTTTAGAGCCCTATATTATGGTGTTATTTCGATGACTTCTCCAGTAATAGAACATGTCTAAGGTAAATAAATTCAATATTGTCCACTTTAACTTTTTCAGGTTGACGTCCGGTTAAATGCGAAGCACTCGATTTCATCGTCTAGTTTTATATGCGATGAGATTCACAAAACTATAGCTGGCTTTTTTATCGATACTGTATATTATGCGCGCGTCCCTATTTAATGTGTGGTTATAAACCCTCTATGAATATCAAAAACCTTTCTATTAAGAGTAAAATTGCGATCCCTCTAATGGTTATCGTGATTGTTTTCTCAACTGTTACTGTGCTTAACGTGATTAAATCTAACGCGCAAGCAGCGATTAACCATGAGCTCAATAATGTGGTTCAACCGGTTCTCGACAACCTAGAAGATGGGTACCGAGATATCTATCAAGTCATTGCATCTGCCCAAGGCCTGTTGCTTGCGAAAGATCAAAAGGCAATTGAATATCAACAATTCGAATTCAAAGACAACGCTTACAAAGCCGTTCCACGCTTTGAGAGTGTCCAAACTCTATATACCGCAGGTGTCTTAGACTCATCTTCTCAAGACGAGCTAGCGAAACTGGTAAAGGCGATGAAAAAGTGGGTAGCATTGCATGAACCAATGTTTGCAGATCCTGCCAATGCTCTTCAATACAACATAGATTACTCGCCAGCATTAGACGCTGAGTTTTCGATCATTCACGATCAACTCGGCTATATTAGAGAGCTGATTGCAGTAAAACAAAAAGAGCTTCGCCAGCAAGCTAATGACTCGATTGAAGAAAGTAAGCTGATCATCGAAGTAGGTATGGCCGTGGCGGTACTTGCGGCTTTGTTTTCGATGTGGTTATCGAACCGTTTTATCGTTCAGCCGATTCAGAGCGTAGAGAAAGCGATGAATGAAATCGCATCGGGTGACGGTAACTTGGCTCAGCGAATGAAAGTTGAAGGTTCTGATGAGATTGCTCGTTTAAGTTCAGCGTTTAACAAGTTTGTTAGTAAGATACATACCACTGTTGAACAAGTGATTCTGACATCAAATGCCGTACGTGCAGAGATGGAAAACATCAAATCAATAACGCAGAATGTGGCTGAATTTTCTTCGAATCAACAGAAAGAAAGTGAAGTCGTCGCGGCTGCTGTTCATGAAATGCAAGCGACCAGTGAAACGGTAAGCGGTAACGCATTAGATGCGGCAACCGCAAGTAACGTTGCGAACAATGAAGTGGAATCAGCAGACAGCACTTTGGGTCTAACCGTAACTTCAATTGAACGCCTTGCACAAGATATCGAGAATGCAGGTGGTGTGGTTCAGGAATTGGATACTGATGTGAAGAACATTGCTTCTATTCTTGGCGTGATCAAAGGCATTGCAGAGCAAACCAATCTATTGGCATTGAATGCGGCGATTGAAGCAGCGCGTGCTGGTGAACAAGGTCGTGGTTTTGCGGTAGTTGCTGATGAAGTCCGTGCGCTTGCGAGCAAAACTCAAGACAGTACGGGTGAAATCCAATCAATGATTGAACGCTTAGAAGTTGGCGCTAAACATGCCGTTGGCGTGATGACAGAAAGCAAGGCAAGTGGCGAGAAAACCATTGTTCAAGCGGGCACTGCAGCTTCATCATTGAGCGAGATTCGTAACTCAATCGGCAAGATGAATGAGATGAATACGCAAATCGCAACAGCGGCTTCTCAGCAGTCTCAGGTGTCTGAAGAAGTGAACCAGAATGTTCAACGTATCGCGGAAAGCACAATGAAAATGGTTGAGATGGCAAACAATGCAGAGAACGCATGCATCTCACTAGCAGAACAGTGTGAAGCACTTGATAGCCTAGTTTCTCAGTTTGAAGTGTAATCTTTGAGACTGAACAGGCAAAAGTGAGTGGCTAATCGTTTCTAGTTTTAACCCTCACGCATCTGTAATAGACAATAATAAGGCCCGTACTCAATGAGTGCGGGCTTTCTTTTTGGATACGAGTATTTTTTGATAATAGTATTTGTAATACAAGGTCGGTCCGAGCTTTGTAGATTGGGTCAATAGGAGCCTTGTGGGGAATGCGATATTAGCTTCAATGAAGGCCTTTGTATGTGCACGGCGTATATTAAGCTAGGTGACACCGATCTATATCTTCAATACACTGTATGGGTAACCATAGTTCAAAATAGGGTAGAGGCATGGCCAATTGGGAAGGGGTAAGTGAGTTTGTTGCAGTGGCAGAGCGCGAAAGCTTTACTGGTGCCGCACAGAAACTCGCTACGTCAGTGGCTCAAATCAGTCGTAGAGTGGCAAATCTCGAGGAACGCCTCGCAGTAAAACTACTCAATCGAACGACTCGTAAGGTTTCTCTAACAGAGGCTGGGCAACTCTATTATCAGCAATGTAAGTTGTTGGTCGAGGGTTTAGAAATTGCTGAGTTAGCCGTCACGCAGATGCAATCCACGCCAAAAGGTTTACTGAAAGTAACGGCACCTGTGACTTATGGTGAGCGTCAACTCGCCCCAATACTTCATCAGTTCTTAAAGCTCCACCCACAAGTCGAACTTGAGCTGATGTTGACCAATCAAAAGCTCGACCTTATTGATTCGGGTGTCGATGTCGCTATTCGTCTTGGTCGCTTAGAAGATTCGAGCCTTGTGGCAAAGAAGCTGTCTCAACGCCAACTCTACGTGTGCGCCAGCCCTGAATATATTGAACGTTACGGTGAACCGCATACGCTCTCTGAGTTGAGTAATCATCAATGTTTAGTCGGCGGCTTTGAGCATTGGCGTTTTAAAGAAAATGGGCGACCTCGCTCAGTTCGGGTTAATGGACGCATTAAATGTAACAGTGGCTTAGCCTTACAAGACGCAGCGAAACAGAGTATTGGCTTAGTGCAGCTACCAGAATATTACGTGAGTGAAGATCTTGAGTCTGGCGAATTGGTTGAGGTGTTATCTGATTACCGAGACGATAAAGAGGGGATTTGGGCGCTTTACCCACAGAACCGTAATTTGTCTTCAAAGGTTCGCTTGTTAGTCGACTTCTTGTCTGAGCAATTAGACTAGTTCTGTCTGGCAAGACACTATGGACAAGAAAATGGGCTTCAGAACAAAGATTCTGAAGCCCATTTTTATTGATGTTCTATAGCTTTTACTTGCTAAGCACTAAGCATTAAGCATTAAGCA
>NZ_JBFRKT010000057.1:27239-88355 GCF_041469545.1 Vibrio sp. 10N.286.49.C3
ATTAAGCATTAAGCATTAAACCGTGAAGCGATCAACCAAGTGGTACAACTCGTTTGCTCGGCTGTTTAAGTTTTGGCTACCTGTACGGTTTTGGTTTGCTAGCGATGCCGATTGAGAACTTTGGTCTGAAATCACAACAATGCGTTGAGATATCTCTTGGCCAACAATATTCTGCTGTTCAGTCGCCGTCGCAATCAGTGAGTTCATGTCCATAATGGTATCAATCGAATCTTGAATTTTAGCAAGTGCTGCAGCTGCTGCGTTCGCTTCTTCTACCGTTTGAGCACTTCTGCTTTGGCTCGAATCCATTGCTTTCACCGCGGCATCTGAAGCGGATTTTAGCTGTTGGATCATTTTGTGAATGTCGCCCGTGCTCTCTTGTGTGCGGCTTGCAAGCTTACGAACTTCATCCGCAACTACCGCAAAACCTCGGCCTTGATCACCAGCTCGCGCGGCTTCAATCGCGGCATTTAGTGCTAATAGGTTGGTCTGTTCCGCGATGTCTTGAATGACAGTCAGTGAAGATGAAATGTTCTGTACATCTCCTTCAAGGCGAGATACCACAGTGTTTGCTTCTGATACTTCACTTGCAAGGTCTGCTACGGACCCAGCAGCAGCGTTGACAATTTGCTGAGCTTCTTTTGCATTGTTCTCTGCAAGTTTAGCTGAGTCAGCCGCTTGGCTTGCGTTGCTTGAGATCTCTTGCGCTGTTGTCGTCATCTCGGTCATCGCCGTTGCTACTTGTTCTGTCTCTTCACGTTGACCTGTCGCTATCTCGTCGACCTGAGCTGCGCGAGAAGACATGCTGCTCGTTTCTGATACAACTTGCTGACCAACATCGCTCACGCTACGAATGATGGTCTGTAGGCTGGCAACAAAGGCATTAAAGTTCTCACTAAGTTTGGCGAACTCAGGCGCTTTGAAGGTTTCCATTCGAGCCGTTAGGTCGGCCTCACCACTTGCAAAGGCACTGATTGAACGGTCAAATTGCTCGAGTGGTTGCATGATTGTACGGTTCACTGCAACAGCGAAAACCACTACCACTAAGGCAATCAAGCCACAGAAAATTGCAATGGCAGTCAGTGAGCTTTGTAGCGCAGCATTCGAGCTCTCTTTCATGTCACTGATCACGGCGTCAATATCGTCAGTATAAAACCCAGTTCCAAGCATTAAATCCCATTGTGGAATAAAGATTGAATAGCTGAGTTTTGGTAACGCAATGGATTGACCTGGCTTAGGAAAGTAGTAAGTGGTGAATTCCCCAATTTTTGAGTTCTTAATCAGGTCTTGGATTAGGTAATTGCCTTGCTTGTCTTGAAGGTCGTAGTAATTTTTACCAATGCCATCGGTACCTTGTCCGATGACGATTCTTACACCCTTAGAGCTGTAGCCAAAAATATAACCAGATTCACCATATTCTAGAGTTTTTAATGTGGGTAATGCTTCTTCAAGCGTAGCACCTTTTTCTAAGAAAGGAGTTATCGAAGACTGAGCCATTTGCAGGTACGCTTTGAGTTCCTTTTCTTTCATCGCCATCATATTGCTACGCGTCGATTCTACTTGTTGTGCGGTTAGCTCAGTGCTCTTCATATACGTCACGCTCATCATCCCAATTGCCATTAGTAGCAAAGGGATAAAAGAGAGAATATAAAGGCGGTTTTTGATGGTGAGGGTCATTAGCACTTCCTATGTGATTGTCTCAGGCAATTTTCAACACATTATTAATGTGGTTTCGAAATGTAAACGGACTTGTTGTTGAATTGTTATCCTAAAACCTTTTTGTTTGATAAATATGATGGCGGTTAGGTTTTGAAGTGATAGGTGGTGCAACTAAGTACTTATCTGTAAAAAGAGCCGTTCGTTTCGATGCTTTTGAATTTGGCGCTGCTTTGGTAGAATGCGACGCTTTGTAGCACCCTGCTATGTCTATTCGTTAAGTGAGAAAGATTCATGAACAAAAGCCATGTGACTATTGGTTTAACTAACCCAAAGAGCCCGACAAACGTTGGCGCGGTTATGCGTGCGGCGGGTTGCTACCAAGTCGACGAAGTTAAATACACAGGGCAACGCTACGACAAGGCTGCAAAATTTCACACCGATACCAAGAGTGCAACGCGCACTATCCCGCTTACTGGTGTCGAGTCGTTTTTAGATAACCTTAATTCAGAAACTAAGATCGTATGTGTGGAGTTGGCTGAAGGTGCAACACCACTGCCACGTTTTAAACACCCAGAGAACGCTATCTATATCTTTGGCCCTGAAGATGGTTCTATTTCTCAAGATGTCGCTGACCGAGCTGACCATGTTGTTTATGTACCAACTGTTGGTTGCATGAATCTAGCAGCAACAGTGAATGTGCTACTTTATGATCGCCTTGCTAAGTCAGATGAAATGGACGAGAGCAACGAGCTGATCAAGAAAAGCCGCGATAACCGTAATCACCTGCAAGTGAAGCAGGGGTAGATATCGTTCTAATCGTGTCTGGTCTCTTAATATCCAATGCAGATTAAAGAAAACCCCTTATTCGTAGGAATCAGGGGTTTTTACTTGGTTGATCTCGGATCTTAGGTTTGGCTATTCAGCACATTTGGAAGCCATAATTTTTAATGGTTGCCCCGCATCATCGAATTGTAAGCTCCATACATACTGCCCAGCATTACGAATAGTGATAGCGGTATCTTGACCGTAACCACCTTTAATTAACGAGTTAAGCTGTCCTAACTTTAGGTTAAGCCCATCCGCTGTGAACTGAGGTGACCAAGCCTTGGATGCATATTGCATGCGATAACTGCCCGGTTTTTCAGTGGTGACGACTTGGTAAGTGTTGTCACCTTTATATTCAAACTCTCGTAGATCGACATGTTTCCAACCTGAATCAGCAAAATTGCCAACCACATAAAGCGGGCTCGAAATAGGGCCTTCAGCTTTTATTGTTGGATTGTCACATTGAGCCATGAAGCCTTGTCCAACTTCATTTCCTGTCGCTAGTATCGCCGCAATTGGCCCTTTTTCACTTGGCTGTGTTATCGACAAGAAACGAGCTTCAAATGGGCTTAGAACGATAGAGTAGTGACCATCAATAGCTGAGATCGATTGCTTGGATTCAATATCCTTCAGATCAGCTATGGAGCCTGCTTTTTCTTTGGTTAGTTTTATGGTTTGTTCTTTGTTGGTAACGTTCACTGCGTAGACAACAGCATCGCCTTCATAGGCTTTGTGATCGACATAGGCGACCTCATTGGCCATCAGGTTTGTACGTTTACCCTGTGATAGAGCGGGGTGCGTTTCTCTCAGTTTCATCAAGTTTGTCACGTATTGCTTTAAGTCTTTTTCGTGCGCATTGAGTTGGGCCGTGACACCTTCTACTTTACCGCTGGTACGGGCTACGTGATCATCACACAGACCATTAATAGCACAGTCATCAGTCCATACTTTGTCTGCAAAACCTTCTAGCTGATCGCCAATCTCGTCCCCATAGTAGGTCGTAATTGGGCCGGTATAAGCTGCTTGGAATGAAAATGCCGCTTTATAGCGCTGCCAATACTCTTTGTCTTGTGGAGAAGCGATATCACCGCGCTGTAATAAGTCACCAAAGCGCACAAGGTCATGGTTACCGATCATTAAATTTGGCTTTGCGTGGTCTGGGTATAACGAATGTAAAGACATGCCTTCTGCAAGCCACTCTCCACCTTTGTTCCCCACGCCAGCTTCGTTTACAGCAAAGGTTTCCGTCAGGCGGTAGCGCATCGGGAAATCAAACGCAGAACATAAGGCTGGTGCTTCATTTGAACCGTAGCCTGTTTCTATGATGCGGTTCTCACCTGCCCAAATTTCCGCGACCATATAACCCAGAGGGTTCACGGTTTTACCTTCGCTGTTTACGTATTCGACTTGAGAAGATGCGGTGTCTACCGTTTCTCTGATTTGACTCCAAGCTTCTTTTGGCACTTGATAAGCTTGATCTAAGCGCCAACCATCAATTTTGAGTTCTTTGATCCAATACTCGGCGACTTCTTGATAGAAGGCTAGGCTCTCAGGGTATGAGACTGGATTATCCTCTCCTTGGGGCAGCTTACCTGTTGGTGACGGCACTACGTTTTTTTTGTGGTGGCCAAATACGCCATCAAAGAAGACATAAAGCCCACGAGCATGCGCTTCTTCAACTAAGGTTTTAGCTTCTTCCATCGTGCCTAATCTCGGATCGATATTGAAATAATCGGTGGCAAAATAACCGGTTGCATCCAGTCTATCGGTCCAATGGTCTTGTTTTTCGATAGGCTCTGAATTAAAGATTGGGGTTAGCCAAATGCCGTTCATGCCAAGAGATTCAATGTAATCAAGTGAGTCGATAATACCTTGGATGTCTCCGTTATGGTGACTGGTTCCGTAGCCTGTCCCATGACCAATTGAGTCATCACCACTGACAAAGCTTTCGACCATTACTTGATAGATCCTCAAGTCATTCACGTCGGCATTCGTATTCGTTTGGCATTGGTATGCTGTTGGTTCTTGAACTGATTCAGGTGCAGATTGGCAACCTGCAAGTAGGATGGCGGTAACGGCCAACGCGGTATTGGATAGAGAAAGTTTCACGTAAAGGTCCTTATTATTATGATTTAACCTATTATTCACCATCCTGATATTCTATAAATCCTCCGTTAAATAGTGGCAATAGGAGTAGACGGTAGGCTGAGAGACTGAGGTCACAATATGTGGCTAATTTCTTATACATATTATGATGAAGTGCTGATTTTTGAGTCGGAACGAGATTTGTACGGGAAGATATTTTTATGCGGTATGTAACCTGCCTTGTAGAGATTAAGTCATTCTCTGTTTCTAATGTTATCTATCCCGTAAGCAATCGGATATTATCTTGGGTTCATCATTAGATAATTGAAGGGTTAGATAACACCATGGAAGACAAGCAATTACTTGCCGCGCTGCAACAACACCCTGTCCTCGATCTGTATCAGTTATTCCAAGAAGTTGGTCAAAATAGCTCTCTGTATGCATTACTAGAGAGGTTATCTTCCCTTAAAGAACACCACCAACTGAGCACTCGTCTTAGCCCTTTTAAGCCTCACATCGAAGGGTTGCTGGCTCAATTTGATAGCACTACACCGGACAGTGATATTCTCAAAGCGGTTGCTGTTCAGTCTGAGATTCAGCAACGAGGCCACAGTATGAGTCGTTACATCATGACATCGGACAATCACCGCCATTTTTCCCCGAATGCAGACCTAGTGATGTTTGGTGATTCGATCACCGAATGGGCACCTTGGGCGGATATTTTCCGCGATGTCTCAATGGTCAATCGTGGCTTGGCGGGTGACACCACAACTGGCATGTTGCGCCGTATTGATACCACGTTGAATGTGAAGCCAAAGCTGGTGTGCTTTATGGCTGGGATAAACGATTTGGCTCAGGGTTATGATGTCGAACATATCTACCGGAACTACATTGATATGCTTGAAGTGTGGCAAGAAAACGATATTCGTATATTGGTGCAATCAACGCTTTATGTTGGCTCTAAACTGCAAGGTTTGAACCCATCGGTGGAGCTGCTTAATAGCAAAATAAGCGAGTACTGTTCTCAGCAAGGCATTGCGTTCTTAGATGTGAATTCTGTATTGTCACCTAACAAGCTTTTATCGAATGAATACTCATGTGATGACTTGCATTTGAATGCGAAGGCTTACCAAGCTTGGGCTGAGGTTCTTCAACCTACGATAGCTGAGTTACTAAAATAAACTCACGCAAATAGCCAAATAGCCAAGTAGATAAATAGACAGACAGCTAATTAAACAGCTAGACCGATAAACAGCTTAGCTAATACAAGAAAAGCCAACCCCTAGATTTGTTTCGCGAACCATAAGGACATCAATGTGAACTTAAGACAGTTGGAAGTCTTTTACGCTATCATGCAAACCGGAACCGTATCTGGAGCCGCACGTAATCTGCATGTGTCACAACCTAATGTGACTCGTATTCTGGCACACACAGAGCAACAACTTGGTTTTGGATTGTTTGAGCGAGTGAAAGGTCGGTTGGTGCCAACGGTCGAAGCGAGAACCTTGCTACCAGAAGCGGAAAAAGTCTATCAACAGCTGGGTCAATTTCGATCTCTGACCAACAAAGTGAAGCAAGGACATCAGCATTTACGTATTGGTGCACCACCGATACTGGCGACCAAATTGCTGACTCCGGTAATAGCCCAAATGTCTCGTGAACAATATTCCAGTAAACAAGAGCTCTCTTTTGAGTTGCTGACTGCAAACCGTGATGAACTGTGTGCTGGGCTGTTAAAGCATGAGCTTGATATTGCTATCGCGTTTGGGGACGAAACACCGCCTGCCATATTAAGTGAAACACTCTTAACTGAATCCCTCAAGGTTCTGGTTCCTTCCCACACAGTTGAACAGTTACCGACGGAATTAACCCTTGATGATCTGATCAATTATCCCTTGCCAATCATCGGGCTTGATAGCCGCGATCCATTAGGCCTACTGTTACATCAAAGCCTTATTGCGCGAGATGAGCATTATCACCATCCGATATCTGTGCGTGGATATAGCGCGGCGGCGGAACTGGTGAAGCACCAAGCGGGGGGGGCGATTGTGGATCCGTGGACTGCAGAGCAGTATCAAAATGACGATGCGGTCTGTGTGTTACCACTTCAACCAGACATCCAATTTTCGGTCTCGATGCTTTGCGCAGAGCACACCCCTCAGTCGATTTCCGTTAAGCAATTTATCGCTTCATTGAAGAGCCATACTCAGCCTATAACTTAAGGTTATAGGCTCGCCATAAATTGGTATTCGGCAGTTTCTAAGTTCTTAATTAAAGTAAACCCATACAAGGATTTATTAATTAGGAATACTCATGTCTATCGCTCAACCTTACCTTCTTTTTCTTGGGGATGTTACCGACCCACTTGCCGCAAAAACAGCCCGTGGTATTCACCAATGGCGACCAGAAATCTGCCTAGGCCAACTGCGCTTAACAGGCGATACGGTTTCTCTTGGCTTAACGGACATGACCTTGCAAGAGGCGCAAGCACAGGGCGCGAAAACGCTAGTGATTGGCACAGCAAACCCTGGTGGTGTTATTCCTGACTCTTGGCAGCCAACCATAATGGAAGCTGCAGAAATGGGATTTGAGATTGCATCTGGCATGCACCAACGACTGAGTGAATTTTCACCGCTTGCTGACATGCAGCAACACGGATTGACTAAGCTTCATGATGTACGACACTTTGATGGTGATCTAAAGGTTGGTAACGGCAAACCACGACAAGGTAAACGCCTTCTCACAGTCGGAACCGATTGCTCAGTAGGAAAAATGTTCTCGGCGTTGGCGATTGAAAAGTCCCTTAAAGAGTCAGGTACATCCGCTCAGTTCAAAGCGACAGGGCAGACGGGTATCTTGATTGAAGGCAGCGGTATTTCGATTGATGCTGTGGTGGCGGATTTCATTTCTGGCGCGGTTGAAGCGATTAGCCCCGATTTTACTGACTACGAGTGGGACATCATTGAAGGCCAAGGTTCGTTGTTCAACCCTTCGTTTGCAGGCGTGAGTTTGGGGTTATTACACGGCGCACAAGCCGATGCTTTGGTGTTGTGCCATGAAGTCGGGCGACCACATATTCGCAACCTTCCTCATGCGCAATTGCCAACGATTGAACAGACGATCGAAGCTAACTTGCAAGCCGCGCGATTGACGAATCCAGACGTGAAACTGGTTGGCATTTGTTTGAACACGTCGGCGATTAGCACTGAAGACGCTGAGACATTATGCCAAGAATGGACCACACTCTATCAAGTACCCGTGACGGACCCGGTTCGTTTTGGTGTACAAAATATTACTGATCATTTGCGACATTCACTTTAACGATTTCATCATTTCTACGTTTCCATTTGTTAAAGCGAACATCAATCGAGTGAAATTATGAAGATTACAGCAGAACCTATTACTATCGCGATGCAAACACCTTTTCGCATCTCTCGTGGCAGCCGAACTGAGTGTCACGTTGTTCGTGTTTATATTGAACATGATGGCAAACAAGCTCAGGGCGAATGCACGCCTTACCCACGATACGGCGAGTCATCGGAGTCTGTGTTAGCGCAAATCCAACAAGCGTCTAGTGCCCTTGAAGGTATGTTTGAGCGAGGCGTTACCGATCCCGCAGAGCTAAGAGATCATCTTCAGTCTTTATTGACCGGAGGGGCAGCGCGAAATGCGGTCGATTGTGCGCTTTGGGATTTCGAAGCTAAGCAGAAAGAACAGGTGTTTCCAAATAGCTTGTTTGAGTTACCTGCTCAAATAGTGACTGCAATGACAGTCTCGATTGGCACTCCAGAAGCGATGGCGACTCAGGCTCGAGACTATGTCGAAAATGGAGCGAAACTCTTAAAAGTGAAGCTTGATGGAGAGCAAGTGATAGAGCGTGTTCGCGCGGTACGAGAAGCTGCGGCAGATGTTCAGATTGTACTGGATGCCAATGAAGCGTGGACAGGGTTGAATCTCGAAGAGTTGTTCAATCAACTTACTGAGTTTGATATCGCGATGATCGAGCAACCTTTGCCGCAACAACATGATGCGTCACTGGCACACATCAATCACCCGATCCCACTGTGTGCTGATGAAAGCTGTCATACCACTTCGCAACTTTCATCTTTGTTAGGTAAGTATGAAACGGTCAACATCAAGCTCGATAAAACGGGCGGTTTGACTGAAGCATTAGTTCTTGCAGATGAAGCTCAAAGGCTCGGCTTTACTCTGATGTCTGGTTGTATGCTAGGCACCTCATTGGCGATGCGAGCGGCGCTGCCTATTGCGGTTCAGTCTGAGATTGTCGACCTTGATGGCCCTGTATTACTTGGGCAAGATGTTTCGCCAGCACTGACTTATCAAGATGGGATGATCATTCTTTAAGGTGGCTGAGTGTTCAGTATGGTGATACCGATTATAGGAAGGCACGCGCACTTTTGGACAGAAACGTGTTAGCGACTTTCCTAAATTAGCTAAAAGCGGATTAATTCAGGTATTGAAAAGTTGGGTAGGCAAAACGCAAGACTTGACCCTATCGGTTCGTTAAATCTGCACATTTGCATATAAATTAGATTTATATCAAATACCTCTCATTTCATAACAAATGTAATTGACTATTACTGTCGTATATATCTAATAGCAAACTCAGAATGAGGGAGTGAGTATAGCCACCTATGAAAAAAATAGACCTTCACATACATACCCATCAGACGCCAAGTGATTCTCCTTTTACCTATTCCTTTGATGTACTCAAAGATTATGTCGAACGGGCAGAATTGGATTGTATAGCAATAACTAACCACAACACTTTTATTAAATCGCAGTTTGAGACTATTAAGAGTAGTCTGGATATCCTAGTATTGCCTGGAATAGAAGTTGACCTAGGTATTGGTCACATTCTAGTTATATCCAACGGTGAAGATCTTAATACATTTGAAGGGAAATGCCGCCTAGTACAATCTGATATCCCCGATAAGGATTCTTCTATTGATTTAGACCGATTTAAAGAGATTTTTGGCGATTTATCAAAGTATATTTTAATCCCTCATAGCGACAAAAATCCTTCTTTACATCATTCTATTTTAGAGAAACTCTGGCCATTCATTGATGCTGGAGAAGTGGGTAGTATAAAAAAATTCCTTTATGCATATAAAAATCCAGAAAAACTGCCTCCAGTGCTCTTTAGCGACATGAGAGCAAAATCCGGGCTCAAGAATATACCTACTAAAGCTACTTTTGTAGATGTACAGGAACTTAATTTTGGGTCTCTTAAGGATGCTCTCAATACAAGAGGTCGACTATCGTTAACTAAGGAAGAAGGTAACGAATTTTTCCAAGTGCTCGATGATGGTCTCAAGCTATCAACAGGTCTGAACGTAATATTAGGTCAACGATCAACTGGTAAGTCATATACTCTTGATAAAATCTGCTCCACAGCAGAGTTTGACGATATCAAATATATCCGACAGTTCGAGTTACTAGAGCGCTCTGGCGAGGATGAAAATAAGTTTGAAGAACATATAAAGAAGAAAAGAGATCTTTATAAACAGAGCTACCTTAAAGAATTTAAAGAGGTAGTTGATGAGGTAATCCACTACGACTTCACTTTCACCGAAAAGAAAGTAGAAAAGTATTTAGATAGCCTAAAACAGTTTGCCTTTAACAGAGATCGTGAGGACGTTTATTCTTCCTCAGCTATGTTCTCAGAAACAGAATTTGAGGTACAGAATTTATCAGCTCTAAGTAAGCTCATTGAGGCAACCAAAGAGCTTATGGATAGTAGTAAGTATGAGCCGATCATAAGTAAACATATTAGCCATCAAAACTTGATTAATATGTACATGGAATTAATTAATCGCCATTGTGATGACGAAGCTCACAATAGAAAAAAGCAGAAAGCAAACTCTATCGTCAATGACATTAAATCTAAGCTAGGTGTCCAGACTGCCACAAACCAGATAGAAGATATAAACTTTAAAGACATAGCTAAAGAAAAAGATTGTATTCAAAAATTTAACGACCTAGTTGAACTCGTTCGTACTCCAAAAGAAAAAGATCTAGACTCGCTGCATGGTTACAATGTCGTTGCTAAAGTTGGTGTATTTAAGACTACTTCTGAAGTTAAGAATGAAAGTAACCAAAGGCAAGGCTCTTTTCAGCGGGCTTTTTCAAAGTACTATTCTCCTTTCCAGTACCTATGTGAATTAAAAGAAATAGATGCTCTTTCACAATCCGATTATTACAATTTTTTCGCCAAAATATCTTATGAAGTACAAAACTCCTATGGAAGTCGAGTCTCCGGTGGAGAGCGTTCAGAATTTAGGTTATTAGAATCGATTAAGGAAGCACAAAAGTTCGACATATTACTTATTGATGAGCCTGAATCCTCTTTCGACAACGTGTTCCTTCTAACAAAAGTTAACGCATTGCTAAGAGACATATCCAAAACTATGCCCGTCGTTGTGGTCACCCATAATAATACTGTTGGTGCCTCCATTGAACCAAATTACATTGTTTATACCTGCAAAAACTTAGTAGATGGGAATCTCGAATACAAGTTATATTCCGGTTATCCAACGGATACCGAGCTGGTCAGTGTAGATGGAGACACTATTCCAAACCATAGCGTTACCCTTAACTGCTTAGAAGCGGGCTTTACACCATATGATAAAAGAAGGGAGAAATATGAAGCACTTCAAGATTGAAAATAACTTAGCACAATACTCACTTGATGGTTCTATTTGGAAAAATATTGACCTAATAAGTAAAGAAGATGTTTTGGCTCTAATCGACAAAGCAACGTCGGAAGGCTTTGAGATGGACTCTCCTGAGGAAGGGACTATAGCAAATGGCGCTCATAAAATAATTTATTCCAGTATCTATGAAAAATTCAGCTCTTTAATAAGTGAGCGCAGCGACTTCTTAGAGGAAAGTAAATTGAGATATAAACATGCATTTGAAAAATATAGTTCATAGTTTTCAAATGCATTTAATCGACTGTATCAATTAAAAGGTATATTAACGAGTTAGTGGGGTCGCGTCTTGCTTTTTGCTTCCATTAGTTAAATTATTGCAAATACTGAAGTTGAAGAATGAGGCGTAGTTCGGGTTAACAAATTTTGGGGGCAGAAGTGCTTTAGAGTAGTAGCACTAAGGCGCTCTTGTCCCGAAGCGACCTTACCAACATAAAAAATCATTTTTACTGCATGATTCTTGTTACCGTCACATGAGCAGAAGTTGGGTAAATTCCGGTTGTCTTCGAACACGCATATTATAGCTGAAAATGATAATTATAATGGGGCAAAAACGATTTAGAACTATAGATCTAAATCGTTTACACAAGATTAGAAAAAGTATCTTGAAACCTTAAATGCTTGTTAGCTATATATTTGCTTAGCTGAACGTATAAGGTTTGATACCTAAATCCCATAGGTTATTTATGTTTTCAAGGTATGTATCAACCTTTGTGGCAGCAGCATTAATTAGCATACCTGCTTGGTTAGTAACCGCAGCATTCTCAGCGTCGAAGTAACCAATTTCGCAAGCCCAAGAATCACGAAATGTGTCGCAAATAGACCTAGCAATTATGGTAAATACTCGAAGGTTTTCTTTATCTGCATATAAAGATTTATCGACCAAAATAGTAACACCACCTTTTCGCTCTCCAATAAAACGGACTGGCGAAAGAGCGTTTTGTATACAGAGCTTTTCAATCACTTCAATAATTCTAGTATCGTGGTCTTCATCCCAAACTAATGCAAAATCGTGGATTTTCACTTCTCGGGTTGGCCTTGTTAGTTCGTCAACTGAAGTAGTTGCTCTTAAAATAGAATAATGAGTTCCACGACCTAAGTTACCAACTGGCTGCTGTTCATCGTAGATAGTAGAAAAGAGAGATGAGTATTGAATAGGTATGTTCATAAGGGTATTCCTTTAATTTCGATAAAAGACGTGAATTCAATCACTTAACAACCAACCTTTCGAGCCGGTATTTCCAAAATCGAAATTACTCTGATTTAACAGAAAGTGCAATAGATTTTATATAGCTAGCGCCTCGTTAGGTTTCATTTTTTTATCGCTTTGATAGTTAATTCGATTTCAGTCAATAAGCGCTGATGAGTTTTTGACTTCCACTCTTTACTTAGCCCCTTTAAAATACGAACTGTCACAGGTCGGTAACGCTTAAACCTTGGTAGTTGCAACTCAAACACTATTGCGACCTGTGAGTCTAGTTTCATTGGCGCCGTGTTTTTTTCTGAACCTACAAGTTGAGCGATTAACTTATGATAATGGTCAAACTCTAGTTGCATTTGATCTTTACGCTTTATTGAAACATATCGATATGAACTAAAAGCCAAAACTATCAATGACAACACAAGAGCAAGTACTGTAAACATTACCCCGATCTCGCTCATATTTTTTGCTAGCCAATCCAACAAGTAATACTCCTAATTTTCATTTGAAACCTAACGCCTGCTACCATGCAGATTAAGCTCAAATTTGTCACTTAACACGGTAAACTCAACGAAATCTAGAATGCCGAATGAAGCAAATCGTGTTGATTGCTTTGTTAAATGTTTATCTACGTATACATTTAAAGTTTAAAAATTTATTATCAGAACTATTTTCAAGCATTTGATAGCTTAGAATATGCAATGAATAATCAAAATCAATATAATCAAAGCTCATTTTTGTTTTAACAATTTTACCGTCTACCTTATCAAACCCAATTACTTTCGTTTTTTTTGCGGAAAAAGAACCTTTCTGATGTGAAATATCTTCATTTTTATACGTTATTCTTTTATTAGGAAAAAACACAACAGCTTGCTTTTCCTGTAAATTAATCACGAGTTGATTTTGTTTATTTGATAATTGTTCGCAGTTCCAAGCACCAACAGCTTTAGTTTGATATAAGTTTTTATTTTCTTTCCATTCATCAAATGATAATCGTTCTTTTGCTTGCAACGGAATCATATAAGTCAGTATTAAAAAACTAAAAAAAATCAATTTTACTATTTTCATCTTTTATTCCCACAAAAACATTTAACACAGCATTAAGTGGTGAACAACGCGACGACCCAAGCCTAAACCTTGCCACATTTAGCACTGAAGCCAACCTAAACTGAAATAGCCAAGCGTTGAGAATCCGTCATAAATACTTTGCTAAATTACTTACTCCAAGCGCACGTTAAATTTAACTTTCCAACAAAAAAACCAATCGCAGTGGCAGCCATTAACTTATGTGGTTGACTCGGAATTAGACTAACTGCACCAACAAATATACCAATCAACCCCAACCAAGTACTCAACCTTACGGCTACCTGAGGATGCATAGTACATGCTTTGATTCGTTTACCTACGCACCATTTAGTGACAAAGCTAACTTGAATATCATATTTACTTTGGGTCTGATTTATTCCAAGTTTTTCTCGATACCATGCATTCATCAAAATAACATTCTGTGTATCCAATAACTTTTTATTTGTTGAATACGCATTATTATTTGTATACTTTTCTGTAAAGTTACCGTCTACAGACAATGCCTCGCATACAACAGATTTACCGTTAGTATTATTTTTAATTTGGATAAGGCTTCTATTTGAAACGTCAGAACCTTTGATCCAACACCAACCTGAGTTGATATCTTCAGCTAAAGAAGCCAAAACATAATATTTCATCAATGTGACCATTTTTCATTTTTGGTTTAACATTTTAATAACGTGCCAGCACGAATTGATGTATTCAGCATATCTCAAGAACCTTACCTAACCAACTGGAAAATACACATATGAATCAGTTTGGATCTAATTTCTAGTTGAAAGCGTGTAAGCACACATTACTTCCGATTCAAGGCACGTTATCAATCAAGAACTTCTCTTTAGTTCTCTACTATTCAATAGCCTAGAAATAGTTGAATAACATATTCGTGCGTAATTGTGATTGAAGATCAGTCTGTTGTGGATTAGAAAATTTAGCTACATTGTTGGATCTCTAGGCATGAGGAAAAGTAAGGCAAGTTGTAGGGTTTGAAACTGAGTTCAATCCCTCTCTGGCTCACAATGGGGCAAAAAATGAGCCAGCCGTGATTGACTGGCTCAAGGGAAGCTCTCTTAGTTACTTGATCGGAATATAGATTTCGGTTTTCAAATTCTCAGGTTTAGTTCGTCTTGGGTCTCGATTCAGGTACACCTCAAAGCATGGTTGGTCTCGCAGTTCAAACCCACTGTCTGGTAGCCATTTCAAGAGTAAATAGCTGTAAGCTTCAGAGAGTTTCTCGTAAGTACCTTTGTGCAAGGCCTTGGCATATTTGCCACTACCTCTGGAATACAGGACTTCCGTAGACTTGCAATCGACAACGTTTATATTCATCTTTATGTCCTCAAAACTAGTGAGTTGTTGCCTTTTTAAGGCAGGAACTGTTTTTTGATGACGAATATATGATGGTGTACAAGAGAACTGCTTTCGTATCGCCTTATTAAAAGAAGCTTGGTTTTCATAGCCACAAGAAAAAGCAATCTCAGTCATGTTCTCAACCCCATAAACTATACTTTGAGCAGTCCTCTCTAAAAGCAGGCGCTTACGCATCGCATATACCCCCTCGCCATAATAGGCTCGGAACAAGTGATGAAAATGGTATTTAGAGAAGTAAAATTTTGATAATAGCTCTTCTATTACCACAGGCTGATCAAGGTGAGATTCTAAATACCTCACTACCTTCTCTAACCTGACATGGTTGTTCTGCATTATTTATACATCCATCCTATTTCGACATAGGTAGTGTCCTACACTGCGAGACTCAATGATTTTCCATTATTGCTAATTTGTCTGAAAGTTTAGATTCAAGACCGTTTTGCAAATGATGAGCCCAATACGATCAATCTCTATGATAAATGATCAGACGTTATTGGAAGTGCTCAAACTAAAATGTCCTCCGACAGGGATTGATAAAGTAATCACGTTTCTGTCGGCGAGGTCACTTTCTATTATCGCAAAACAGACAGCTCAAGCTTTATAAAATAATTGTTATGATATCTTATGTGAAATGTTAATGATTACTCTTCGTTTAATAGTTTCACTAAAGCTATTAGAGGTAAGATTAAATAGGTAAACCACCTAACTGATTGAATCATTGACGGATCCTGTTGATTTTATGATGAGAAGAAGGTGGGGCGAGTGAGTAGTCATGTCTCCGAGGTGATAGAAAACAAAGACAGTTTTGAACGTCCGTTTACGATCAAAATCCCGCGTCGCAAGTGGTTTGGTTGGAAAGGTATTGAACTGCGCTTGGTGTTGGCATTGGCTATGTTATCGATGACCACCATCTTCCTGTCAGTTGTATCGAGCTTCACCTTTGACGATTTAAACCAACGCCTTGTCGAATTAAAAGAGAGTGAAATCCCCGCCTTAGATAACGCTGCACGCCTCAATGACATGGTGCGTGTGATTATCACGACCTCATCTCAGCTCAGTGACGCTGAATCTAATTTAGAGCGTAAGCAGGCGATGCTTAAAATTGAAGAGGCCATTTCAGTGATGAATAGCGTTATGGTTCAGTTCCCTGATTATCACGCCTATTTTAAAGATCTTATCGCCCAAGTTAATAATAGTCTGAGCCTGTTGTATCAAAGTGAGATTGAGTCAGAACAACTCAATCAAGAACTTCGTAATTTGCTTGAAGGCTTTTATCCTCTATTGCAACAAGCCAGTGATTTACTCGATAGTTTACCTGAGTCAGCTAAAGATCAAATCCAATATACTCAGTTGAAATCTCTGCTTTATTACCAATTAGGCTTGGTAGAGAAGCTGTATAACGACTCAAGCTTTAATGAGTTGGATTACACTAGTTACCGTCTAGAGCAAGTCGGGGAAGAGTGGTGGAAGCTCTGGGTCAGTGGTGATTTAAGAAGTGATTTTCTTGAATTAGATCATCAACTCACGGTGATTTATAACCTTGCCTCAAGTGATAGCAGCTTGTATAGGATGAAAAACAAAGCGCTCGATCATCTCTATCAAGAGCAATATTTCCTGCAAAACAGCCGCGAGCATTTGAACCAATTAACCGTGCAGATCGAAAGCAACACCAGCAAGGTGAATAGCAATATTGACCAATCGATTCAGCAGGCGCAGCAATCTTTGCAATCTAACCAGCGTCTCTCTCTTTTTCTTTCTCTATTTAGCGTGTTGGCTGCCGCTGCTATTTCATGGTTCTACGTGCGTAAGAGTATTTTGGAAAGACTTTTACAGCTTAAAGACAACATGTTTGCGATTTCTACCGGCCATTTAGATACCGAAGTGTCCATTCGTGGCAAAGACGAAGTGACGCAAATGGCCAAGTACCTAAAGGTATTCCAAACTACGGCCAAAGCCGTTAAGCAAACCAACCGAAAATTAGAAGCTGAAGTGGAAGAGCGAACCCTAGCCGAAGCTAAACTTCGAGTGACTCAAGATGAGTTGATCCAAGCCGGAAAACTGGCTGCATTGGGGCAACTCAGTGTTGGGATCACTCACGAAATCAATCAACCTCTGACGGCTGTGAATAGTCACGTTCGAAGCGCTCAGCTCTGGCTCGGTAAAAATAGACCAGACAGAGCACAAGAGAATCTTAAAAAGATCGAAGCCCTGCTAGAAAAGGTGGCTGCGATAACTCGTCACTTAAAAGCCTTCTCACGTAAGAGCGATGGCAAGATTGATAACGTAGAACTGGAGAAGGTGATTGGTGATGCGATTGATCTGTTTGAAACCAGACAGAGCCCAGTATCGATTCAGTATTCGCCCCAAAGCTACCAGATGGTTCGAGCCAACAGCATACGCTTGGAACAAGTACTGGTGAACCTCATCAGTAATGCTCTGGATGCCATTGAGCATAAAGAGCAGCCTCAACTTAGTATTGCTACGCAAGAGCTTTCGAACACCATGCAGATTTTGGTCAAGGACAACGGGCTAGGTATACCTGAAGAAGATATCCCGTATTTGTTTGACCCATTTTATTCTAGCAAAACAACAGGTAAGGGGCTCGGGCTCGGCTTGTCTATCGCATACAACATAATAAAAGATTTTGGCGGCTCGATTCACGTGGAATCGGTTGAACACCAAGGCACCACCTTTATCGTCACTCTACCAAAAGGCACAGGTTCATGATTTCAGAAAAACACATAGTTCTTATCGACGATGAAATAGATGTCGTCGAAGCCGTGAGCGAAATGTTAGAGCTAGAAGGGTTTAGCGTTACCACTTTTACCGACCCTAACCTTGGCCTTAAATCGCTCAAAGCAAACAGCCAGTCGGTTGTATTGTGTGATGTACGAATGCCACAGGTGGATGGGCTTACGTTACTGAGTTCAATTCAACATAGAGCCGCCAACGTTCCTGTATTGTTGATGAGTGGCCATGGCGATATTCCCATGGCGATAGAGGCAATGAAGCTAGGGGCGTTCGACTTTTTAGAAAAGCCACTGAATGCGAGTGAGTTGGTAGAGAAGCTCGATTTAGCGTTGGCACAGTCTCAGCACAATTGCCCAGCAGCTACAGACGGTGATGAGGAAGCTGAGTTACCGATTGAAACGGTGGTTATTGGCCAATCAAAAGCGATGGATACGATACGCAAGCAAGTGCTCGCACTGTCTCATACTGGTGTTGATACCATCATCAACGGCGAAACAGGAACGGGCAAAGAGGTGATTGCTCGCGCCTTGCATCAATTTAGCCGTCGTAAGGCGAAGCCCTTTGTCGCGATCAACTGTGGCGGCATGACTGAAAGCATTATCGAAAGTGAGTTGTTTGGTCATGAAGCGGGTTCGTTTACCAGTGCCAACAAGAAGCGCATTGGAAAAATAGAACAAGCCAATGGCGGAACTCTGTTCCTTGATGAAATCGAAAGCATGCCAATTGCGGTGCAAATTAAACTGTTGCGCGTCATTCAAGAAAGAATGATTGAGCGCGTTGGTGGTAACGAGTTAATCCCGGTCGATATTGTGGTGGTAGCCGCCAGCAAAGCTGATCTCGCGAGCCTGAGTGAAACGGGGGAGTTCAGAGCCGATCTCTTCTATCGTCTTAATATTGCTAGCTTAAACCTTCCCGCATTGCGTCAACGCAAAGAAGACATTCAGGTGTTATTCCGCCATTTTGTGATTCAAGCGAGTCATAAATACAAGACGCGTCCGTCAACGATTTACCCTGAACAAATACAGCAGCTATGTCGACACGAATGGCCGGGTAACGTGCGTGAATTACGCAATGTCGCCGACCGATTTGTACTTGGTATTGTTGGTGATGGCTTCGATCTTCAATCACCAATTTGTGAAACGTCCGGAGAAGATTTTGCCTTTGAAAGACAGATGGAGCAGTACGAACGAAATGTTCTGACTGAGGCGCTTATTGAAAGCGCTGGCAACATTAACGAGGTATCAAGCAAGCTGAATTTACCGCGTAAAACCCTTTATCGAAAAATGAAGAAACACCAATTGGATAAAGAGAGCTTCAAGGCCTAGCTGGTTCATCCATTCGCTTAATAAAAGCACAAGACAACAATGACCCAATTAACTTTTAGTCGAATGGTTAACCGTTTCAAGTGATTGTAATAAAAGGGCTTTAACATTTGGCACAATGCGTGCAATCACTACGTTGTGGCATACGTTCACATGAGGTTATTCGGTGCTGAGTCAAAATATATATGACAGCTATCTATATATGACAGCTATCCAACACCGAATGATCGAATAAAGGAAGTTAGAAAAATAATTGCTTGTTGCAAGGAGATACAAACATGAAGCAAATACTGAAAGGTTCGATTGCTCTGATACTAGGCGTGAGCTCGATGACGGCATGGGCCGCAGCAGAATCAGCCGACTTAGGTCCTCGTCCCCTCTTTTTAGTGAACAATATGGATGAGAGCCCTTTGAAAACCAAGCTGTTGAGTTGCAGTGAAGGACCTTTTCACCGTAGTGATTTTTCTATTGGACATCGCGGAGCTGCGATGCAGTTTCCTGAGCACACCAAGGAATCCTACTTAGCCGCGATTCAAATGGGCGCGGGTGTCGTGGAATGTGATGTGACTTTCACTAAAGATAAGGCGTTGGTATGTCGTCACTCGCAAAGTGATCTACACACCACAACCGATGTTTTGGCACATCCCGATCTTGCTAAGAAGTGTTCGACACCGTTTACGCCAGCAAACCCTGCGACAGGCGAAGATGCGCAGGTTGAGTGTCGTACCTCTGATTTCACGTTGGCGGAGTTTAAGACTCTGAAAGGGAAAATGGATGGTGCGAATCCAAAAGCCACCACGGTCGAAGAGTACATGAATGGCACACCTGGTTGGAGAACCGATCTTTACAGCCAAAGTGGCACACTGATGACACACGCAGAAAGTGCGGCATTGTTTAAAGAGCACGGCGTGAAGGTGACTCCTGAGCTAAAATCGGCGGCGGTAGAAATGCCTTTCAATGGCTTTAGCCAAGAGATGTACGCGCAGAAGCTGGTGGATGAGCTGAAAGAGGCGGGTTTTGAGCCTTCAGAGACTTACCTACAGTCATTCAACTTAGATGATGTTAAGTACTGGGTTAATGAGACGCCTAAGTTCGGTAAGCAAGCCGTTTATCTTGACGACCGTGTCTATGAGCAAGCGGACTTTGTCGCGTCTGTTGAAAACATGAAGGAGCTACACGATGCGGGCGTGAATATCATCGCACCACCTCTGTTTGCTTTGGTTGAACTTGATAAGAACAACGAATTAGTGGCGTCTAACTACGCGAAACTGGCTAAGGATGCAGACCTCGACATTATCGCATGGACACTGGAACGTTCTGGCCCGCTAGCGCAAGGCGGTGGTTGGTATTACAAGAGCGTGAAAGATGGCATCAACAATGATGGCGATATGATGAAAATGCTTGATGTGTTGGCACAAGATGTTGGTGTGATGGGCGTATTCAGCGATTGGCCTGCAACGGTAACTTATTACGCTAACTGCATGGACAGCGACGCATAGGCGATTCTGAGAGCGCTGTTACGCCTGCTAATTATAGCGTTTGTATAGAGAGCGCTTAGCCAAAGAATAATAAGAGAAAAAGCAGTGAACCAAAGGGCCTTCGGGCTCTTTTTTACCACCGAAATTGGTGGGACATAAATGACCCAAATAGAGACTTCTCGGTTGGACAGTAATGACACAAAAGTAATTTGCCAATTTAGATTTTTCTTTAAGTGATTGAAATAAAATAAATTAAAAGGTGGCACAAAGGCTGCAATAGTGAAGGTGACTTTCAACAATAAGTAAAAGTAAGGTTTGAATATGAAAATCAGTGTTAAAGGACTGTTAATCGCTAGCTCATTACTACTTCCTTCAATGGCTATGGCAAGCGACTGCTCTAGCCGTGGTGTGTTAGACGATCGATACTGTGATGAAAACCAAGATTTGGTGGCCGATTCACCAAAGAACCCAGATGAGTGGAACGACCCAAGTACGCTTGTGTTTACTTATACGCCAGTAGAAGACCCTGCGTTGTACAAAGATGCGTTTGCGGATTTCCAAGCTCACCTAAGTAAAATCACGGGTAAGCGAGTGATTTACTACACAGTTCACTCGAACTCTGCGCAAGTAGAAGCGATGCGTTCTGGTCGACTGCACGTTGCTGGTTTCTCTACGGGTCCAACAGGCTACGCAGTTAACTTAGCAGGTTACGTTCCAATTGCGGTGAAGGGCGATGAGTCTGGCTTCCAAGGCTACAACCTAATCACGATTGTTCGTAAAGACAGCGGCATTAACAAAATGGCTGATCTGAAAGGCAAAAAGGTTGCACACACTTCTGCATCTTCCAACTCTGGCAACCTAGCTCCACGTGCGTTATTTCCAGCGAAAGGCCTAGTGCCAGATGAAGATTACAAAGTGCTTTACTCAGGTAAGCATGACCAATCGATTCTAGGCGTCTTCAATGGAGATTATGACGCAGCACCTGTGGCATCGGACGTGTACGATCGTATGGTAGCAGCAGGTCGTGTTGACGATTCTGAACTGAAGATCATCTACCGTAGCCCACGCTTCCCAACGTCTGCGTTTGGCTATGCTTACAACCTAAAACCAGAACTGGTTGAGAAGATCAACGAAGCTTTCTTTAGCTACCGCTTTACACCAGAAATGAGCGCATCGTTTAAAGGTGCCGACCGTTTCTCGCCAATCAGCTACAAAGAAGAGTGGGATGTGATTCGTGATATCGCTCATGCGACAGGTACGGCTTACACCAAAACTGGCTTGAAGAAATTGGCTGAAAAAGATGCGGCTAAACGAGCAAAGAAAAAAGCCGCTGAGCTAGCAAAACAAGCAAACAACGGCTAGTTCTTTTTTATTAGAAGACTAAGTTTTAGAAAGACTTAGTTCTTTAAAAACACCTACTTCAACTAAATATCTATGCCCTCGCGGGTAGGGCATAGATCATTCTAAAATTCGCACAAGGAAATGCAGTATGGCCGTAGCAAGCTATGAAGGAATAAAGATAAACAACCTTTTCCACGAATACGTGGCGGGCAAGCCAATCCTTAAAGGCATTAATATTGATATCGATGAGCCAGGTATCATCGCGATCATTGGTCCATCTGGTACCGGTAAAAGTACGCTTCTGCGCTGTATCAACCGACTCAACGATCCAAGCCAAGGTGAGATCATATTTGATGGCGCAGACCTGACTCAACTAAAAGGCCAAGCGCTACGTAAACAGCGTCGACATATCGGTATGGTGTTTCAAGAATATAACCTCGTGGAACGTTTAACGGTTATCGAGAACGTGTTGAGTGGCCGTTTGGGTTACATGACCGCTTGGAATGCATGGCGTCGTAACTACTCTGCGCAAGACCTCGCCAAAGCGTTCGAGTTACTTGAATTTGTTGGCCTGCAAGACTTTGCTAACCAACGTGCCGACAGTTTATCGGGCGGCCAAAGACAGCGTGTCGGTATCGCTCGCGCCGTTATGCAAGACCCATATATCTTATTGGCGGATGAACCGACGTCATCACTCGACCCGAAAACAGCGGTTGAGATCATGGAGTTGATGGAGACATTCGCAGAGCAGAAAAACATTCCCGTGTTGGTTAACATCCACGATGTGAACTTAGCCAAGCGTTATGCCAAGCGCATCATCGGCATGTGTAACGGTAAAGTTCATTATGACGGTAGCCCTGAAGGGATCTCAGAAGAAGATCTAAAAATCATTTATGGGGGTGAGTCATGGCTGGATTAAACCCAAGCTCGTCGCCAAGTATTCCATCAAGCGCATCGCCAGCGAAGCATGAAAACCCGTTCAAAACTTCATGGACTAACCGAGCCATTATCGCTGCGATAGTTGCTTATCTGTTTTACAGTTTCTCGACGTTAGGGCTGACCTTTGATCGTTTGATCATCGGCTTTGGTGAAAGTGAGCGGTTACTATCAAGAATGTTTCCGCCTGATTTTTCGCGTACTAGCTTACTGCTGAGTGGATTAGCGGAAAGCTTACAGATAGCGATCATTTCGAGTTTCTTCGGCATCATCATTTCACTGTTCCTTGGCTTACTTGCCGCAAGAAACATGATGCCTTCGATTGTATCGACACCTATTCGTGGCTTCATCGCACTGTGTCGTTCTTTCCACCCAGTGATCATCGCAATTCTATTCGTGAAAGCGGTCGGCTTTGGTGCCCTTGCGGGGATCCTGACTTTGGTATTCGCATCGATTGGTTTTATTGCCAAGCTTTTCGCTGAAGCCATTGAAGAGATCTCTTTTAAACCGGTTGAAGCGATTAAAGCAACGGGGGCGAGCTTTGTCAGCGTCATTCTGTACGCGGTTATGCCACAGGTATTTACTCGTTTCATTGGCTTTGCTAGCTACCAATTGGACTCAAACTTACGTAACTCAACCATGGTTGGCATTGTGGGTGCGGGTGGTCTTGGCGGTACGCTTTTCTCAGCATTCCAACGTTTTGATTACGACTTTGTCGCCGCTATTTTGATCACCATTATCGCATTGATTCTTGTGGGTGAATTTCTTTCCAACATTGTTAGGAGAATCTTCTAATGACAACTGCATCTATCGATAAAGAGTGGCAGCGCTTTACACCAAACGAACGCGTGGCTCGATTTGCCGTTTACCTTAGCTTAGTGTGTGCGATTGTTTGGTCTTGGCAAACCGTTGAAGTAATTCCTGAGTTCCTATACGACGCGCCAGCCCAGTTTGCCGACATGTTCGAGCGTATGGTGCCAATGGATTACGCGTTCTATCCTGAGTCGATTCACGCAGCGATGATTGAGACACTGCACATCGCGACGTTAGGTACCTTGTTTACCTTGGTATTTGCTATCCCTTTGGCGCTGATGAACGCGCCAAATATCACTCCGAATAAAGCTTTGAATTGGATTGCTCAATTCTTTCTCGTGTCTTCACGTTCTGTGAACTCATTGGTTTGGGCATTGCTGTTCATCGCACTATTTGGCCCCGGTGTTCTCGCAGGCATTATGGCAATTGCTATTCGCAGTATCGGCTTTGTAGGGAAGCTGTTAGCGGAAGCGATTGCTGAAGTGAACATGGGGCCTATCGAAGCTCTGCGTGCAACCGGCGCTTCTTGGATGAGTATCTTGCTTAAAGGGTATTGGCCACAAGTGATGCCCGCATTCTATTCCATCGTATTGTTCCGTTGGGACATCAATGTGCGTGAATCTGCGGTATTGGGGTTAGTAGGCGCTGGTGGTATTGGCGTGGTGCTAAACGATGCGCAGAACCTTTTTGAGTGGCAAAAAGTTTCGATGGTATTAGTGAGTATCTTCGCAGTGGTTATCGTTGCAGAAGCAGTGGTGATCCACATCCGTAACAAACTCATATAAACATATGGTGCAATGCAGCGTGTTTTGTGTGATGTGTCAAAGTTAAGAGCTTATCTAGCATTTTGAAGCTCAAACGACCCTAGGTACTTCGGTCTACCTAGCGGTCGTTTTTTTATGTTGTTTGAATGGGCAGAAAGCTTGTTTAGACAAGGATGGTTAGCTTTTCGCTGTCTCACTTTTAAGCGTCAGAAGTGCATCCACAAATTCTGCAAACCCATAGCCACCCGGCTGCGACATCACCTTACTTGGATGATGATCTAACTTATCCCAATAATGCTTAATGTTTGCCACGCCAACGGTGAGTGGCAGTGACTCGAACATCTGTTGATCGTTCATTGAATCGCCGACATAGCAGGCCTGATTGTGGATTTTCTCAAGCGATAAGCCTTTATCAGCCAGGAAACGGTGCACGGCGTTTTTCTTTGAGTGTTCGCCATACCAAGCATTGATATGAATCGAACTTGCCGTCGCGTGTGCGCCTAAAGCGTGTATTCTTTCGAGTACCGCTTGAACAGTTTCAGGATCAACAGGCTTACGGTTTTGGCCGATATCAATCGCGACCTCACACAAGCGGTAAGATTGATCCAAAGTTAGCGAGAGGTCGGGGTAACTCAACAAGATCGCTTCAACTTCTTGTTTTAGCTTTGCTTGGTTCTGACGCACTTGTTCTAAAGGTGTTTCCGATGAAAGCTGTAATGCACCATCTTGTTTCTCTAATAAGAAGGCGCCGTTCTCTCCAAGTACAGCATCGACAGGCCATAGTTGTGCAATATGATCACACCAACCCGCACAAGCGCCAGTCACCGCGACCACTTTGATTCCATTGTCTCTTAGCTTTTGTAACGCAATCAAGGTTTCAGGAGGGAGTGAACCTTGCCAAGTGAGCGTGTCATCGACGTCGGTTAATACCCATTCGATGTGCTTCCAGTTATTGCCTAGTTGGTGTTCCATCTAAAAACTCACTATTCCATTGACTGTGTTGCTTAGAGTGAGCAGTTCGTCGTTAAACGTCTACACTCAGTTTTGCTAATTAATGCTGAGCTGTGTTTAGAAGACACAATGCTTACCAAAGTCACCGGCTTCATTGGCAGTCCAGTCGCCTTTCGGTTTCTCTTTCATATCAGTACACCAAGCTTCACTGCCCACTTCTGTACAGGCCATAAGTTGAGTCGCGAGAAATAGAATTAATGCAATTTTTTTCATAATAAACATTCCTTTGTTGTTTAAATTCTTGCTTATAACTGTATCAAATACTACTAAGGATTGTTATAGCAGTCAGTGACATAAGTTGGTCAAAACGATCTAGGATTGGGCTGTGTTTTAAGGTTGGAAGGGAACGCGTGTTAGACAGTCGTGACAGTCAAATCAAAGCAATAGGTTGATTGATAAATTGATTGAGGTGTAGATCGAAAAAGCCAGCAACGCATGCTGGCTTTGGAATTCTTGTGCGCTTCTATTCGTCAGTGCGCTTTAACTATTAGTCGAGTTATACCAGTTTCATCTCTTGGATGATGTCTGAAGCAATTTCTGGCTTCGTGCTCGTTGGTTTCTCGTGTAAGTCTGATTTCAATTGTCCCTTACGGTTACTTAGGCCTGCTTCAAGTTTCTTGAGTGCTGAAGCGATAGCTGGATACATAACGTCATCTGTAGCTTTTGCGTTTACACGTACACCTTCGTAGTTGGTGAACACTTCAACCTGGTGTTGACCATGTTCTTTTGTGATGATGATGTCGCAGCTGATCAGTGATGGGAAATGGTTAGATATCTTCTCGAATTTACCTTCGATGTCTTTGCGTGACTCGTCGTTAATTGATACATGATGTGTTTGAACATTTATTTTCATAAATCATACCTTTCCAATGACTGTGTCATTTAAACGTAGCAAACATCGGTTAGTTTAACCAACTGCGAAATAGCACATGTGTGATTCACTTCAGTGTTATCAAATAATCTCCCTTTACTCCCTTGAAAGTCCGAAGAACTGATCGCATATTATGTTTCGTGTTTTCAATACATGTTCAAAAATACCTCACTCGCGAAGCATTCCTCTAATCTACCTTGCCAGCCTAGGTTTTATCGCCTTAACCAAACGTCAGCTCAAATACTTATTCTAGTTTAAGTTTTATAAATCATTGCTAGTTTGATGCCGATATTGCTTTCTTATTAAATCACTGCAGTTGATATAAAAAGTATGGTTTATATAAAAAAGCAAAGCTCCGTGAATGCGACTATTGAATAAGGCAACTCTTGGTTGCCTTTATAGCGCCATCTGGTTTTAGCAATAGCTATTCTTCAAATTGGTAAGAAGAGGGCACCACAATGACGCCTTGTTTCGATATGTGAAAGCGTTTAGCGTCGGCAAGGTTATCAATACCGATTTGGGTGCCATCTGGCACTTTGACGTTCTTATCTATGATGCAGTTTTGTATGTGGCAATTTTTCCCAATCTCAACATCTTCAAACAGAATACTATCAATCACAATCGCGGCATTACTGACTTTCACTTTCGGGAAGAAGATAGAGTTTTGCGCAGAGCCGCCTTCGATCACTACGCCATTCGCTATCATTGAGTTGATGAATATTCCTTGGTTTCCTTCTACAGAAGCAATGGTGCGTGCAGGTGGCAGTTGCGGCTCGTAGGTGCGAATTGCCCAATCTGGTTGGTATAAATCGATAGGTGAGGCTGGCTTTAACAGATCCATATTAGACTGGTAGTAAGAGTCGATGGTACCCACATCTCTCCAGTACGCATCTTGGGTCACTCGGCCTTCTTCGTCGCCAAACTTATACGCGTAAACACTGTTGTTGCCGACCAATTTAGGAATAATGTCTTTACCGAAATCATGGCTTGAATTCGGATCTTCGGCATCCGTCAGTAGCGCTTGTGTTAATACCTCTTTATCAAAGACGTAAATACCCATTGAAGCCATGCTTCGAGTCGGCCTACCGGGGACACATGCAGGGTAGCGTGGCTTTTCGGTAAAGTTATTGATCTCTAGAGATTCATCTATCTCCATCACACCAAATTCTTTGGCTTCATCAATCGAAACCTCCATGCACGCTACGGTTAGATCGGCCTCGTTCTTTTTATGTTGCTTGAGCATTGGCGCGTAATCCATGCGATAGATATGGTCGCCTGATAACACCACTACATGCTTAGCTTCGCTACGAGAAAGCAGATACAAGTTTTGATAAATCGCATCGGCAGTACCGCTATACCAACTATCACCTGTACGCATTTGTGGGGGGACATTGGTGATGTATTCGCCGAGCTCGGGGTTAAGCACCGACCAACCATCTCTTAAATGTTTTTGTAAAGAGTGAGACTTGTACTGAGTCAGCACCAAAATTTGGCGCAGCCCAGAGTGTAAGCAGTTCGCGAGCGTGAAATCGATGATCCGATATTTACCGCCAAAAGGTACCGCAGGTTTTGCACGGTTATCGGTAAGGGGAGAAAGCCGAGAGCCAACACCGCCGGCCAGAACGATTGTAAGAGTGTCTTGCATGGTCAGAACCTCAATGTATTTATGATTATGAACATAGACTTGCAAGCGCTGAGCCAAATGTAACTCATTGAATATTAAACGAGATGAGAATGAATTCTGCGAGATTGCACCAAGTTGATGCGTACGAGGTGTTGGCTTGCTCTATTTTGATCCAAATAGATCCGGGCAAGGTGAATGGGTTAAATTAACGAAATGACGCACGGGAAAGTTGCATTACAAAACTGTCAATAAAATGAAGCAATAAAGTGATCAAGTAGATGCAAATTTACATAAGTTCTCACAAGTTTTCACAAATTGATTTCCATCAATAAAGTAGGGTTATTATATGCTACCTTGCACGCAAAATAAGAAATGATTACTCATTCACCAATAACGATTAAGCCCTCAAAAGGAAATTATAATGAAAAAAACAGTATGTGGTATTGCGGTTATTGCGGCTCTTATGTCAACTAGTGCTTTTGCTCATAAAGAGGGTGATTTCATCATCCGTGCTGGTGCCGCAATAGTGTCTCCTAACGATAGCAGTGGAGATGTTTTGGAGACATCGGGTTCAAAATTTGGTGTGGATTCAAATACCCAACTTGGATTGACATTTGGCTACATGTTTACAGACAACATCAGTCTCGAGATTCTTGCAGCGACGCCGTTCTCCCATACAATTTCTACAAACCATGGTGGTTTAGGTGATATCGCCGAGACAAAACATTTACCACCAACGTTGATGGTTCAGTACTACTTCGGCGAAGCAAACAGCAAGTTCCGTCCTTACGTAGGTGCTGGTATTAACTACACCGTATTCTTTGACGAAGAGCTTAATGGTGCAGCTAAAGATGCTGGTTTAAGTGACTTGTCTCTTGATGATTCGTGGGGACTGGCTGCGAATGTTGGTATGGATTACATGATCAACGACGACTGGTTTTTAAACGCATCCGTCTGGTACGCAGACATCGATACTACAGCCAAGTACAAGGCTGGTGGGAAACAGTACTCAACAGACGTTGATATTGATCCATGGGTATTCATGATCGGTGGTGGTTACAACTTCTAATCAACATCTTTAGTTTGTTAAAAGCGCTCAAGCTCCAGCCAGCTTGGGCGCTTTTTTATTGATAAGTGATCAATTTAACACTTGCTTCACAATTGCATAGTATTTAATTGCACAATATTCGATCGCATGTAATGTTTGAACGGCTCAAAAAACGAACAGAAAATAAAGCCTGTAGTTAGGTGTATATCTAATTACGGTTAATAATCAAGGAGATGATTGTGCTTAAACGTAACTTATTAGTAGCTTTACTCGCGATTCTGCCTACGATGGCAAGTGCAGAAAACTATTCAATCGGTACAGGCGGTCAAAGTGGTATCTATTACCCATTTGGTGGCGCATTAGCTAAAGTCTGGTCTGAAAACGTACCGGATGTGAATGCAAAAGCAGAAGTGACAGCAGCGTCAGTCGAGAACACCATCAAGGTTGTACGTGGCGATATGATCGCCGGGATTGCAATGGGTAACGTGGTTCTGGATGCCTACAATGGCGAAGGTAAATTTCCTAAGAAAATGCCAGTGAAAACGCTGTTTGCTCTATATCCAAATCTAGTTCATACCATCACTCTTAAAAACTCTGGTATTGATTCATTATCGCAACTCAAAGGTAAACGTGTTTCCCTTGGGGCCCCTGCTAGTGGTACGGCAGTAACATCTGCAGCACTACTTGAGTCGATGGGTATTGATGTGAAAAAAGATATTGATGCGGTTTACCTTAATTACTCAGAAACCACTAATGCTTTGGCGAATGGTCAAATCGATGTGGGTTTCATTGTTGGTGGTCAAGGTGTTGGCGCGGTAACACAGATTGCGTTAACTCACGACGTTAAGGTGATTTCTATCTCTGAAGAAGAGAGTGCTAACTTCATGAGACAATATCCAGCCTACAGTGCTTACGACATTCCAGCAGGTGTTTACAATAAGGTTGATCCAGTATCGACACTTAGTGTGTGGAACGTATTGGTGGTTAATGCCAACATGAGTGATGACATGGCTTACAATCTGACTAAAGCCGCTTTTGAGAACATCGGTGATATTCGTAAAGTCGTGAAAATGGCTGAAATGACCACACCAGAGAATGCTTCTCGACTGCAAGGCGTACCGATTCATGCTGGTGCTCAGAAGTACCTAGATTCGGTAAGCAAGTAACATCTCTACCTCAGGGCAAGTGAAATCTCACTTGCCCTTTTTATCAATTCGTTCTTATCCAGCAGGCATTAATATGGATATTACCCCTGATAATCAAAATGCGTCACCCCAACTATTACCCTATGAAAAACTCGTGAAAACAATGGGTTATTTGACTTTAGTTGTTGCAGTAGCACTGTCGGCTTTTCAGATATGGCAAGGCGTGAGTTCAACGATCTCGGCAACCTATTTTAGACCCATCCACTTGTGTTGGGTATTGGTATTGATCTTCCTTCACTTTCCATTGCTCTCTAACCGAAAGAACAAGCTCTTTATTGTGGGCAAGCTGATCGATGTGATCTTGTGTGCCGTGGTGGTGTTTGCTGGCTACCGTTTATGGATATTCGATTATAACGACATCAATCATCTGTTTTATGGCCTTCAATTTGCTGACATGTTTGCTGGTAGTGCTTTGTTGGTACTGCTGCTAGAAGGATGCCGACGTACTGTTGGTTGGGTGATGGTGTTAATCGCAGTGTTGTTCCTTGCGTATAGCGCGTTCGGTGACATGCTGCCAAGTGGTTTTTCTATTAAGGCTTACACGCTACAAGAGCTGATTCAGTTCCAGATTTACTCCGCTAATGGTGTATTTGGTTCTGCGTTAGGGATCGCCGCGACAACGGTATTCATCTTTGTGTTGTTTGGTGCATTTCTAGAGGTGACCGGAGCCGGTAAATTCTTTATTGATCTCGCATTCTCAATCGCCGGTAAATACCGTGGCGGCCCTGCGAAAGCCGCGGTATTGGCATCGGCAGGTTTGGGTTCTATTTCTGGTTCTGCGATAGCGAATACGGTGACCACAGGCTCAATTACGATCCCTATGATGAAGAAGCTCGGTTATAAACCAGAGCAAGCCGCAGGTATTGAAGCTGCCGCCTCTACGGGTGGGCAAATTATGCCACCAATTATGGGGGCTGGTGCGTTCGTGATGGCGCAGTTTACTGGTGTGCCTTACAGCGAAATCATGATCGCATCGATTGCTCCTGCTATTTTATACTTTTTCTGTACTTTGCTTTACGTTCATCTAATGGCGTGCAAGTTGAACCTCAAAGCTGTAAGCAGAACAGAAGCCGTGGTTTCGGTGATGAAAGATGGCGCTCACCACCTGATTCCGTTGATCTTGATAACGGCACTCTTAATGATGGCTTACTCACCGTTGCTAGTTGGTGTTGCGGGTTGCAGTGCAATTCTACTAACCGCGGCGCTGCGTAAACACAGTCGAATCGGATTGAAGAAATTCATTGAAGGGATGAAAAATGGTGCACTGATGGCGTTGCCGATTTCTGCAGCGTGTGGTGCGGCGGGCATTATTGTTGGTGTGGTAGGGCAAACAGGAATCGGTTTGCAGTTTACTCAGTTTGTGATGGACTTCTCTGGTGGCTACATGCTTATTGCATTGGGCTTAATCAGTTTAGTGGCTTTAATTTTGGGTATGGGCTTACCTGTAACAGCGGCGTATATTGTGTTGGCGGTTATGGCTGTACCAATGCTAAGCGATTTTGGCTTACCATTGTTAACTGCTCACCTTATCGTATTTTGGCTGTCTCAAACCTCGAACGTAACGCCACCTATAGCCTTGGCTGCTTTTGCTGGGGCTGGTGTAGCGAATGCTAACCCAATGAAATCTTCGGTAGAAGCGTTCAAGTTGGCGGGTGGTCTGTTCATCATCCCAATTATGATGGCATACACAAGCCTTGTGAATCCTGACGACGGAATGCCAGCGTTGCTTTTGTCAATCGTCCAGACGCTGACTATTATTGTCGCGATAGCGATCGCAATTGAAGGGTATTTGATTCGTTCACTGAGCATGGTTGAGCGCTTAGCAGCATTACTTGCCATTCCACTATTGCTACTCAATCCATTCGGGCTAGGACCTTTGGGGATTGTAATTATTGTCGCACTGATTGTGATTCAATGGCGTGGTCGAGAGATCGCAAAACAAACCTAGTGTTTATCGAGTTCGGACAAAAGAAAAAAGGGACCTTTACTATGTATAGTAAAAGTCCCTTTCTCTATACATCAATTAAACAAAGACGTTACGTAAGTTAATCACTGAAACTTACGGTTGTTGCTTAGTTGGTGCTAGAGCAATCTCACGGATACATACATTCTGTGGTTGTTGGTAAGCGTACGATACCGCGCGAGCAATATCGTCAGCAGCCAATACGCCGCCCATGTCTTCTTTCCAAGAATCGTAACCGTCTTTGATCTCTTGAGATGTTGTGTGAGACAGAAGCTCAGTTTCTACAGCACCCGGTGCGATAGTGGTAACACGAACATTTGAAGCCGCAACTTCTTCACGAACGTTCTCAGAAATCGCGTGAACAGCGAACTTAGTACCACAGTAAGCTGCGTGGCTTGGGAATGTTTTCTTACCCGCGATTGAGCTGATGTTGATGATAGTACCTGTATTGCGTTCCATCATAGGAGCAAGTACAGATTGCATGCCGTTTAGAAGGCCAATCACGTTCACGTCGAACATTGTCTTCCACTCTTGAGCGTCTTGAGTATCGATTTGACCAAGAAGCATTGCACCAGCGTTGTTGACAAGCGCGTCTACAGGGCCAAATTTCGCTTCACCTTGTGCGATTGCTGCATCAAAAGACGCTTTGTCTGTTACGTCTACTTTTACTGACAGTGAGTTTGGTAGGTTCAGCGCTTCAAGGCGGTCAACACGACGAGCTAAAAGTAGCAGAGGGTGACCTTCATCGCTTAGACGACGAGCGATTGCTTCACCAATACCAGAGCTTGCACCTGTAATTACGATTAGTTTTTTCATTTTATTTCCTCTGTACTTTAATTGCGTCGGTTGGCTACGACGTGTTGTTTAAGTGCATTCGAATCAAGTGCTTGTTGCCTTGCTTCGTTGCGATGGAAGTATATTAAGGAAAATAGCATTGTTGATATATAGCGCTTTACTTGAAACACTGTTGCTGTGGTGCAACAATAAAGGCGTCTATCTCATAACTTCATTAGTAAGCTGGTGACTATGCTCAATCAAATTAACCTGTCTGATATTCGCTCCTTCGTGCTTATCGCTCGTTTAGGTAATTTCACCAAAGCGGCAGAGGAGTTGGATGTGTCTCGTTCCCACGTATCACGCCAAGTGAGTAGCCTAGAAAAGCAGATGGGTGTAACACTGTTTATCCGCACCACTCGAACCTTGAGGCTGACGCACGCAGGGCAAGATCTGTACGCGAGATGTGAGCAAGCCCTCGATAACATAGACCAAGCTCTGATTGCTGCTGTGGACGATGTCGAAGAAGTACGTGGCGACATAAAAGTAAACTGTGTCGGTGGTTATCTTGGTGAAGTGATCATCGCGGATTTGGTGAATGAGTTTATGCAGCTCTACCCAGACATCAGCATCAGCCTTGATTTCAGCAGTAACCGAGTCGATTTGATTGAAGACGCCTTTGATATCGCTTTTCGTATGGGGAGCCTAGAAGACGCGGGCTTTATCGCAAGAAAGCTTTTGGACATAGAGATGGGAACGCTCGCAAGCCCTGAGTATTTCGCTCGCAAAGGGAAGCCAAATCACCCTAAAGATCTGATCCATCATGATTGCTTAACTGGCTCAGTGCGCAAGTGGAGTTTTCAAGCTTTGGATGACACCAAGAAAATGGTCGATGTGCATGTGACGGGCAGGCTGCAATGTAAGAATGGACGAGTGTTGGTACAGGGCGCCAAGTCGGGCAATGGGATTATTCGTGTTCCAACCATCTATTGCTTGCAAGAACTCAACGACGGGCAACTGCTGCAAGTGTTTGATGAGTGGATAGTACCTAAAGTGGACTTTTCAGCGATCTACCATCGAGACCGCTATCAACCAAGTCGAATTCGAACCTTCATTGATTTTGTGAAAGGCCGTTTTGATCAAATGCCAGTCAGCTAAATAGTGCGTGCTGACCATTATTTGGAATAGAGCAGATTCGCGTGGGCTTACATCTCGTCGATTTCGTTTTGTAGGTTTTCCAGCTGGTCTAGAATCAACAAGAACTTCTCACCGAACGGTGTCACTTGGTACTCAACTCTTGGTGGCAGTTCGTTGAACATTTGCTTATCTAAAATCCCGAATTCTACATTTCGCTTCAAACATTCATTCAATACCTTGGTCGATAATCCTTCTACTGACCGCACCATTTCACCGGGGCGATTAATACCATTTGCCAGTAATTGGTAAACCGTTAGCGACCATTTACAGCCGTAGATGGTTTCGACCATGCGAGCTGAGCGCTCTGGTGTTGATTTTCTTGAAAAAAAGTTTTCCTGATTTTTCATAAAGATGTACCAATAAGTACCTACCTAACCGATTTGTACTTACTATTCATGGTGTTAGTTCAAAGCCTAAGATTACCACGTTCACATGACTTAGGAGATAACAAAATGAACTTCACTAAAAATGGTATTGCAGTCGTAATCGGTGGCACAAGTGGTATGGGCTTTGAAACAGCGAAGCAGTTAGTCGCTCAGAGCATCCATGTGTTGGTTGTCGGCAATAACCCAACTAAGTTAGATAAAGCGGTGTCAGAATTGCAATCGTTAGGTCACGCTTCAGGTTGGCAAGCTAACCTTTATGATGATGCGAGTGTAGCTAATCTCATTGCGCATCTAGAGTCGCTTGAAGAGGGTATTGGTTACCTTGTTAATGCGGCGGGCTACTTCAACCCTAAAGCGTTTATCGAGCATCAAGAATCTGATTACGAGCAATACATGCAGCTCAATGAAGCAACCTTCTTCATCACTCAAGCGATAAGTAAATTGATGATCAAGAACGGCGGTGGCAGTGTGGTTAACGTTGGCTCTATGTGGGGTAAGCAGGCAATCAAAGCGACGCCATCTTCTGCCTATTCAATGGCTAAAGCTGGCTTGCACGCATTAACACAGCACATGGCAATGGAACTGGCTGAACATAACATTCGTGTAAATGCGGTGTCTCCGGCTGTGGTTAAAACGCCGATTTACGAATCTTTCATTAAACCGGAAGAAGTGGATCAAGCGCTAGAGGGTTTCAATGTGTTCCACCCGATTGGTCGAGTCGGTTTGCCGAAAGATATCGCCAATAGCATCTCTTTCTTACTGTCAGACAGTGCTGATTGGGTAACGGGTGCAATCTGGGATGTTGATGGCGGTGTGATTGCTGGCCGCAATTAATTAGGATTCTTTTAGGTGGCTGTCGCGCAGGAAATAGCGGCGAGATGGCCTCCTTGATGAGTATTCGCGTAGAATAAAAGCTAGAAAGATAACAAGAATAATTAAAACGATAACAAGAGTAAGGTCGCCATTATGTTCAACATGGACTTTTCAAAGAGACTGGTTATAGAAACCGAGACATTAGATTGGATCGCGAGCCCTGCCAAAGGGGTATGGCGTAAGCCGCTTGAAAGAGAAGAGAAAGAATCAGGTCACACGACCAGTGTTGTGAAGTACGATCCTGAATCTTCGTTTTCTGAGCACCCGCATCCGCAAGGCGAAGAGATATTCGTATTAGAGGGTGTGTTCTCAGATGAAACTGGAGACTTCCCAGCGGGCACTTATATCCGTAATCCCCCGGGCAGTGCGCATTCTCCATCAAGCAAAGATGGCTGCACGATCTTGGTGAAGCTTAATCAGTTTGATGCGAGAGACTTAACTCAAGTTCGTATCAATACCCTAGAAACGGAATGGCTTCCGGGCATCGGTGGCTTACAAGTGATGCCGCTACATGTTTTTGAGCACGAAAATGTGGCCTTGGTGAAATGGCCCGTTGGTGAGCGCTTTCAGCCACACCGTCATTTTGGTGGTGAAGAGATCTTTGTGTTGTCAGGCACTTTTAAAGATGAACATGGCGTGTATCCAAAACACACTTGGATGCGTAGCCCTCATATGAGCGAGCATTTCCCTTATGTGGAAGAAGAGACGGTTATCCTAGTGAAAACGGGTCACTTGCCATTGGATTAAAGGAATGCTCAATATAAAGATGAGAAAGCCGCATTGTTGTGAACAAGCGGCTTTTTTAGTTTTTATATATGAATTGACTAGTAAGCGACACCAATACGTTGACGTGGGAACTTGCCAGCTTCGAGCTCATCAATCATCGCAATCGCGTAGTCGCTGACTGAAATTTTGCTGTTGCCATCTTCGTCGGTGAGCAGCTGATCACCACCTGTGCGGTAGGTTGATAGCTTATCGCCCGGGAAAATTTCTGCTGCAGGGCTAACAAACGTCCAGTTAACCTCGCTGTTCGATTGCTTGAACACTTCAAGAGCTTCACCCTGTGCTAGTGCTTCGTTTTTGTAATCTGCTGGGAAGTCAGGAACGGTCACTAACGGTACGTTTGGCGCCACTTCTAATGAACCTGCACCGCCAACCCAAAGCAGGCGCTCGATACCAATGCTTGGCAGTGTCTCAAGCAGCTTAGTCGCTGTGCTTTTTACGATGTCGTGATTACCCAAAGCACGTCCGCCAATCGAAGTGATTACTGCATCAACGCCGGATAGTGCGATTGCAAGGCTTGCTGCTTCATCTTGTAAATCAAATGAACGAACTTCAACATCGCTGATTTCTACACGGCTTGCATCTCTTACGACAGCAACCACGTCGTGACCACGAGATTGAGCTTCTTGAGCGATGTGACTACCAATCCAACCTGATGTGCCTAATACTGCAATTTTCATAATGTCTCTCCAATTATCTAATTTATTGAGTCTGTTTCTCGACAGCCATTGCAGTCTAATAGCTCACTAGATTGCGATAAATATCGTGAAATGATGTAGATTGTATCTATACAGTTATCTAATAGGCTTGGTTAAGTCGGTAAGGGAGAGTGTGATGGACAGGTTGACGGCGATGCGTAGCTTTGTTGAAGTCGCAAATTGCGCCAGTTTTACTCAAGCAGCAGAGCATTTGGACATGAGCCGTTTACAGGTTTCACGGCATGTTCAAGAGATCGAAGGGTGGTTAAAACAAAGGCTTCTGCACAGAACGACTCGTAAGGTCAGTTTGACGACAGCAGGGGAGATTGCGCTACAACGTTGCGAAAAAATACTCCATGAAACGGCGGAGCTAGAAGTCACTGCACTTAATCAAACCGATGCTCTTTCCGGAACCATTCGAATAGCAGCCCCAATTGGCTTGACTCAACATATGCTGTTGAGTGTGGTTGAACAGTTCACAGAGCTTCATCCCAGTATCACGGTAGAGCTATTTGCTTCTGACCATTTTGCTCAGCTGGTGGATGATAGAATCGATATTGCGCTGCGCTATACCGATCAACCTGACGATAGTTTGATTGCTCGAAAGCTAATGGAAATTGATTCGGTGGTGTGTGCCTCACAAGACTACCTAGACAAACACGGTGAACCTGAAACGGTTGAAGCGCTTAGACAACACAATTGTTTTCGTCATTTGAGTGTCTCTAAGTGGGATTTTGTTAAGGATAACCAACATTATTCGGTTGAGGTGTCGGGGACTATTAAGGCCAATGATGTTGGGGTGTTAGCTCGCGCCGCACAGCATGGCAAAGGGGTTGTTCGATTACCTTGTGATTTAGCGAATCCGTTGATTGCAGAAGGGAAGTTGAAACGAATTTTGGATGATTTTGTTTCACCGAGTAGCGTGCTTTGGGCGGTGTACTTGTCTCGCAGTTATCAGCTGCCTGTTGTTCGTCAGTTCATTGATTTTGCAGCAGAAGCTTGGTCTAGCGATATCAAATCTGGAGACGTTTAAGCTTACATCGCTCATAACTTGTCTCGTCCTAAAATAGAACCAAATAAATATATAAGCCCATAAATACAAAAATCCGATATCAAAGGTGATATCGGATTTGAACTCAATAATTCAGAGTTCCAGCACGCTCTCCTCTCACGAAGTCTTTACATGTAATGATGTACGGATAATCGGGTGTTTATCGCCTTATCGTTGATGCTAGGTAAAGGCTGATACAAGCTTTTGGTAATGTCTGATAATACTTGGTCGTAGACTTGCGATACCACAGTAGAGATATCACTGGTTAACTCGTACATGCTATCTGCTGGTTGGGTCGCTTCAGTGCTTGATGCGATCTCGGTAAGTGCATGCATCGCACGTGTACAAATGGGTGACCCACTGCTGATAGGGCAGATAATCGATAATTGGTTGAGTTTGCGGTGTGTCTGAGATGCGTAGAATTTGAATCTCGCATACTCCTCAGGCTTCTCCATATCCGCCTTTTCTATCCCAGGGATGGCCATTCTCAACTTGGTAAGGATCTCCATGCAATCCAAGATCTGTTGCCAGTTCATGTGGTACTCACGGCTCATGTCTTCTCGTTCAGACTGAATCAACCAAATGATCATCACTTCATCCATCAAGAACATGCTGTGACGAATCGTTTTTCCATGAATCGATTGATTACGTACTAAGCTACGGTTTTGCCAGTCATTGTGCATAGCGATGAGTTTGAGATGATAAATGCGATACATCGGACGGCTGTCAAACGACACATGAGATTGAAGCAATTCAGACACCTCAAGTATGTTGTCGTAAATCTTATTCACTTTTCGAATTGAGTCGCTCGTCAATTGATACGCCAGAGCATAATGCGTTGCCGCGCGATGTTTGCGTGATAGCAACAATAACTGTCTGAGTAGAACTAAGGTTTCAAACCGGTGTGATAGCGCTGTTTGTCTCTTCTTTGAGAAATGAAACAGCGCTGCAAGTACTAATAGGGATAAACCCACTGAAATAACGACCAACATATTCAACTCCTAATATCTGAATACCTACTTAGTGGTAGTTCACGATTTGTGCCAAAATTGATAAACATTATATTTCAACGACTTATGTTTTAAGCCCGCTTGTGGATGACCAATACTGGTGCATCACCTCACCATTCGAGTGAGTGCGATAGAAGAGGTTAGAGGTTTTTATAGTTTCTAGACTTTGCTATGGCTGAAGCACAAATAGCTACAATCTGGCTAACCTCTTATGCAAGGTTAGTCAGATTGGGTTACACAGAGATGTACATTCAGTGAGTAGATAGTGAAGGTATGACTAAAGATTTACGGCGAATGTACCACTGAGAAGACAGATAACCGCGAAGCTCGTTTAGGTCGATAGCCCAATAAGTCGATCGATCCAGAAATCAATAGCTAGATAAATCAATAGCGCGATAAGTCGATCACTTTATTGCATAGCTTACTCAGAGCCAGTTGATCATGGCTGATCAAAATTAGGCCGCAATTAGCTTCTTTCGATACTTCAACAATTAACCTTAGCGTTTGTGCTGCAGTGATAGGGTCTAATCGTGATGAGGGTTCATCTGCAATTAACAGTTTTGGGCTCATCATTAGCGCTCGTAAAATGGCGAACCTCTGTAATTCTCCTCCGGATACTTGGCTTGAAGGACGCTCAAGCAATGCAGAATCAAGGCTCAATCTATCTAGAAGTACGGGTATCTTGGAGCGATTTAGCTTGTGAAGCGCACATAAGTCATTAAGTAACGTTTTTAGTGTTGTGTGAGGAGAATGCGCACTGGGTGGATCTTGGTAAAGCTTAAGGCGTTGTCCTTTTTCGATTTTTTGAAGCCAGTCGATATTGCCGGAAAAGTCGTGATGCAACCCTAGTAAAGTATCGGCGAGAGAAGATTTCCCGCATCCGCTGTCACCATAAACTCCCAGTATTTCACCTTGTGATAATGAGAACGTGAGATCTGAAAAGAGTGTTCTTTGATCGCGGTAAATAGCTAAACTTTCAACTTCAAGCAATGGCTTCTGCCCGCTTTGTATACCAACCTCTGAGGGACTAGCGTGACTATTTGATTTATTTGAAGGTTGCGAGGAAGTTGGCTGATCAAGAGACCAATACTCAGGTTGCGCTTGTATTAGCGCTTTTGTGTAGGCCGCTTGTGGCTGATCTAAAATGGCTTTAGCGTCTCCCCTTTCAACAATTGCCCCTTCTTTCATTACAATGATGTCACCACCTAACATTTTAGCCAGCTTAATGTCGTGAGTGATGGTGAGCAGGCCACCGGGTTTGCCATTTTCAAGTTGTTGGCAGTGAGAAAGGAGAAGTTGCCCAACGTGATCACGTCGGCTTTCGTCTAAGCCTTTTGTGGGTTCATCGGCAATTAACAGTTTGCCTCCAGCTTGTGTCGCACATAAGTACGCAGCACGTTGCGCCATTCCGCCCGAGAGTTCAAATGGGTGTTTATCTCCATCTTTGCCCAGATCCATTTGTTGAAGTGCATGATGGGTGAGTGTGTCACTCTGGGAACGACCTTCGTTTAAAACCAGCTTATGAACTTCGCTTATCTGCGATCCTATAGTCCGAAGCGGATTGAGTGCTAACCAAGGTTCTTGAGGTAGCAAAGCTATTTCTTTGCCCCAAAACCGTTCTCGATTTAAAGGGTTAAGCTCATCAAACAAAGTAATGTCGCCCTCTGGTTTTAAGGCATCAGGTAATGTGCCGGCGATAGCTGCCGCGATTAGGCTTTTCCCCGCGCCTGTTTCTCCCAAAATGGTGAGCGGACGCTGAGGATATAAATCTAAACTTAAGCTCTGGACTAAGGTTTGAGTATCAGTATGAATCGACAGGTTTTCAATTTTTAACATTGCGTTCATGCTGTTACTCCCTTATCCGCTTGTTTACCTAGTTGCAGTTTTTCTTGTTTAGATCTTGGTTCATTATGCGCATGGTTTTTTTGTTGAGTTAGGCGTTTTCCTTGAGCTAATAAATGAAAACTTAATACCAGAAGAAAAACGGTCAGTACTGGTTGAATCAAAACCCAAGGGGCTTGGTGGTAGTAACGGAATAGTTCAACCATCATCAAGCCTAGCTCAGCTTCTGGCGGCTTAAGCCCAACATGCAGAAAGCCTAAAGACGCGAGTGCCAGTATTGAATTACCCGTACCAAAACAGAACAGGGTGAATAAATCATTTCGGCAATCTGGCCATAAGTGACGCTTGAATATATACCAGTGGTTGAACCCATAAAGCCGAGGGGCTTCTACTGCAGGTGACTGAATGAGTGACAACGTTCGGTTGCGTGACACGCGGAAAAAATCCACCCACAGCATGAGCGATATGGCGATATATAGAATGAGGAATGATCCAGGAACCATTGCCGCAAAAAGTAAAACAAGAATTAAGCCGGGCATGGCGAGTATCATGTTCACGTTGAATGAAAAGATTTTATCCCACCATCCTTGTTTCCAACCAGCGATTACTCCCATTGACGTCCCTAACAACGCAGCGGTAGTAATACTTATTAATGCCATGGAAAGTGAGGTGCTGATGGCGTGGCTTAATCTTGCCAAATTACTGCGTCCAAAATGGTCTCTGCCTAAAGGTTCTTCGACAGAAGGCGTTGTGAATGCAAGGTCTAAATTTTGCTTGGCAATATCACCTTGATAGACAGTCCGTTCTAGCATGACTAGGCATAATAAGGCGGCTAAGATAATCAGACCTAACCATTGCGGCTTTGTTAAATTCATACGATCTTAACCTTCTTTTTTTCGGGTTCTGCTTGTTGTTTATTAGGTGCAAATTTTGAAAATAAAGCAGAGGGTTTATTCGCGCGTTGCCTTGGATCCAATTGGTAGTTAACAAGATCGACTAAGGTATTGATGACCACAAATAGAAGCCCCATCAGCAGAGCAGAACCTTGAATCATTGGTATATCTCTACGGAAAATCGCATGCGCTAACGCGTGACCAATACCCGGCCAAGAGAATAATGACTCGATCATAATGATCCCTTCAATTAACCCGGTTGCTTGAACACCAACAAAAGTAATAACAGGTAAAGCGATGTGTTTATGAGCGTGATGCTGAAAAGCTTGCGCCTCACTGAGTCCTTTTAAACGAGCGAATAAAAAGTGCGGTGCTGTGATGGCATCGTGAGTGGCGTTTCTTATAAGACGACTAGACATTGCAGCCAGCGATAGTGCCAAGGCGAGGGCGGGCAAAATGATAAACTCGACTCGACCAAAGCCTGCCACAGGAAGCCAATTCAGCTGTAACGCAAATATAATCACCAAGGCCAAACCTATTAAAAATACAGGCTGAGCTCTTAAGATGATGGAACCTAATAGCGAGAAATGGTCTGCAAAAGAGTCGGTCCGTTTTCCACAATAAATACCGATTGGGATGGCAATGAGAAGAGAAATGACGGTCGCGACGACTGCCAATAAAATGGAATGCCCGAGCTGGTGGCTGATTTCATCAATGACGGGGGTGCCACTAATCAATGATGTTCCCAAATCAAAATGGAGAAGATCCCATAGCCATTCGAGGTATAGCTGCAAGCCCGAACGATCAAGCCCTAGCTCTTGATAAACCGCTTGTGCCGCATCCGCATCCACATAATCATACCCATAGCGACCCGCTGCAATTCGAAAAGCAAAGTCGCCGGGTAACAAGCGCATTAAAATGAAAGTGAGTGTTCCGATACTCCAAGCCACAAAGCCGGCTTGGAGTACTCTTCGGATTAAGATATTAATCATTAATCGTCATCTCTGAGATGCGATAGTTGATTTCAAATGGGTCAAATGAGAAGTGGTTAACACGTTCATTCACCGCGACTAATTGAGTGTAGAAAGTCACAGGAATCAGCGGCATTTCTTCCGCTAATATGGATGAAGCCTCTTGAGTCATTAGATTATATTGCTCTTGGTTTGGTTCAACCGATAGACGTTGAAGTAAGCTGCTGAACTCATCAGAAGACCAGTTCATTGGTCCCCAGTCACTGCCTTTATGGCTAGAAAAATCTCGCATCAGTAAGGCTAGGGGATCCGCCGTAGTGCCAAAATTACGCGCCACGAGCGCCATTTCTAATGTGCCGTCTTTGTGCTTTGATGGAATTGCACTTGAGTTATCGATAGAAACATTCACTTGAATGCCGACTTCTTTAAGCTGAGCTTGAATCGCGGTAGCTACGATAGGCAGCTCTGGTCTGTCTGAGTAGGTAGTTAAAGTAATATCGAATGTTTTGCCTTCTCGCGAAAGGAGACCTTCCTCATTTTCCTGCCAACCTTGCCCTGCAAGTAATGTTTTCGCTTGGTCGATATTGCGCTGAGTTTGCTCAAGGTTATTGATGTGCCATGCGCCAAGAGAAGGGGCAAACAGTTGATAGGCTTCAGAGCCTGGAACGCGGACAATTTGTTTTGAAATACCCGTTCGGTCCAAAGCTAGACTGATAGCTTGACGCACATCTGAATGATTCAAAAGTGGGTGTTCATTATTCAACTTAATTAGGATCGTTCTTGGGATGGACTCCATCACCAATTCAACATTCTTTGCTGACTCAAGCAGGTCGATACTGGCTGGGTCGAGTGTGTAAACCAGATCGGCTTGACCGGTTTGTGCTAACAAAGCACGGCTTTCAGAGCGATGACCTGCAAGGTAGTGAACATGTTCAATCGAGGCTTTTGTGCCCCAGTAGTCAGCATTTTTGACAACATGCGCTTTATGAGGAGCCTGTAACTCTTGGATTTTATAAGGACCTGTACCACTCAGTTGTGCAACATTTCCTTGTTGATCAAACGAACTTGGTGCTGCAATCGCTGCTGTGTAATGAGCTAACACTGCCAGCAATGGTCGATAAGGTTGAGATAGTTCTATCACTAGAAGGTTGTCTGAAGCTGATACCTCTTTGATAGGTACACGCTTTAATACGCCAGGTTTTTTTAAAGCGTGAGAAAGAGAAGTTTGAACAGCTTGCGCGGTAAGCGGGGAGCCATCGTGGAACACAACGTCTGGGCGCAATGTGAATTCCCAGCGTAAATTGTTTGCGTTAGTTGTCCATTCTTTCGCTAATAAAGGGGTGACGTTGCCTGACTTATCGATAGCAGTAAGCGCTTCAACGACTTGTAACCGTGTAAATAAATAGCCGTTTTTAGATAAATCTTGGTCGGTAAATTCAAAGGGGCCAGAAATGTTTAGCGTTGTTGGTTGTGTTTCTTTTGATGGTAAAAATATCCATATGAGTAGTGCACTGATGGAAAGTAACGCCAGTGCGGCAAGCTTTTTCATGCTTTTGTCCTAGTTATGAGTAATTATTTGCGATGTTATAACATAACAATTATGTATTGTTAATGATAATAGTTGCTAATTGGCTCGGTTTTTTATCGGACGTGAGTATGAAAAAAGCCCCACTTAAATCAGTGAGGCTCTAATTTTTGTATGCGGTTCTGATTCTAACAGGCTTTATTGGACGGTATCAGTCAGCTGTAAAAGCTGTTTGAGTGACAGTCACTATGCCCTGTTTAAAATAAGCTTGGCTCCATTGGTGAGCCTAGATCTGTTTAGGTGAATGCGCTTGAGTTAATATCGGGATACTAAGCACTAAGCATTAAGCATTAAGCATTAAGCATTAAATATTAAACATTAAGCCAGTTTTAGGTCGAACTCAGTGCGGTACATCACCATATCTTCAATGGTCAGTACAGGCATGTTGTGCATTTTACCGAAAGCAACGATCTCTGGCGCTTTTGCCATCGTGCCGTCTGGGTTGGTAACTTCACACAGTACACCTGCCGATTGAAGACCTGCCATTTGCATTAGATCCACAGTACCTTCTGTGTGACCGCGGCGAGCTAGTACACCACCTTTACGCGCACGCAGTGGGAATACGTGGCCAGGGCGAGCTAGGTCACTAGGCTTAGCCGTTGGGTTTGCAGCTGTCTTGATCGTTGTTACACGGTCAGCGGCAGAAACACCTGTTGTTACGCCGACTTTTGCTTCGATAGTGACGGTAAACGCAGTTTGGTTTGCGCTGTTGTTATCAACAACCATAGGTGGAAGTTCAAGTTGGTTCGCTTGCTCGTCTGTTAAGCATAAGCACACAATACCACTGCATTCTCGGATCATAAGCGCCATTTGCGCATTAGTTAGGTGTTCTACTGAGTAGATGATGTCGCCTTCGTTCTCGCGATCTTCATCGTCAAGTAAAAGTACGCCACGACCTTCGCGTAGAGCTTGCAGTGCGTTTTCAACGCGAGTGATTGGTTCGCCAAATTCGGCAAGTAGTGAAGACTGATTCATGGTTAAACTCCTAAAATATCACCAGAATCAGGGCTGTATGAGGGATCTCAACCGAGCACAACAAAGCAGACTCATTACAAGTCGACTTGTACCAATCGTAGTAAACAACTGGTCATTCTAGCTGGTTAAAACCCTTGATAACGGCGTTAAAATTTTTGACTGTAGAATAACTACTTATCGAAAAATTTTGCCTTGTTCTCAAGCGTTTTTCCTGCGCTATCTCTGATCATTTATTTACTGTGATTGGTATTAGCTCATTATGGTTTTATCCAAAACGAAATGCACCCGTCTAAGTTGGAGGCATGAACCTAATAAATAGGTACACCTTTCCAACTTAAACGAGTGTGTTTTCATTCTCTCTCATCCGGACTATGACCGTCGGCTCTGGCATCTCACCAGATCTGCTGACCTCGACGAATCGAGCGCTCGCGGGCTTATCTTTAGATTTTGCTAAAAACATACCGCCGGTGGGGAATTTCGCCCCGCCCTGAGAATAAAAATTAATAATCTGTTTTGCTTTGAAAGCAGACCAGATGGTAATCCTTTCAATAGTGGATTTAAAGGACTGACAGCAAAGTTTTTCAGATTCCAGCCTTATAATCGGGTAAGTGTTCACTTTATCAGCAGAACGTGTCCGGCAGTCTTTAGTGGGATAATGCCTTTGTCTCAGCTGGTTTGAGTGGTCTTTGTTGCTCTATGAACATCAGTGTATGTCGAACATTATTGGTGCTGGCGTGGCCGTTCACTGAATCAATACTCAAGAGGTTCATCAATCGAACATTGTTAGACCATGACGGCTTAATGACCGTTTTGACATAAAATTGATATTGGCAGTGCTAAGCTGCGCTAGCATCCATCCACTTTATCCAAAAGATCTTAGTCATGACATCTCCGTTCTCTAACAAATCCAAAGGCTTATTACTGCTCGTTTTAAGTTTGTCTTCTCTCGTACCGTTTTTGATCTTTGGATCTTATTTTGACCTTGGGGCTGGGGTTTCGCCTTTCCAAGGCGCCTTCATAACGTTTGTGACTTACTCGGCGGGTAATCAAGGGTTCTTGGTAACGCTAGCTGTTTTGTCTTTGGTATTGCTCACGATGAAATTTTCCAAAGTTAAGCTCGTCAGCCTTTGTCTGCAGCTCGGCTTGTTGTTGGTTCTCAGCTTTGCAGCAAAAACTTTCTTAAAGCACTCTACAGAAAGCCCGCGTCCTTATTCTGAGTATTTGGTGACCCAAGAAGTCGTTGACATGCCAGAGCTGTTTTACGAACTGCCATTGGTAGAAAAGAATGCAGCGATTACATCTGTGAAAGATAAGGTGAGTGAGTGGAGAACACGTCATTGGCTAGGTGAGACTGACTATTCTTTCCCATCTGGGCACATGATTTTCGTTGGCGTGTGTCTGGCGTTCTTTGGCGGCTTGTTCCTAGAAGCGAAACGTTTTTACTTAGTCGGCGGTTTGCTAGTTTGGGCTGGTGGCGTTGCTTATAGCCGAGTTTGGCTTGGCATGCATCGACCTGAAGACTTGGCGGCGTCTATCGCCTTTGCTGGTCTTATCTATCTATTGGTGCCACTGATTCCGACGCAAAAAATAGAACCTTTGTTACCGATGTTTCTAAGAGATAGCAAATGAGTAATAAACTTGCCTAGAAGAGCAATAGTGGGGCTTTTGAAAGAGAGGAATAAAAAACCGCCTTCGGAGAAGGCGGCTATTTTAAACGATGACTGCTATTGAAAAACTATAGATGCTATTTGAAACTATAACCTCCATACACTACGGGTTTCATTCTAACTAACTGTTTTAGTAGAAATTAACGTAGTTTAAACATACCAACCATTGATGCCAGTCGTTCGTTTACTTGGGAGATATTGTTGGTTTGCACCAAAGCTTGATCTCCATTTTTGTTGAGTTCATTTACAATGTCACTCAGAGCCACCATGTTACGACTAATTTCCTGAGTGACGCTGCTTTGCTCTTCTGCGGCCGTTGCAATTTGAATACTTAGGTCATTGATCCCCGTTACTTGTGACGTTAGCTCATTTAAGCTGCTGCCCACTTTCTCGGTGTTATTAAATGTTTCGTCACAAGTCCCTTTCGTCTTATTCATAGACTCTTCAACATTCTTGTTCACTGAAAGCAATCGAGTCAGCGCTTGTTCAATCTGTTGTGTACTCGCTTGTGTTCGACTCGCTAAGGCTCTCACTTCATCCGCTACGACTGCAAACCCACGACCTTGCTCGCCCGCTCGTGCTGCTTCAATCGCTGCATTTAACGCAAGAAGATTGGTCTGTTCAGCGATTTCACCAATCACTGTCAAAATATCACTGATTCCTTTAGTTTCTTGGCTCATGCTTTCTAGGTTCGATGATGTGTTCTCTATCTCAGAAACTAGTGCATTAACCTTCATTTGTGCATCACCGACAGCATTGAGTGATTGCTCCCCGATATCGGACGCGACTTTAGTTGATTGCGCCGTTTCACCTGCATTTTGGGCAACGGCGTCAGCTGTTGAACTCATTTCTTCAATGGCAGTGACAATTTGTTCAGTTTCTTGCACGTGCTGATTCAAAATGTGGTTATTTTCATCTGATTTATGTTCAAGTTGCTGCACATTTTCTTTCAGTTCAGACGATGCTGCGTCAATTTTTAGCATCAAGTCTTGTATATGCTCGATGAATTGGTTTACACCAGATGCGATTTGCCCTAAATCATCGTGTTTCTTTACTTCGAGTCTCTGAGTTAAATCACCATCACCATTTGATAGCCCTGTAATGGTTTCTTTCAACGCTAGGATGGGTTTGTAAAGAATATTGAGAATGAATAACGTGGCAACTACGCTGATCAATAGGTAGACAATCGTGATCATAATTGCTTGCTGCTGAGCGACTTCTAGCGCTGCGAATACGACACTTTTGTCTAATCCAACAAGTAGGTACCACTCTTTGTCACCATAGCTAACCGCATGGCTGAACATCACTTTCTCAACGCTGTTGATACTATAATTAACGATTGTGCTTTCTGAATTTTGTGCTTTTTTTGCAACGTCTTTCAAAGAAGCGTAATCCGTTAATTTAGTGCCCACTTTAACCACACTGGATGTGCTAGCCAGCACCGTCATGTCATTGGTCATCATCATCGAAATAGCACCGTTGAGGTCGATTTCAGAGACAGTGTCACTTAGAACATCGAGTGGAATGTCTGCCAATACCACACCGTTACCAACATCTTTACCAATGCTCACCATTAAGGTACCTGTTGTGGAGTCTGTATATGGGTCTGTATATACAAGGCTTCCTGAACGCTTACCTTCTTTGTACCAAGCTTTACTGCGAGGGTCGTAGCTTGGTGGACTTTTGTGATTATCCCAGCCCGGGTAATCGAATGAGGCATAAGCATCACCATTGTCAAAACCTATCATTAAGTTCGCGACATCAGCACCCAATGAGCCCACGCGCATTCGCTCGGCGTGTCTATCTTGATAATTATGTTGACGATAATCAGCAGCTACTTTTGCTACTGCTTGTGTTTTAGCATCCAGGTAAGTCTCAACCTTGTTCCCTTCAATGCGAATACGGTCTTGTGTGCTCTGGTAAATATTCTCAGTCAGTGCTTCCTTATTGCTCTGATATGAAAAATAGTTGGCTGAGCCTACACTTATTGCAATTATTGCTGATACGGCGACTAAAAGAACTTGCTTAAACCCAAGTTGTTTCATTTGAAAGTCCTTAATACTGAATGTGTTCATTTTCCTGCTTAATGAATATGCAGTATATAGACGTATTATGAATAGGACTACGCTACCAATTGAACATTCAGCCTGATTTGAACAGTCTCAGCTCTGTATACAAAAAGCTTATGAAAAAATGGTTTATGCAGTAATGGTTTATTGATGGTGAATGAGAGGGAATCGTGACCGCCAGATAGAGATGTTTACGACAGTGTGGTACTGACTTTAAAGCTTAAATAAGGCGCCGCATTAGAGTATTTGAGCATAATGGATAACGTCACTAGTCAGTCATATGAGCTTGCTTATCGAGATGAGTGAGCTGTCATTAAAATAGTTACAAAACGTAAGCAACCTTCAGCACTTACGTTATCTCTATACTAACCAGCTAAGCCTTGCCAAATGGCAGTAAAGCCACTGATAGAACATAACAGTAAAGAACCAATACGTATCTTCTCTTTAGGAATGCTTTGCGTGGTCATTAACGCCACTTTGTAACCCAACCAAGCAGCAGGCAGCAAAGGTATGGTGATGATCAAATGGTGCATAGTGAAGAAGCCAATTGGGATCTGAACAATCAACGAAATGATTGAACTAAAGACAAAAAAGGCAGACAAGTTGCCACGCAGCTGATTGGCATCTTGGTGTTGGAGTAGCAGTGCCATCGGCGGGCCACCAATACCTGAACTGGTGCCAAAGAATCCTGAGAAGAATCCCGCGATGCCCATTTTGGCAGGCGTCGGCTCTAACCTAAACGGAAGCAAGCTGACAATCACTGCAAATACCACTAATAAACCTAACCAAAGTGACAACACGCTCGTTGAAACCATCACCAACAAGGCACCGCCTGCTAGTGAGCCTGGAATGCGTCCTAGTAATGCGATTTTTAATCCGCCAATAGAAATGTTTGCACGGTGTTTAAAGGCGTTGAATAACGAGATGAACAGGCCAACTAAACAGATAGGCGCAGGTACATAGTCTGGTGAAACCAAAAACAGCAGTGGGGCAGCCACAATGGCCAAACCAAAGCCGATTGCGGTTTGCACAAATGAGCCTGCAAAAATGAGTGCCATTGCGATAAGGGCGGTCTGATCTAGGTATTCCATAAGCCTGCGGATTAGTTTTAAAGGAGCAAGTGAATACTATAAATTAAAACGAAAAGAATAGTCTTATTATTCAGTGAGGTTTATGCAAGTTTCGCTAGTTATAATTTCGATTACAACGGCTAATAAAAAAGAGAGCGAATATCTCAGGATGTGCTCCTTTCAATATCCACTCTCTTATTGGATTGCTTATCGATTTTGCTGTTGGGGGAGTCAACGTTAAACGCTAAGCCATTGCCAATTTCAGTCGCTCAATCGGCTTGTCATTGATAGGCAAATGGATCAGTGCTGCTGCAAATGCCAGTACCACCGTTGACCACCAGATTGGCTCGTAAGAACCGTAGTAATCGTAAATACGACCACCAACCCAAGCGCCTAAGAAGCTACCCACTTGGTGAGTAAAGAATACCAAGCCGTACAACGTCGACAGGTAACGAGCACCGAAGATCTGACGAACTAAACCAGACGTTAGCGGAACCGTACCCAACCAACAGAAACCAATCGCCGCACCGAAGATAGCCGCGGTTGACTCAGTCACTGGCAAAGTCACAAACGCACCAATAACTACAGTACGCACTAAGTACAGTGCCGACATTACATGACGTTTGCTGAACTTATCGCCCATCACACCCCAGAAGTAAGACCCGAAGATGTTGAAGATACCTACATAAGCCAGTGCCATTGCTGCGCTGCTTGCTGGTAGGTTTTTGTCGGCTAAGTAACTTGGTAAGTGCGTCGCAATGAACATCACGTGGAAACCACACACGAAGAAGCCCGCATGAATCAACCAATAACTTTTGTTCGAAAATGCTTCAGACAGTGCTTCTTTCAGTGTCTGGGTGTCTTCTACTTGTTTATTGGTTGCTGACTTCGGTGCTCGCATAAACAGTGCAAATGAGATCATCAAACAACAAAGCACGCCAAAGACTTGCATCGCACTTTGCCAATCAAATTCGTTCAACATGTATTGCGCGCCCGGAATTACCGCGAACATACCAAATGAACCTGCTGCTGTGGTTAAACCAAATGCCTTCGCTGCGTGCTCTGCAGGTACTACTTTTGCTACCGCGCCCAACACGATCACATAGCTCGTCGCACTCAATCCAAGGCCAACTAATGCGCCTAGTGAAACGTAAAGCATGCTTGATTCGGTAGACATTGAGGTAAGAAGTAAACCCAAACCGTAAGCACATGCGCCAGCAATAATGATGCGTCTTGCTCCCCATTTGTCAGCGGCCATGCCCACAAAAGGCTGGAACACACCGAACAGCAGGTTTTGTAGAGCAATGGCGAAGCTGAAAAACTCGCGGCCGGTGCCGAAATGCTCTGAAATTGGCATCATGAAAATGCCGAATGATTGTCTGATCCCTAGACTGATAATAAGTGTGCCGATCCCAAGCCATACCAGTAAAGGAAAACGGAAAATGCTCATTCTAATACTCTTAAATTAATGGTGGTGATGTGAGTGGTCTTGCGCTGACATGTGTTGGTCAGTCATCTTATTATGGTGTTCGTGCCCGGAATGCTCATGCGCTGACTGCTGGTGGCATCCACTGCTAACGGCATGCTGAGCCAAGAGATCAATCAATGGCTGACTGTGATGCACAATGACCAAACTAATAACAAGGAATAGCGTCATTCTGGCGAGTTGGGCAAAAAGAGATTGTGAAAACATAAGGTGCTTACATGCGCTCAATGTTGTAAGAAGTCGCGCATCATAATGACGAGTAGGGTATGTATCAAATGACCTTTTGTGATTTAGTCTATGCGTTTTATGCATAGATTTAAGCATCGCTGGAATTGGAATGAAACGTAGCTAATAAATAGGAAAACACGAAGCTGGCTGATTATGTGGTAGAAGCGGAGAATTTAGGATGGATATTTGATTTTTTAGATATAACTGCTTGCTTTAGTGAAGTATTTTAAAGCCTGTAAAAACGAGTATACAAATTAATCACTCAGTAACACTGCGCAATTACTCGACTTATCTGTTAAACATCGTAAATTTGTACTTCAATCGTTTCAACGGGACTGAAACGCGATGTTAAAAGATTCAGGGAGAGTCATTCACATGGATAAAGATCATAACCTTCGCGAAAACTTACTGGCACTGATCTTAGGTAGCGCGCTAGTGTCACTCGGCGTTATCTTTTTCAATCAAGTCGGTTTGCTCACCGGAGGCACGGCTGGTCTAGCGATCTTCATTACCAAAGTGACAGATTTGAGCTTTGGCCAAGTGTTCTTCGCACTTAACTTACCTTTCTATATTTTGTCGGTTGCTCGTATGGGCTGGCGCTTCACCATCAATACGTTTATCGCGGTTTCGATTGTTTCGTTCGCCGTGGATCACTTGTATCACGTGATTCAAATTGCCGAAATTCATGCATTGTATGCAGCTTTACTTGGTGGTGGCTTGATTGGTACCGGCATGTTGGTGATCTTCCGTCATAAAATGAGCTTAGGTGGCTTCAACATTCTGGCGCTGTTCTTACAAGAACGTTTTGGTATTCGAGCGGGTAAGGTTCAGATGGCACTAGATTGTACGATTGTTGTGCTTTCACTGTTTATCGTTGATGTGTCGCTGGTTCTGTTGTCTGTACTGGGCGCAATCGTCACCAACTTGATTTTGGCGATGAACCATAAACCGGGGCGCTATCAACCAGTTGTTAAAGCGGAAGCGGCGTAGTAAGTGGAAGCAGAGTAGTTAGGTTCACTTAATCAAAGTAATTTACAGATTATGAAAACAACAAAGCCAGCATCAATTGCTGGCTTTGTTCTATTTTAGGGATGGCTATTAGCACTTACTGCAATCGTTGTCTGGTTTGAGCTCGCAGTCAATCACATTGCCTTGCTGATCAAGTGACAGGTTACAGCACTCTTCAAACAAGTTCTTAAGATCCCCACGGCTTTTCTGAACACGAGACTTAACGGTTGAGTAGCTGATGTTTTGAGCCTCTGCGATCTCTTTCTGGCTTTGGCCTTTGATGTCGACAGCAAGCAGTAATGATGAACTTTGTTCTGGTAACGCCTGAATAAAGGGTTCAATACATAATGAAAGCTTCTGCTTGAACTCAGAATTGTGGTCTAAATCGGTAAACCAAAGATCTTCAGCATCAATTTGGCTATCACGTTGTTGTCGAGCGTGCTTACGGTAAAAGTCGATGATCGTGTGATTGGCTAATTGGAATAGCCACGACTTTACGCTGCTCGCATCTTGTACCTTATCTAAGTTCTGATAAGTCTTAATCAAGATATCTTGGAGCAAGTCGTCTACATCCGCAGAATTGTTGACCTTTGAATGCAGGAATGACTTTAATGCTTGCTGATACTCGGCCCAGACTTGCTCGAGCTTCAAAGGTGCCTTATTCAAAGTTGCCTTGTTCAAAGGTGCATTAGTTGCACTGTTCATTTACGCAACATTCGTCTTGTAAGAAATCAATCACACCTTCTAGGCACTCATACTCCGCCACGCAGAATAGGGTTCTTCCTTCTCGTCTTTGGCTGATTAGGCCCGCAGACGCCAAGCTTGATATGTGGTGAGACAAGGTAGAACCGGGAATGCCTAGTTCTTCTTGTAGGCCGCCAACTGCAATGCCTTGATAGCCAGCTTTAACGACACTCTTATAAATGGTTAGGCGAATAGGGTGCCCCAACTCTTTAAGTGCTTTCGCAACGACTTCTAAGTTCATATTAACTCCTCAAGATTTAATTTCGATGTTAGTCGAAATGTATGTCGAATTCAAATTTAAAAACGGTGGCTGTGTAAGTCATTGAAAAATGTGTTTTAGAAAATCATTTCGATTTTTATCGAAATAAAGCTTGATCTGGAGCTGTTTATTTCTATAATTCGAGAATATTCGAAATTAAGGGTTGGTTACTTTTCTCATAGAGCCCGACCTTCAATCCAGTTTGGAGTTAATTATGAGCAATGAAATGTTAACAATGCTAAAAGACGCACTTGATATGTTCGCTTTCTTAGCAGTAGAGCTAATTATCCTTTTCTTAGCGATCAGCTACATTGTTGGAATTCTTCAAGAGTTCCTTACACCAGAAAAGATTCAATCTATCCTGAGCTCACGTAATGGTAAGGGCTATGTGGTTGCTGCGCTATTGGGTGCAATTACACCTTTCTGTTCATGTTCGACCATTCCTTTCCTAAAAGGACTGCTGCGTGCAAGAGCGGGTTTCGGTCCAATGATGGTGTTCCTATTCGGTAGCCCACTATTGAACCCGGTGATCATTGGTTTGTTTGTGATTACATTCGGTTGGCAAGTCGCGGTGTTCTACTTCCTTGTAGCAATGACGGTGTCTGTAGTGGCTGGTTACGCACTTGAGAAGCTTGGCTTTGAGCGTTACGTAAAACCTGAAGCGTATGAATCAACAGGTTCAGCTTCAAGCTGTGGCGCTAGCTGTGGTGACTCTGCTCCTAAGAAAGCAGCACCGGCTAAAGCGGAATCTTCATGTGTTACAAGTGCATGTGGCGAACCTGCACCAGTAATGGCAAAAGAAACATCTTGCTGCGATTCTAAAAAAGAAGAGCCACAAGTGACCGTTTCATGCTGTTCAGCGGATGGAAGTGCAACAGCTGAAATCGTAGAGAAGAAAGAACCTAGCCGTTGGATGAGAATTTGGTTCTCAACTTGGAAAGACTTTAAACAAGTTTTCCCTTACCTAATGATGGGTATCGCGATTGGTTCATTCATCTACGGCTTCATTCCTACAGACCTAATTGCACAGTACGCTGGTGAAGGTATGTGGTATGCAATTCCAGTAGCAGCCGTGATTGGTATTCCACTGTACATTCGTGCTGAAGCGGTAATCCCATTAAGTGCTGCTCTAGTTCAGAAAGGCATGGCGTTGGGTTCGGTAATGGCATTGATTATTGGTAGTGCAGGTGCAAGTTTAACGGAAGTTATCCTGCTTAAATCAATCTTCAAGAACCAAATGATTGCAGCATTCCTATTCGTTATCCTAAGCATGGCGATGGGGGCAGGCTTCCTATACAGCTTCATCTTTGGTTAATCGGGTCTGATTCCTAGATAACTCCATTGATAGCAAGATAAGATAATAAAAAAGAGCTCACTTAGTTGAGCTCTTTTTGTGTTTAGGAGGTCAAAAAATCATGGGCATTAGGCTTAATTTTTTTGAGAACGCTATTATTCCGGAAGTGCTGCTATCGAAAATAACACTCATCAACCCCTACTTTTAGACGTGAATGTAACCGCTTTGATGCCAAGTATTAACAATATTCATGTTTCGTAGGTGTCAATTAATTGGTGAGCATATTTAATCTTTTTGGCTGATTATTGGACGGTTTTCATATCGATATCTAGTATTTATGTAAGGGTGAATAATGAAATAGCATCGTTCAAAATTAACGTTTGTTTAGCTTTAATTCAACGATGACAACGTCAAAAGACTTGGAGTTAATGAATGAAAGATAAGTTGAAAATTTACTGCCTTGGAACCCCTACACTTGAAACCAGAGAATCATTTGAGCTCGTGCCAGTCAGTGACATTAATCAACTCCCTGAATTATTGGGCGGCGTCATAGTTCTAAATGGCGATCTTAGTTCGCAAGACGACGTGATGAGCCAACTCCACCGTAGCAGGAAATTTTGGTCTTGGAAGATTTATATTTTAGAAGATAGTGCATTATCCGAGTGTTTATCAGACGGCACTTTAAATCCAGAAAGTGTTGAAGAAGAGGTGATTCAACACCGCAGAACGTTAGAAAGTATTATCGACACATCGGATACATTAGACCCTCTTGTTGGGTGGTTAGGCTTGTATCAAAGACGTCGATTATCACCTCACAAATATTTGTCTCATAAATCGATATATTCCTATCCGTTAGTGGAGCTTTACTATCCGGAGTTAAGTTCAACTTATCGTTTTGTATTATCAGAGACTAAGCGAGACACTTTTGAAATTGAGGATTTAATCGACCGAGTAAGAGTGTGTCATGAATGTGCCAGTGCCCACTTAAACTACATCGAAGCGTGTCCTTCTTGCAAAGACATTGATATTACTGAGCGTACCTCTCTCCATTGTTTCACGTGTGGCCATGTTGCTGAACAAGGGCTTTTCAAACGCAATCAAAAATTAGAATGCCCGAAATGTTTGACTCAGCTTCGACATATTGGAGTGGATTATGATCGCCCTTTAGAAACTCATACATGTAACTCATGCTCTCACTCTTTTTCTGAGGCGGAGACATTAGCTTCTTGTTTCGAGTGTGGTACAAAAAACGATATTTCAAAGTTGGTTGTTAGGAAGATTTATTCGCTGAAACTTGGAGTTCAGGGAGAGTATATATTCCGTCATGGAGTGAAGCTATCGGCGCCTGAACTGACCTTAAGCGGGAAAGTAGACGGCGGGTATTTTTCTAATCTTCTTAGCTGGGTTAATAGGATTGCACTTCGCCACGAAGAAGAGCACTTATTATTGGGGTTACACCTGCCTGATTTAGCGCAGTATGTGTCTAAAAATGGAGACGCAAAAATGTTTGCTTTGATCGAGCAAATTACAGAGCGTTTAAACGGATTGTTTAGAGATTCTGATATTTGTTGTCAGTTTAAAAGCGATGTTCTTCTTGTATTTATGCCTAAAGCTAAGATGGAACATATAGAAGTATTACGCGGGAAAATAGAAGCACTTTGTTCTTTAATCGAAGATGACGATTTCACGCTGAATGTCTTTGCATGGGGTATACCCGATCCAACAATGAAAGAAGATGTTGGTTATTGGTTAGAAAGTAAAGTCAGTGAAATCTATGCTGTCAGTTAGCCTTGATCTCCAACAGTACTTCTGGGGGATGCTTTTAGAGAACTCTGAGCTTTGGCTGATGCTTTTCCCCATGATGATTATGGTGGAGCTCCCACTCTTTCTGCTTGTGTTAAGTGGAATCTTTCGCTGGTCTTATTCGGCCAGTGACATAGAGATAAAAGAATACCCAAGCATCTCGTTTGTAATTACTTGTTATGGAGAAGGAGATGCAATTGAGATAACGATCGACACGCTTGTTGAACAGCTTTATCCCGGAAAGATTGAGATTTTAGCCGTAGTCGATGGAGCAACTCAAAATGAAGATACCTACTTAGCTGCAATGCGAGGGGAGCAAAGACATAAAACGGTAAGAAACAGAGATGTTCGTGTCATTCCTAAGTGGCAAAGAGGAGGTCGCGTATCAACGTTGAATGCTGGTTTAGATAACGCTACTGGTGATTTTGTTATTAATGTTGATGGTGATACTTCTTTTGATAACGACATGGCGTTACAAATGATGAAGCAATTTACTGATAAGAATGTGATTGCTTCTGGAGGTGCTTTACGCGTTAGAAACTGGCAAGAAAATTTGCTTACGCGAATGCAGTCTCTTGAATATATGTTATCAATGCAAGCGGGTAAGACGGGGCTATCCAACTGGGGGGTTCTAAATAATATATCAGGAGCATTTGGTGCTTTTCGAAAGAACACTCTGAAGCAAGTTGGAGGGTGGGATACCCATACTGCTGAAGATCTCGACTTAACGATGAGGCTCAAACAGTACAAGAAAAGACATCCAAACAATAAACTCGCTTTTACACCTAAAGCTGTGGGCCATACTGATGTACCCAATACACTGAAAGGGTTGGTACAACAAAGGCTAAGATGGGATGGAGACTTATTGTTTCTGTTTTTAAGGAAACACAATGAAGGTCTAACCCCTAGATTACTCGGTTGGGGAAACTTTATATTTACTTTAGTTTATGGCGTTCTACAAAACGTATTGCTGCCCATTCTAGTTTCGCTATTCATGTTTTACATATTTTGGGCTTACCCCTTCGATTTTGTTGCTGCACTTCTGATCCTTATCTACTGCGTCTATTTGTCGACAGTGTTGTTGTTTTTTACTGTCTATATTGGGTTGGTTTCCGAAAGAGCGAAAGAAGATCTTAAGATGGCAAAATGGCTAATCTTGTATCCGTTTTATCAGTTCTTTATGCGGTTGATTACGGCGTTCTCTATGGTGAATGAGTTATTTAGAAGAAGTCATGAAGAATCCAGTATGGCTCCTTGGTGGGTATTGAAAAAAGGCAAAAGGTTTTAACAATGAAAGTGAAATTTCATCTTGATAAAAAGAATAACCCTCAATCGGATGATGGTATCAAAGTTGCTTACGGACAAGCGAAAAGAGGAGGCTACCGCTTTCGTTGGTATTTAATCTTAAGCTTAGTGGTTAGCCCTCTATTATTCGTAGCGTATTTTTTCTTAAAGACAAATTTTCTGGTTATTGCTCCGGCAATCATTACCTCGCATCCTGTAACCTTAACCTCTAAAGTTGCAGGAGTAGTCGGCCCAATTCCAGTAGACGATGGAAGTCAAATCCTAAAATCAGAGACAGCGATTCAGTTGACTAATATGGAAGTGGAAGCGCAAATCGAATTTCTTCATGCTGAGTTATTAGATTTAGAAATCAGGTCTCCTGATGATATTGGCTTACTGCACTTGAAAGGCATTGAAGAAACGCGCAGTAATTTAAACACGGTACAGCAAATTCAAACGCGATATGAAGAATATAGGAAAAAAGGTCAGGTATCCGATGTGGACTACGCAAGTATAGTGGGAATGAGTAACTCACTTAATAATCAGCTTAATGGACAAAAACTTGATTATCAAAATGCGAAATTAGCTGAACAAGAAAGAGAATTAGCGGGTCCGGTTAGTCAGGCTCGACGTGCTTTAATGAAAGATCTAGCACTTAAACGTGTTGTTGAACAAGAGCTGTCGATTAAGTCTCCCTATGCAGGCCGCGTTGTCGATATCCATGTCGTTGAAGGACAGAGAGTGTTCGAAGGTGACGAGCTTGTAACGATAGCGAAGAATACCATCCCGCAAGTGGTCGCGTATTTAGACCCTAAATATTTAGAGAATGCGATAATAGGAGCTCATACCAAGGTAAGGTTTCCTAATGGTAGTACTTTTGAGGCTGAGATTGCAGATTCGGTAGAAATCGTCAGTAAGTTGCCGACTCAATTAGCAAGCCCTTTTGAAGGGCAGCCAGCATATCTCAAAGTAGCATTGAACTTTACGGCTGATTTGCCTAGAGAATATTGGATTGAAGGGATGACCGTCGAAGTGCGTTTTTAATTAGCACGCTAATTTGACCATAAATGGAGCGTGTATCGCTCCATTTATGGTTTTAGGGCTAGCTATTTTTATAGCGAACTGCTGTTTTAGAGAGACCTTCTGCTTTAGAGATAACTATCGTAGAGAGCTGTGGATATCAAAAACCACGTACATCCAGTTCATTGTTGATCAACACAACACACTGAGAAGCAAACAGCATGTTTGGACCTAAGCTGATTTTCTCTGTCCCTAAACGCTTCAAGCTGTTGTAGCTTTTCTTCGGCATAGGGATATGGTCAGTTAGAAGGAAACATGGGTTTTCCGCAATCTCTGCGTCACGGATAAAGTCGCCTTTCTTATCCATCATGTACAGCTGGTGGTCTTCAGCCAGTTCTTTAACCAACTTTTCAAAACTCATAGTACGAACAGTGATGCCCGGTTCAACCTGACGTGTCTGTTCTTTTATCATGCCTTGAGAAGCATCAACCGCTCTTACTACCGCTGATAACAATGCCGATTCATGAAAGCCACCAATGTTAGTGATCTCATTTGAATCGAAAGTGATCGTACGTGAAAAGTCTTTAGTACTTTCTAATACAAGGTGCACGGTGACATTCTCACGGTGTGATTGAGCAACGAAGATCGTGTTCATCAGAGTATGAGCCAGAATCTCAGTATGAGCGTCTTGCCCAACACCTTCTAAGATAAGTTTGCTCTCTGTAGGGGCTGCGCGAGCGCGTAATACAAATGAACGCATGGGATGTACCTTGTCAGTATGTGATAAAGCGAAATAGGCTTAATCAACATGAATTGATGAATAACTAAAAATTATGGCGGTATGTAACTCTTTTCTATTAATGAAGTCAAATGGAGTTATGTATAGTACTGACCACAAGAACTCTACGTATTAAATAGAGAGTGACCACATTACAAGATGGTAAAGGTTGAAGCGAACCAAGGTTTACATAGATAGTATGCGCAAATTATTAGGTGACTTGCAGAAGGAAGTAGTCGATGAAGTTACAGAAGATTAATAAAGAAGAATATAGAAAGAAGATGAACCTACTGTTGGTTTCATTGGTTGGGTCACTCGCCTTGTTTGCCATTGTATTCGGTAGCATTCTGATTGAACTTTTTGGTTCAGCTGGCTCCGTTACTGGGGAATCGACGGGTAATTTCCATTTGAATGTACTCGGGGTGATTTTATCAGTCGCCTTGAATGCGTTTATTGCGAGCCGTGTGAAAGGGCATGATTACTTTAAAGAAGCGCTTTATGTGTGGAACCTGAAACAAATTCACAATCAAATCTATCGTAAGCTTAAGCGTATTCAACCAAAAGCTGAGCAAGGCGATCGAGAAGCATTAACTATCCTTTACTTCTATTACACTACGCAAAAACAGGTATACGACCTAGATAACAATACATTGACGATAAAAACGGTTCAGAAATCTCTAGATAACATAGTGGAGCTGAGTGAAAAGTGGAGTATAGAACTGGATATAGAGACATTCTCGAAAGATCTAGTCGCGAAATTCTAAGTTATATGCTCTTGATTGTATGAGCTTTGGCCTATGAAAGAGGGTTTTGACGTAAAAGTAGACGCTTAAGCAATTTTTTTGAATTTTTATCAAAAAAGGGGTTGCCATGTTTTCGATGATCTCTATAATGCCGCCTCACTGACACGGCAGTCGCTACAAGGCTTCAGCGGTAATCAGTAAGACGGAAAGTTCGAAAGGAATTAATTTTAAAAAGTGTTTGACACTTAAAATTAAATCGCTAGAATTCACGTCCGCTCTCAAGGGTTTCTTTGTAAAAAGAAAGTTTCGACAAGCAAAGCTCTTTAACAATTTAAACCTATCAATCTGTGTGGGCACTCGTTGATGAATATCAAAACGTTTTATCTTCCCTTTTTATAAAGAGAAGTAAAACAGATTCCTCGGAATCAACTTTGGTTTCAATGAACTGAGTGACCAATTCAATTTGGTACAGCCTTGAGCTGTTTGATTTCACTTTTTAAAGTGAAAGCCAAAAAGAGCACAGTCAATTCATTATCT
>NZ_JBFRKT010000058.1:0-82952 GCF_041469545.1 Vibrio sp. 10N.286.49.C3
CTTAAGTGAACGGCATTACCTCTATAGGGCGTTTTTTGTTTCTCAAAATGGGAATCAAAACAAAACACCAATGAATAGCTATTTGGAGCATAGGGCTTGGGTTAATCGAAAGGCTGTAGACAAGCAAAACGCCAAGCAAATGTTGGCGTTTAGTGCTAGGAAGCAAAAAAGATAAGAAGAAGCTACGAGGCTAGCAAATTAAAAATGCCTTTGAGGCTCACTAGCCCATTTTAGGTATCACCGTTATCACAGGGACACCTAAGATCTCTTCGATTTCGTCTTTACGCTTGATTGAAGAGTCAAACAGCTCGAACAATACCGCCAGACCAATGCCCAATCCGATGCCCGCAACAAATCCAGCCAGAATAAAGATAAAAGTCGGCATGTTAGATTTCATGCTAGGCGTGAAAGGCAAATCGATAATCTTCACACGTTTGTTTTGCTCGAATACACCAAGCGAACCCGTTAGCTGAGCCATTTCATAACGCTCTGTCAGTTCATCATATAGTTGACGCTTGATTTCAACTTGACGTTTAAGGCGGTACATCTCTTTGGCATTTTCACCGAAGTTATTCGCCTTATGTTCTAATTCGAAAATCATAGTACGAAGGCTTTTGGTCTCTTCAGTTAAAGACTCAAAGCGAGCTCGAACCAGTTGTAGGCTGTGTAATTGAGTGACCAGAAGAGGTTGGGTATCAGAAAGCTTGTTCAGTGTCGTGCTACTTGCGATGTCCCAAAGTTGGTCGCTGTTCATCGTTGGCTGGGTAACCTCGAGCAAACTTTTTCGCTCATTTTCAAGCCTGTCTAATTCACGGACTTTAGCTTGTACGGCACTGTGTTTATTTGTGTATTTGGCTTGCAGCAAAGTCAGCTCACTGCGAATGTCGATGATCTGGTCTTCGATTCGACCTATCACAGGGTTAGTTTTAGAAAGTTGCTGGTCAATTGACCCTAAACTTTTTTCAACACCCGATAATTCCGCCTCTTTTTCTGCCAGTGTTTGTTTAAGTGACGCTAAGCGATTCAAGCTTTGGCTTTGCACTTCTGGCGTCGATTGGACGTTTTCGTTCATGTATGCGGCTAGCGCTTCTTCTGCCTCTTCAAGTTCCGCGCTACGTTTGTCTATATGGATTTTCAAGAAATTACTTGAGTCCTCAATTGACGAACGTTCCGGCGCGAGCAACTGTTCAATAAAATGTTCACTCACCGCTCGAAGCGTTTGTTCCATTCCATTTGGAGTGTTCGACGTTAAGCTTATCTTTAGAAAGTCTTTTCCAAGTTGAGTCACTGATAAACGCTGAGACAAGTCAGTAATGATCTCTTGTTTCTCAACCTCAGGCATATCTGGTGTGGTTAATTGCAGTTCATCAGCGACCGAGTAAAGAACATGTCGACTGTGAAGCAATGTTCTCAATGCGTTAAGTCGATCTTTGAGCATGGTAGAGACGGCGATGTCTTCCAAAAATGGATTCATCTTGGCTGTTTCTTGAATCAACATACTGGTATGCGCGTCATATTTAGTCGGGGCCAACTTGCTCACACCAAAGCCAACAAAGGGCAAAATAAAGATTGGTAGAACAATAACGTAGCGTTGGCGCCACATGGCATTTAGGATGACTAGTAAGCGCAACTTAAGATTATTCATAAAAGCTCCAACATCCAATGTACGAAGTTACCACGGTTCTGCCAGCTCTCTTGTTCGACGACAGAGATAGGTGAATTGCTCAGCTGGCGTGCATGATCAAGCGCCCAAATCATTTGGTTTACACTACCAACTGTGGTGACATGTTCTTGATATGGCTTTAATGCTGGGAATTGAGTTGTGATAATTGGCGTGCCGGCCGCAAGGTACTCCATTAGTTTGAGTGGGCTACAAGCTCGGATCTGCTCGTTATCAACAAACGGCAACAAGCTCACATCCCAGTGTTGAGAATAGCTTGGCAGCGTATAGTGCGGACGTGGGCCAAGGTAATGTACGTTACTCAACTCAGGCAGCATGATCGTATCAAGCTCATTTGGGCCAATGAATACAAAGTCCCATTCCGGCATTGCTGTCGCGACATGATCAATCATTTCATAATCAAGCCACTTAGAAAGGCTGCCATAAAAACCAGCAATAGGGCGGTGGTTGCTTGGTAAATCTTTTGCTCTTGGTGCAGGTGTAGAAAATAGCCCGACATCGACACCATGTGGTAAGAGCTGAGCTTTCTCGCTAGGGAATTTGTCCATCAACTTTTCACTAGCAGCGAAGATCAAATCTGATTTTTCAATGAGTTCTAATTCATGCTTTGCGACCGTCTTGTGGTCTACGCCCGCAAGTGCACTAAAGTCATCCCCGCAGTAATAAACAACCGCTGACTCGCCTAAGTGTCCGCACAGATCAACAGCAGTCGGAAGAGAACTCCATAGGATAGGCGCGTTAAGATTAAGCTCGGCAATCACTGGTTTTAGTTGGTGCAACATCATTTGCTGAGCCAACTTTCTAGAAAATTTAGAAGCAGGCGCAGGGATTGTCTTTAAGTTAACGATAGTAATGTTGTCGTGTCCCTCAGAGTCGAGCATGTTTTGAGTAACGGCTTTGGTTTTGCCAAACAACTTGTTGAACGCTCGGGTGGCATCTTTAGCGGACAGCTTCGGTTGTCTTAGGCCAATTGAGTTGACCCACAAGACTTTGTGTTGCTTAGCAAGATGACGAACTAAATGTTGAGTTGATGACGGTAGGCCGCCAAAGTCTTCACCAAATACGATTAAATCACGCATGGTCACCTCCATGAGTCTCTAACGAATCGAACACATCGGACTCTGTCACTTCAACGGATTTAATCTGTCCGACTACTCGAGCTGGGTTACCACCTGCGATTGCAAAGGCAGGAATATTCTTTGTTACCACGCTTCCTGCGGCTATCACCGCACCTTCGCCGATAGTTACGCCACCTTTAACCGTCACATTCGTGCCTAGCCAAACATCGGGTTCAAGAATGATGTCGCCGATTTGCTGAGGGTCATCACCTTCACCTTGCGCTCGACGTTTTGCATCTAGCGGGTGACCAGAGTATCCAAATAGAAACGCGCCGCCAGCGATTCGTACGTTGTCAGAGATAACGACTTTACCGCCAACAGCGATAGTCGACTGCCAACCGATGTCAACGTTGTTGCCAATCGACAATAATGGGTGTTCCAAGCCTTCAAGTGGTTGAGTACAACCTGAGAATGTCGTGTGGCCAGAGATACGGCAGTTATCGCCAATCGAAATTTGCACCGGACCGCTGACGAAAGGCAGACCACCATACAAATACAGGCGCTTGCCACATTGAGCCACACGACCTTTGAAAGCCGGTGTCCAGTAGAAGAATCTCGTCAAGCCAGAAAACAAATTTACCACTAGCTTGTGCGCTTGATAGAGGCAACGATTAAGTATTTGAGGGGTAGGTAGCTCTGCGCTTCTGATGTCTTTCAAAATGAAAAACACATTTCTAATTCGAGAATTAGGATGAAACTTAAGCCAATGTTTGAATTGATGTATAGATACTGACGTCATAATGAAAATCCTCTATTTTGTTATATAGAAGTACTTTCATATACTGTGCCATTTAATAAATATAATATTTTCAATGGGTTAAAATGTGGGTTTTAGGTTTTCTCATTTTGACAGGCAGTTTGAGATACGTTAGAGACGCAAACTGTGAGCGCTGCGAGGATATAAATCGGCCAATTGAAGCCTTGAGTCAAAAACGTACCCGACACGATTGTTCCAATCAGACCTGCATAGATCGCATAGGCGACCGCATTTAGTTCAGGTGCGATTTCTGTAGTTGAGTTTTTTAATCTGGTGAGTGTGGATCGGGAGGTTTTGATCAAAGAAACGATAAGGCAGACAAAAATGATAAGACCAATGAAGCCAGTCTCTGCTAACACACCAAACCACGTACTGTGCACGGCGTGATTCAGTCCGTCCCAATGCGAACTGTAAAAGAAGTAGTTCGAGAAGAAGTTGTTCAACCCTACGCCAGTCAGTGGATTCTCAACCGCCATTTTTACTGCCGCTTCCCAGGCATATATTCGACCCATTGCAGATTCATCGATACCTTGTTCAGCGGCACCACCAGAAGCTCTGTCTGAGATCCCAGCAACTAAATAGAGCGCCACGGCCGCGATGGTTCCTACGGAGATTAACAGGACTTTAGAACGAACTAGTTTCCACGCAAAAATACCAATCACCGCAATACAACCCAGTAATCCGCCACGGCTTTGAGTCGCAATAATGGCGGCGAGCAGTAACAAACAGACTAACCCACTGATTAAACGTTTGGACCGTGAAATGCCAGATGTGGTGGCTTGGCTTATCGTAAAGGCAAGGGGGAACATCAGTACCAGTGCTAAGTCGTTCGGGTCACCTAACATAGAGCCAAAATCGCGCCCAATAGTTACGCGCGAGCCTTCAACAAGCCCAATACCATTTACTGAGTTGTACACGGCAATAAAACTGACTAAAGCGCCTGCGTAGATAATCGTCATCGCGGTTTTTGCAAGATTTTCCGTGGTGTTTACTAACCAAGTAATCGCCAGCGTCATGACGATTATTTTCCAATAAACACCTTTGAATTCTGCAAATGCTATGGGCCTGTTAGACGCGAAGATAATACCAATGAAAACCAATACCCAAAATATGGCGAGCCAATTTAAACAAGGGTGCCAGAAGATTTTTAGCTCTTTACTGATTAGTGCATGCCAGATCAGAGCGGACAGGGCACCTAATGAAAGCATCAGCGGTATTTTTAACGAATAGAGTTGAGGTATGGCTTCGTGAATTCGGAAAAATGAAAAGACAACGAACAGTAGCACTAGCCAGAATGTCTTGTTTAACACGAATAACCCAGCTAATGGCACAAGAGCGAGCGCGACAATGACAGCAGGGTGAGGCACAAAGTACCAAACAATACCAAGCCCAACACACAAGGTGCTGATAGTGATGATGACTGGCAATCTATTGGCTTCAGGGTTGACCATTGTGACCTCTATTCGCAAATAAACTCTTCATGACTCGCTCGCAATCTTTTGAGACGTAGTTACACCTGATGTTAAATATTGCAAAGCGAGTGCCAGTTATGCATTTTGTTTAACTAACTGATTTAGTGTTGGATTATTAAGTGAGGGCTTAGCCTTGAGGTGAGATTTGTCATTTTGAGAATCAGTATAAAACTGACTAGAACGGCTAAATTATCAAGCTAAATTAACCAGTTATCGACTAAGGCTAGGATTAACGATCGAGTTGGTAGATTTTCAACAACTTCGGGACAACAGCTTGTGGCGAATATTGGTTTTTGACGGTTTCTATCGCGTTACTTCTGAGAGAGTCACGTTGTTCAATCGACAATGACATCCACAAAGATAAAAACTGTTCTAGCTCGGCCTCAGAATTTGCGAGGTAGCCATTAACTTGGTGCTCGATGAGTTTAGGCAAGTTACCAACTGAGGTGGCGAGGACAGGAATGCCGCGAATCATGGATTCTAATGCCGCCATAGGTAAGCCTTCAAAGCGGGAAGGGATGATTAACAAATCGATTTGGCTCCAAACGTCGTCCATATTGGTTTGATGCCCATGAAAGGTAACATTATCAGGCTGCGATTTAACTAACGCTTCCATTTCTGGCCCGTCACCAAAAAGCTCAAACCGAACATCAGGAAACGGTTTGGCTAATGCGACAAATCGATCTGGCGCTTTTTCGTGGCTTAATCGTCCCACAAAGCCAACATGGAATGGGCTTGATGAAGGGGACTTTGTTAATCCGGTTGGGACTTTAACAAAGTTATTCAATTGATGGGTTTTACTCGGTACTTTCGCTTTAATCTTCTCACTGACCACGAGCGACTGATCAGAAAGAAAGCTGCTGTAACGGTCGAGCCAGTCATAAAGCCATACTTTGCCAGTTGGGGTTTCACCTGCGTGATAAGTGGTGATTTGCTTTGTGTTGTTGAAACCAGATGGGAGCTTGATTAACTTGCTGACCAAACTGGCTTTATAACCATGAGCATGGATAAGTCTTGGCTGATAATGTTGAACGGCACGTTTAAGCTGTGTCGCGCTATTACTACTTGAATCTGCAGAACATGAGGCTAAATCAGAGAGGTAATTATAAGGGATGTTCAGTGCATCTAACTTTTCAACGATGATCGCTTCAGGATTAAACTTAGTCAAAAGAACGATGCGGACAACCTCTGAATACTGAGCGCTTTCCGATATCAGGCCTTGTGCTAATTCTAAAACATGCGTTTCTATGCCTCCAAAAGTTTGGCTGTCGATCAACAGCCAAATCTCATGAAGGTTTACGTCGAGTACACCTTGGTTAGGCTTGATTGTACTCATCTTCCGATTCCCAAGCCTGTTTCTTACGATAAACAGTAGAAGGGCTAAGTTCTAACAGCACGGCAGCGTTTAACACATTCCCATCGCAATGATTGATGGCATGTTGAATAGCTTCTCGCTCTATTTGCCACATTGGACGAATAGCACCTTCGCTTGTTGTAAATGCGGGCGTCATCGGATCGTTGTTAGCGGGGACAACTGAGGATTGCTCCAACTCTTCCGGTGTAATAGGTGGCAACTTAGCTTCTGGTGCTTCCACAACAGCAGCTTGGGGCGCAGCTACTCGAATCGGTGTCACTGATTTCGTGGCTGGAGCTGCGTCTACTTTATTAATCGGAGGCGGTAACATGTCTTTGGTCACGCTCGTTTCATTGTTCAACACCACGATGTTACGGATGATGTTTTGCAACTGACGTACGTTGCCTGGCCACGCATAACGTTTAAGTAGATTCTGCGTTTCTTTGTCTATTGATTTGAACTTCTTCTTGTCTTGCTTCGCGTACAGCTTCAAGAAGTGATTAGACAGGGTGACAATGTCACTTCCTCGTTCACGAAGCGGTGGCATCTCGATAGGCACAACGTGAACACGATAGTAAAGGTCTTCTCTAAAGCGTCCTTTTTCTACCTCAACCAGTGGATCGCGGTTGGTCGCACAGATAATTCTGACATCCACTTTAATCTCGCGGTTGCCACCGAGTGGGGTAAACGTACCGGTTTGCAAAAATCGTAGGAGCTTCTTCTGCATCTCCAGTTCCATTTCACAAAGCTCATCGAGAAATAGGGTGCCGCCATGCGCTTGCATTGCGGCACCTTTACGGTCGGTTGTCGCACCGGTAAATGCACCTTTAACGTGACCGAAGATTTCGCTCTCCATTAGGTCTCGAGGGATAGCACCACAGTTAATAGCAACGAAGGGCTTACCGTTGCGCTGGCTCTCTTGGTGAATCGCTTCCGCACAGACTTCTTTACCCGTACCACTTTCACCGTTAATAAACACGCTGGCCGTAGTTGGTGCTACCGAATCGATGATTTTGTAAACCGCTTGCATAGGTAGGCAAGAGCCGATGAAATTATGAAAGCGGTCACGATCGAACTTGCTTTGCATGTCATCGACAAGGTTCTCTAGCTTAGCTCTTTTTAGATGTAAGCGAACAGAAGTCTTGAGTCGATCGGCTTGAATGGGCTTCTCTAAGAAGTCTTCCGCACCGCGCTGGATGAGATCTACAGCAATGTTTACTGAGCCATGTGCTGTCGCGATAATGACGGCGGTCGGTATTTCGTTCGTACTAATCCAATCTAAGACTTCTTCCCCTGGCATGTCGGGCAACTTAAGGTCAAGAATAACAAGCTGTGGAGAGTGCCTTTCAATGAAGGTCTTAGCTTCCGCGCCGGTTTCGACGTGGAAGATATCGTAGGGCTCGTCTTTTACGTACTGCTTGTAGAGTACGGCGAGTGAGGTGGAGTCTTCAACTAACAATACCTTAGGGCGCATTGTGTATTCCTTTTGAAACTTTATCCTAACCAATCAATAACATAGTGATATCGAACCATCAATACGAGTCTTGTGTATTTGTTATCTACCGCATGCAATCTTTTAAGGCGCGGTGTGTATAATTTCCCACATTGCTACTCATACTGGTTCGCATCTTTATGGCGACTATATTAATAACGACTATGTTGAGTTTTTATCTGATACTTATATGAACATCCAAAGTTAACTGAAGCCTGCCTGTTTCCTGTCAAGCAAGGCTTTGATTGAACGCTCTGCGAGTTCTAGTAATTCGTCAACTTGCAGAAATGCCGCATCGTGACTCTGTTCTAAACATTGCTTCTCTAAAGCGCGAGCCAACTCACCCAAAGGGCGATTACCTAATGATAGCGCCGTGCTGCCAAGAGTGTGGACCTCAAACTCAAGTGTTTGAGCGTCGTGCTGAGCGACAGCCTCTTTTATGGCGACCAACCGTGTTTGTGATTCTTCGACATAATGGTCGATCAAGATCGGGATAATATCCGCACTTGTATCTCGAATCATTTGCTCTAGAACGCTTTCATCAACAAGCTCGCTAACTTCTTGTGAGTTTAGATGTGCAGCTGTGTCTGACGCTAAAGTGGAATTCATCAAACTAAGTCCTTTTGTTGAGCGTAATATCCGTGAGTATAAGGGGCTGTTGACCTTTCGTGGTTAAGTTTTGTTCGAGATAAAATCGTTTTAGGTGCGGCGAAGAGTATGTAGCCTAGTCATTCTAAGCAAATATTCTTCAACAAAGCATAAAACGATTTTAGCCGAACCCTTCGGGCAGCCCTTGTGGTTCATTTCTACTGCGTTAGAGACTTTTCATGTAGGCCAGCTACACTTCAAAGCCTCTTCCTTGTATTAATTTTCCACAAGATGCTGCAAAACACAGCTCGAAAGGTCAACAGCCCCTATTAAGTTTTAGTCATTTTCTAGAATAATTTCAACTGCTTGCCTTATAAACAAAGCAATTAATTGCCTTCTCGCCCGAATTGCCACTATGTTTGTGACAAACCTAACGAACTGATTTAATTTTGTTTTCTCTTATGAAATATAAACTTAGGCACCTATTAGCCTGGGTACTAGTAAGCTTAAAGGGGAGAGTGCAGGACAAAGCGAGGCCGATACACATAAAAAAGACCACTGCAGTTACTAACAACAGTGGTCTTAGAGCAGGTTAACTCGCTTGGGCTAAGCTAAGTAGCTATAACCCACATCCCTATAACCCAAATAGCGATAATTTAAACAGCCGTGCTTTAAATATCGAAAAGTAGAACTACGAAGCTTTATCAATCTTTGGCTTTGGGTCGGTTTCTACTTCTTCCTCGCTACTTTCAGAGAAGATATCAGCAACAGCGCTTCTCTCTAGTTCACCTTTTAGGTTACCGTCCTCATCAACAACCGGAAGAGAATAGTCACAAGACATAGTGTCTGGTAGCACTTCTTCAATCACCGCATCAGGCAAAATGGCTGGAACTTCTTCGTATATCTCTTCACTGAAGTCATGCACCGATGAATCTTCAACTGCATCCTGTAGGCTCTCTTGTGTGACTAGACCTTGATAGCCTTCATCCGTTACGTGATAAGCGTAGTCATTTTTCAGCATCTTCATTTGTGCCAAAGCACCTTCAATCGTTTCAGATGTGATTCGATAGAGAGGGGGCTGCATAACGGTTTCAACGGTCAATGCACGAGCACGGTTTACGTCTTTAACGAATGCCTCTACATAGTCATCGGCTGGATTCAGCAGAATCTCATGTGGTGTACCTTGTTGTACCAACTCGCCATCTTTCAAAATTGCGATTCGGTCGCCGAGACGAAGTGCTTCATCCAAATCGTGGGTGATGAAAACAATCGTCTTATGAAGCTTCTCTTGCAGTTCAATGAGTTGATCTTGCATTTCACTTCGAATCAAAGGATCGAGCGCTGAAAACGCTTCATCCATTAATAAGATTTCAGCATTAGTACACAGAGCTCGAGAAAGACCAACACGTTGTTGTTGACCGCCAGAAAGCTGGGCAGGGTACTGCTTGCCGTAACCTTTCAACCCCACCGTTTCTAACCACTCATTGGCTTTCGCTAAACGGTCTTCTTTTTTGATACCTTGTACTTCCAAACCGTACGCAACGTTTTCTACCACGGTGCGATGAGGCATTAAGCCAAAGCGTTGGAATACCATCGACATTTTATGACGACGGAACTCTTCTAATTGCTTGGTATTGAGGCTCATCACATCGATGCCTTCAACCATGATTTTACCTTGAGTCGGATCTATCAAACGGTTGAAGTGGCGAATCAAAGTCGACTTCCCTGAACCAGAAAGCCCCATGATAACGAAGATTTCGCCACGGTTAATCTCAAGGTTAATCTCTTTCAAACCAACGGTATGACCCGTGTCAGCAAGAATCTGGTCTTTGTGTTCGCCGTTCTGAACTCGGTTCATAACAGACATCGGTTTCGGTCCAAACACTTTGTATAGGCCACTAATCTCAATCAATGGTTTAGTCATGCTTGAATCCTCCTAAATGCGCATTGGTTCTTCTTGCGTACGCCTGCGAAGCGCGGTCAAAAAGGATTGCTAGGGCAACAATGGCGAAACCATTCATCAAGCCTAATGTGAAGTATTGGTTGGTAATGGATTTAAGAACCGGTTGTCCTAAGCCTTTAACACCAATCATTGATGCGATCACAACCATAGACAGTGCCATCATGATGGTTTGGTTGATACCCGCCATGATCGTTGGCATCGCTAACGGTAGTTGAACACCCCATAAACGTTGCTTTTTGCTCGCACCAAAAGCGGTAGCCGCTTCCAATACTTCTTTGTCGACTAAGCGTATGCCTAGGTTGGTTAAACGAATCACAGGTGGAATCGCGTAGATAACCACGGCGATTAGCCCTGGAATCTTACCGATGCCGAGTAGCATTACCACTGGGATCAAGTAAACGAATGCCGGCATGGTTTGCATGATATCAAGCATCGGCGTAACGATAGATTGCGCTCGATTCGAACGAGCCATCGCAATGCCAATCGGAATGCCTAAGAATATCGAAACCAAGGTACACACAGTGATGATACTAAGCGTACGCATGGTGTCTTCCCACATACCAAAGTAACCAATAAGGAGCAGGGAAGCGACACAACCTAAAGCCAGTTTCCAAGAGCGACTCGCGGCGTAGACAAGGCTTGTACAAACAGCGAGGACTATAATCCAAGGGGTTGAGATAAGAAGTTTTTCAAACCAAACCAGGAATGAAAGAAGAGGGTCAAATAGAGATTCAATCATTTCACCGTATTCACGAGAGAATTCACGGTATGCGCCATCTAGCGTCTTTTTTATGGTTCGTAAATCAGCGCGTTCCATCTCTGGAAAGGTTGATAACCAATTGGTGTCAGCCATTTTATATCCTTATAGTTCGGCGCCACTTGTTCATACGATGAGGTAATCGCCTATGAAAAGGGCTCCGAATCATGAATAACATCAAGTATAGCGACGTTATTTCCGTATTATTGTTGAAGCGTAATTGCTTGTTGTTAAACCAAGCTTTTACAGTTCGGCTTCAACTTTCTTAGCCACTTCTTCAGAAACCCATGGGTGCCATACTTCTGGGAATTCACTCAAGAAATGCAAGCTCGCTTCTTCACCATCGGCTTGATTGTCTTCCATCCAAGCAAGCAGCGAGTTCATTTTGTCGTTTGTGAAACCACGTTTAGTGAAGTAGTCATAAGCTTCAGGAGCACGTGACGCAAAACTCTCAGTGGTGATAGTGTGAACGGGTGAAGGCGGGTACATGGTCGCTTTAGGTGAATCACAGTCTTCTTTGGTGGTACAAGTTAAGAACTCTTGTTCATTAACACCACTACCAAAGTCAACTTTAACCATGTCGTATTTGCCTAGAACGGCAGTTGGCGCCCAGTAGTAACCAAACCAAGCTTCTTCGCGCTCATAAGCTTTTGCGATAGAGCCAGATAAGCCGGCACTCGAGCCTGGATCAACAATCGTGAAACCACTGTCTTCCAGCTCAAGAGCGTTAAACAAGTTTCCGGCACTGATCTGACAGTTCCAGCCTGCTGGGCAACTGTAAAATGCTGATGTATCTGGGTCTTCAGGGTGCTTAAATAAGCTAGCGTTTTTACGTACACCTTCGATGGTTGCCATCTCTGGGTATTGTTTAACTAAGTAAGCTGGAACCCAAAAGCCTTCTTCACCGCCATTCACAAGTGCTTTACCTGCATAGCGAAGACGTTTTTCTTGGACACCCTTGTCCAATGCGTCTTTTAAGCTGTTGCTCCAAAGTTCAGGTGCAACATCAGGCTGGCCTTTTTCAATCATGGATGTGCCTGTTGGCATGGTGTCGCCAGGGATAAGTTCGGCATCACACCCATAACCATGTTCTAGGATGAATTGGTCGATATTGGCGATCAGTGTTGCAGAGTTCCAGTTCATATCTGCGATTGTTACGCTGCCACATTCTCCAGCGTTAGCATTACCGCTGGCTGCTGCTACTAACAAAAATACGGAGCTTAACTTGTATTTCATATTGAGTTTCCTTTCTCTTTAATAATACAACTAAGGTAACCAAGGTAAATTGATTATCTAAATTGCTCGATGGTGATCCTTTCCGTGTATTTGAACCATTTGAGCAGAAGGAGGGATGGGTGAAGTGTGAATAGATAAACGTGCAAAGTCAGTGAAGTGTGATTTGCCAATTCATCCACTGTGTTTCAACAGCCATCGGATAACTTTGTCAAACTATTACAAATTCGTCAAAAACCACCTCTATTTATAATCTTAGGGAATAATCGTACGAATTCCATCTTTGATGCGATTTACATGGCACTTTAACCGTCTGTGTCACATTACCGATAAAGTTAGGCATGGGCGGTTGATTTTTGAAGGGTTTTAAAAGGTGGTAAGACCATGTCTGAAGTGCGTAAAATGCGCTGAATGGTTTTTAAAATCGTATTTTTAACAATAATTTCGTCAAAAATATCCAACTTGGTTTTAGAGTATTTTGGCGTGAGTCCAATAGGCACGGTGGCTGTCAGGGATTAATGACAGCCATACAGCTGCACAAGAAAACGAAGTTGCACAAGAAAGCTATCGTTGTACAAAAAAGCTATCGTGGCGCGAAAAAGTTACATCGGTAGGTTTAAAAACTCATTTTGGTAAAGCTTATTGGCCAAGCTATCGCGAAGTTTAGTTGGAAGGAATTTCATGCGATTGATTTGTCTTACCAACTCTTGTGCAAAGCTAGGTGTTTGTTTCATGTTCATCACACAACCCATAAGGTTGATACTCTGCGCATCAAGCAGCTTTTTCGCTTGCTCTAGGTGGTGACTAGAGGTTTCACCATAGGCGACAACCATCAATGTACTATCACAAGCACTCGCGACAGATTGCGCCGGAATGTTGCCTTTGTTTATGTTGAGAAGCGGTGAGGTATCAATGATGACTCGATCGTATTTGTCTAACCAGTTGTTCACCACTTTTTGTAACGTTGTCGGATCTTTATAAGCCAATTGAGTTGATGCGATTTGTGGAGCAGGGACACCGATAAACGTACGATGAGACTCGACATGTTCAATTAACTGTCCCTGTTGATTGTCTTCCAACATGTTCAAATCTTTAAAAGCAGGATTGTATAAGTTGAGGTCAACATAAAGCGTAGAATGACCAGCAAGGAGAAAACGTTCTGCTAATGCAGTTGCAACAGAGGTTACCCCGTCACCTGAATGACAGGCAGTTACACAAATCGATTTCTGTCCGTTAAGTTCAGAAGCTAAATACAGTTGCTCGACTTCGGCATGGGTCGCTGAAATTGTCATTATAAAGCTCCTATTAAGACGATCATTGTTGTTAGACGTAATATATCTTCTAGACCTACACGAGCTTTTTCCATAAAGCTCTCTCGGCGATCTGGGATGTAGATAGTGTCACCAGCGCGCAGTACTGGTAGGTTATAAATGTTCGCTGTTTTGCTGAATTCAACAAGGTCGAAGGTACGAGCTTGACCTTGGCAACAAGACATATTCACAATGGTAATTTTCTCTACGTAAGCGTTATCAGTAGGACCCGCCGCCTCTGCCAATATATCTAAAATGGTCATGTTGTCGTTGAACACATAACGTCCTGGGTTGTTAATCGCGCCAAGTACACGAACGGTTTCTTCTTTCGGTGTATCTAACCAGTTTTTACCTTTCTCTGGGATATAAATAGTGTCACCAGTGGTTACATTTGGCAGTAACGATTCGTCACCGGTTTCGAAGTACAGCGATAAATTGAGTTTGCTTACTTTAGAGTAGGTTTTATCACGGTGAGTTACACGCACGTTGTGTATATCGGCATCCTTAGTAGGCCCGTCAGCTGCAGACAAAATGTCAAGAAAGTGCATGTCTTTGGTGAAGCGGTAACGACCCGGTGCATTCACTTGTCCAAAAATGTAGATCGAAGCATCAGAGCTTTGACGTACCCATTGAGATTTATTGTCTGACGGATCTTGTGGTAAGTCATGGACACGGACGATAGAGCCTGCACGAATTTGTGGCATCAGATCTCGTGGCGCACCATTTCTGATGAAATCATCAAGATTAAACACAACCAACTTTCTACCCGTCACGACTTCAATTTTCGATGTGTCAGCGCGTAGCGTGGGGCCGCCGACGTGTGCCAATAATCCCATGAAGTTCATTTCATCTGACCATTCTATACGACCAGGTCGATTCACCTCACCGATCACGTTAACTGCTCTGTCTGGTGCAATCTTTAACCAAGATTTCTCGTTCATGTCGGTTTTCTCAGGAACAAAGATCGCGTCACCGGCTTTAATATTCGGTGGGTTAGAGTTAGGCAAGCCTTCAGTGTAAGCCGCTAAATCGAATTTAAGTACTCGACCATCCGCTTTGATTACGCGTATTTGACGCGACTCTGCAAATCGAGTCGGGCCGCCGGCATTGGCAAGGATATCCATGAAGGTCGCGTCTCTCTTTCCTTCAAAAGCGCCAGGGGCAGCGACTTCACCCATAACGTAAACCATGTTTGCGCCGGATTTGATCTCTTCCTCTTGCTTCGGCACAAAAATCGTTGCACCTGGGCGTAAGATTGGAAGTAGGCTTTCGTCACCAGAATCCAAATAACGCTTAAGGTTGAACAGCGTAGGCGTATTATTTGAAATTACTCGGATTTGTTCAACACTGGCATAGCGAGTTACCCCGCCTGAACGCATTAATACGTCGACAAGGTCGGTATTCTCTTTGTAAGTGAACGAACCCGGCGCGTTAACCTCACCAAACACTTTAATCGAATTGCGAGAGTCAGCACTGTCACCTGAGTTTGCAAGCTTTGCTGCGTCAAACTCTTGCTCGATGTTACCGACTAGTGGGGAAGCTGGAACGAATAATGAATCCAGTGATTGCAGAGTAGGTAGTGTTGATTCATCACCTGAATCAAGGAATCGTTTGTAATTAAACTCTTTCTTGTCCGCACCTCGCTTAAGTATCAATTTGTCCAGTTGTGCACCGGGGCGTAATCCACCTGCTGCGTAGAGTGCCATTTGGATACTTGAGCCTAACGCCAGTGTGTATTCACCGGGTTGTTCTACATAACCTTGCACGTAGATGATAATTTGCTGCTCTTTTACATATACCGAAGCGTTTGAAAGATCTTTATAAGCGGTAGCCAGTGACTCTAAAACGACTTTGTTAAGTTGCTCGCTGTTATAACCCGCAACAAATACGGCACCCACTTCAGGAAGGGTAATTCGGCCGCGTTTATCCACTTGAAACCCTTTGTTCAACGTACTTTCACCGGGTACGTTGACTTGAATAAGGTCACCGACTTGAACCGCGTCTGAAAAATCTTCGTTAGCATTTACGAGGTTCGAAAGGCATAACGATAGGGTGATGATAAAAGCGATCAATAATTTCATAATCCACCTCCCATTTTCTCGGCATTTTTAGGGGAGATAACTTCAATACTCACTCTGCGGTTGGTTAAACGCGTACCGTCTGATTCGCCTTCAAAAAGAGGAACCGTTTCACCAACAGACACTGCTTTGATTCGCTGAGCACCTAAGCCAAAAATAGTTAGGTAGCGTTCGACTTGTTTAGCACGTCCAAGTGCCAAGTCATCGTTATATTCTTCGGTACCCGTGGCATCGGCATGGCCGGTAACAACAAGGTCTAGAGATTTATGTTCTTTCAGTAGCGTCGTTGCCTCGGCAAGTCGTCCCATGTATTTGGGATTGACTTCAGTAGAGTTTTCCGCAAATTGGTTGTCAACATTAAGCAGGTCGTACAACTGCTCGATAACCGACAATTGCATTCTAAATTGGTTTTCATTTTTTGGTGGTTCACAACGGGCTTGTGACGTTACGTAGTCCAGTTGAACTTCAAGTTCGTTTAAGCGTTTTCTTTGAATGACTAGGTCGTTGGCCGCATCTAGCAGCAGGCCACCTTGTAGTTCGCGAGCGATACGATTTTGCTTTTCTATCGCTTGCACAACAGCAGCGGGGAAGCACCAGCGGGCGCCTTCTTGAATCAAGGCATCAAGATGTAATTTGGCCAGTTGCCAATCAAAACGTAATCCGTGTTCAGGACCAAGAGGTTCGTCTGGCATGACAGGAGAAAAGTCGGAATTTTGGTAATTAATAGAGTCATAACTTTCAGCCAAGCCGCCAGTGCCTTGTTCAGGATAGCTAGTACAGCCACCTAGAACTAAAGCAGACAGAGAAAGGGCTATGTAGCTTTTCAGTATTTTCATGCCAACGTCCTATGTTTTTACTTTTTATTATTATGTTTTGTTACTTCTAGCTTAGTGGATCTTCATGAATTTGTAGGATTTTTTGAATTTACTGGGATAGCGTGGCCAATACGTAACAAGTTCATAATTTCAAGAGGCTGACCAGTCACATTTTCAAGTCGCATGTTGCGTTCGCGTTCAGTTAAGCGTTTGAACATGTAAACAATCGCGCCAACACCAGATGAATCTAAAAACTCAACTTGGCTAAAATCGACTTCGATTTCAGGGTGGCCGTCATTTGAGATTACATCGTCAATATCAGTCTGAGCATCACGGCTTCCCGCTGCGTCTAAATCACCGAAGATAGAAAGAGTTAGTGTGGTTGTATTCAAATCAATCTTACGTAGTTCCATAGCGATATCTCCTTTTAAGTATGTATGAACAAGTGCATTGAATGTGCCAACTTTTATATTCATATTTTTCAACAACTTAAGTCGACTGCTAATCTCTATCTCATATTGAGAAAGTTGGTTTCTCAATATGAGAACTAAAAATGGGTTAACATTTGAGACCCATAAGTCATTAATTATATGAATGAAATTGAAAGTTAAATAAGGTTGATGAGTTGATCGCATCTTCTAGCAAAGATTGTCTAACTGTGTGTTAGAGCGCTTAGGATTAAAGGCATTTGTTGACCACGACAGATATTAATACGGAGCAGATGATGAGATTAACAAAATTGGCGATAGCCACTCTATGGGCGTGTTCGCTTACATCTCATTCATCCTATTTACCGCCTGATCATCTGGTGCTCGCAAACACATACCAGCAAGGCATTGATGTGTCTGAATACTGGAAGAGTGAAAAACTCGATGGGATTAGAGCGCTGTGGGACGGGCAGCATCTTTATACACGCAACGGGAATCGTATATACTCACCGAAGTGGTTTACAAAAAACTTACCGAAGGTACACCTTGAAGGGGAGCTCTGGGCAGGAAGAGGCAAGTTCCACTTAGTCCAATCTACCGTCCTCGATCACACACCTAGTGATGCTGCGTGGCGCCAAATAGACTTGATGCTGTTTGATATGCCAGGGGCTACTGGCGATTATCAAAAGCGCTATTACAACATATTGCATTGGGTAAGTGTGATTGGAGAACCTCATATCAGCTACATCGAACATGTACCTATTCAAAATGAAAAAGCTCTGTTTTATCAATTAGACAATGTCGATGAACGTAATGGCGAAGGTTTGATGCTCAGAAAGATCACCAGTCGTTATCAAGCAGGTCGAAGTAATGACTTGTTAAAACTAAAAAGGCATCACGATGCCGAAGCCACAGTTATTGGCTACAAAGGCGGGACAGGGAAGTACAAAGGGATGATGGGTTCGATTTTGGTTCACACGGAAGAAGGGGTTGAGTTTTATATTGGAAGCGGGTTCAGTGATCAAATGAGACTTGCGCCACCAGAGATCGGCAGCCGTATTACCTTTCGCTACAATGGCTTTACTCAAAATGGAAAACCCAAGTTTGCGCGCTTCGTTAGAGAAAAGAGTGAGTATTAATACCAATCAGATTGTTCAGTACAATATAGCCATAAACACACAGTAAACGAAAAAGAGCTCTGAAAATCAGAGCTCTTTTTGTATGTAATAACGGAGATACCGGTTTAGCGAGTACGAATCTAACGAGAGCTAAATTCTAACTGCACATCGTCGTCTTGTTTGTGCATCCAGTGCAGACGCATACCTAGCATAATAGCTGCTGACGTTAGACCAACAATGAACCCAACCCAGAAACCGTGCGCGCCCATAGGCTCAACAATCCAATCTTTCATTCCTAAAATGTAGCCAATAGGAAGACCAAGTAACCAGTAAGCAATGAAAGTAATGTTGAAGATCGAACGCATGTCTTTGTATCCACGCAAAGCCCCTGCAGCGATAACTTGGACTGCGTCAGTACATTGATAAACTGCAGCGAACAATAGTAATTGCATTGCAACGGTAATTACCGCCGTATTCTCTGTGTACAGTAACGAAACTTGCTCTCTGAATAGTGCCGTCAATGTAGCTGTCATTAAGGCTGTGACTAAACCAACAATGATTCCCACGTGTGTCGCGATTTTCGCTCCTTCAGTGTTGTTTTCACCCAACTTATGACCAACACGAATACTCACGGCGGCACCGATACTCATTGGTATCATAAATATCAGTGACGAGAAGTTAATTGCAACCTGGTGTGCGGCGACAACCAAAGACCCAAGAGGGGCAACCAACAGAGAAACAACAGCGAATAGCGTCACCTCAAAGAAGATAGCAGCGGCAACTGGAAAGCCTAGTTTAAACAAACGAATTTGTGCTTTGAGCTGAGGCTTGTGGAACGTACCGAAGATATTGATTTTAGCCAAACGCTTTGATGTTAAAACGTAAGCGAACAGCAGAGCAAACATCACCCAATATACAATAGCGGTTGCAACGCCACAGCCAACACCACCCAGAGCGGGAGCGCCAAGCTTTCCGTATACGAACATCCAGTTAAGCGGGATGTTTAATAGCAAGCCAATAAAACCAATCACCATTGCAGGCTTAGTTAAAGACATACCATCTGTAAAGCTTCTCAACGTTTGGAACAACAAAAATGCAGGAACAGCAAACATCACCGCATTCATATAGCCGATGGTTTTTTCTGCCATAAGTTGTTCTATGTCCATCCACTCCAATATCAGTTGTGTCTGAAAAAGTACGCCAATGATAGGAAGGGAGATGACAAGCGCTAAAAACGCACCTTGTTGAATCTCAAATGGAATTTTCACTTGTCTACCAGAACCATGAAGTTGTGCAACGACAGGAACCAACGCCATCAACAGACCCACACCAAATAAGATTGATGGTAGCCAGATACTTGCTGCAATCGAAACCGCCGCCATATCGATAGCACTTACACCACCGGCCATTACGGTATCAACAAAACCCATTCCAGTTTGTGCAACAGATGCGATCAATACTGGGGTCGCAAGTTTGATTAGATTCGAGGATTCTTCTTTGTAACGATGCACAAACAACTCCAAATAAGAGGGAAAATTAGAATAATAGTGTAGGGAAGGACATTCTGAAGGAATCAGAGACAATGATCTTAAGCTTCCACTGGACGAATCATAAAGAAATGTCACAATAACTGCTATGAAAAACTGTTATTAGGGCGTGTTGATCTTTCGAGCTGATTTTTGCAGCGAGTTGCTGGGTGTTTATACAAGGCAGAGGCTTCGATGTGTAGCTAGCCTACATGAGAAGCCGATAACGTAGTAAAAATGACCAGCAAACGCTGCCCGAAGGGTTCGAGCTGGGCGCCCCCGCAAAAAGCGTTTTACTCTTTGTTGAGGGAGATTTGCTTAGGATGCTAGGCTACTTCCCCCCCCCCTCGCCGCAATTAAAACGCTTTTATCTCGAACAAAATTTAACCGAGAAAGGTCAACACGCCCTAGAATGCTAAATAGGAATCTTATGTTTACAGGTATCGTTCAAGGCATGGCAACACTGGTTGCTATAAACAAAAAAGAGTTGTTTCAGACTCATACCATTGAGCTAAGCGACGAAATGGTTGAGGGATTAGCGATTGGTGCCTCAGTAGCTCATAACGGTTGTTGCTTAACGGTAACGGAAATTTCGGGCAATCAGATTGCTTTTGATTTAATGCAAGCCACATTGCGATTGACGAACTTAGGCCAACTGACTGTTGGTGATAAAGTGAATGTTGAGCGAGCAGCAAAATTTGGTGATGAAATTGGCGGGCATAGTATGTCTGGCCACATTACGTTGATGGCGAACTTAGTGGATGTGATCAAGACTGAAAACAACCGCACGCTTTGGTTTGAGTTGCCACAGGAATCAATGAAGTATGTATTGAGCAAGGGTTATATTGGCGTTGATGGTTGTTCATTGACGATAGGTGAAGTGGAAGAGAACCGTTTCTCTGTACACTTGATTCCTGAAACGCTAAATCGCACTTTGTTTGGCAGCCGCGAAATAGGCGACCAAGTAAATATTGAGTTTGATCCTCAAACACAAGCGATTGTTGATACTGTTGAGCGCGTGCTAGCAAACCAGACGTCGTAGTAGCGGTTCATCAATAACACTTGCCCAAAAAGCGTTGACTAAGTAAAAGTCGAAGATATTAAAAAAGAGCACATTAAGTGCTCTTTTTTAATTTTTTTGTTTTTCTAGGCTAGCTTCAAAATCGAGGTGTAGCTTTAAATCGAGGTGTAGAGCCAACTCGACAAGAGAGAAAGTGTGTTAGAAAACTTGTTCGTCGTCTGCATCAATCGAGAGATGGATTCTGTCTCTCAATTCATCAACCTGCATGTCCAGATGAATTGCATTGCAACATGCAGGGCAATCGTCGTAAAAATCTTGGCTCCCATTAGATGCATCCAGCGTTATGCTAATTGCATGACCACAATGGGGGCAAGAAACATGTTTCTCTGTGTATTTATGCATGACGAATTATCCTCACTGTACTTGCACTAATCGTAGTAGCTTGTATGGGTCGTAACAAATAGCGATATCCAACGTTGCAACTTATATAAATCGTAGTAGCTAGCTGTGATTGGTATTAAACGGCCTGTATCTTCTGAATACACGCCTCAGTTTGTGCTAAATACTCGCCGCCAAATTGATTGCAGTGGTTGAGAAGATGGTACAAATTATAAATGTCTTTCCGATCAGTATAGCCAACGTCGAGTGGATTGACGCTCTGGTAACCTTCATAAAACTCTTTTGAAAACCCTTCAAACAGTTCAGTTAGCGCTAAATCACATTCATGATCGCCCCAATAACAAGCGGGATCGTAACAGATTGGCCCAAAGGCTGAGTTAGCAACATTACCGTTCCAAAGGTCGCCATGAAGCAAAGAAGGGCGAGGGTTGTGGCCTGCAAGACGCATATTCACGACATCAACAATATCATCGATATCGCCGAATTCGATGCCTTTTTCTTTTAACAATTGCAGTTGGAAGCCAATGCGTTGCTCAGAGAAAAAACGTCCCCATTTCTTATGCCAAGGGTTGGGTTGAAGGGTGCTACCAATATAATTGTCTTGGTCACAACCAAACTCTTTCTGTTCACCCCATTGATGCAATTGGGCAAGTTGAACGCCAAAGTCATAGCTATTATTGCTTGTTTCAAGCGGCTTGGTCGGCAAGTAATTAAGGATAATGAACGAGCATTCTTTGGTTTTACCAATCAGTACCAACTCAGGAACATAAACGGTAGAAGTCTCTCTTAACAAGCGTAAGTTCTCAGCTTCAATTTCAAACTTAGGTAAAAATTCTCGCTGGTTCACTTTTACAAAGTAACGTTCGTTACCATCGCTAATCATATAGCAATCGTTAATGTCGCCACCAGAAACCTTGGTACGTTCAGTTATCTGGAAGTTAAATAGAAGAGTATCTGAAAGTTGTTGAGAAATGGCCTGCCACATAGGAAATCCTCAAAGACTGAAGGTTAGAAATACTGTTTGTTTAATAGCAATAGTTTAGGATAAATCTGAGCAATTTATAGACGCACTCGTCAATGTTCTTGGCTCTTCTTCAACTAATGTAGAATCAATTGGCTGATTTGTGAACTCGAACTGATTCAAGCCCTTTGAAATCAAAACAGAAATTGAGAATGATATAAGGAAATAGTTTGGAACTAATCTCACGGCATGATGATTTTCATACAATAGAATCGCAGAAATAGGTTGAGATTATTTTTCACTATATTTTAGGTGTGTTTGGTGAAGTTAGGGTGTTTTGATTGAAATTTAAGCTTAAATGCTAACTCGGATCACTTTAATACAGTTTTTAGTAATAAAGAGATGACAAACAGACTCATATACATAGTATTAGGTAGGTACATATTAATCTGCTCTTGAGCTTAAACGGAGATTTATTGTGGTTGTAGAAACCGATGGCTATTTGGCTTTGATCGAACACTTATCATTTAACCTAGATGTCTTTACTAATAGTAATGGCGATACAGGTAATGAAAGTGTCGAAGACATCATCACTGACATGATATCAACAAACATCATGGCTATTTTCGAGCAAAACCCTGAGTTACATTCAAGCGTTCGTTTTCAACTATTGAAAGAAGCGGATTCAGTGGTGGCTGATTTAGGTGAAGTGTTAGCTGGTGTATGGTCAAAAAAAGCGACTAACGAACAAATTGTATTCTTAGATGAATACATCGCATTAGTGAAGAATCTGTTTGATACTGCGGTCGCTCAATACGACTAATTAGCTTCTAGTACATTTACTAGGCTAAACAGCGATAGGCGTTTAAATAGTACCTTCAAAGCAACTGTGTTATCAGTTAATCTTTTAATCACTATAAACGCCTAAAATGCCAAAACTTAGAGGCCCAATAAGGGTTATCCAATCTCGATATAATGACACCTTTCGATGTCGAAGCATGTAAGAATTGATTGTTTCCTAAATATACTCCGACGTGTCGTACCGTCATCGATGTTTTGAAAAACACCAAGTCACCACTTATTGCCTGTCCATACGCTATTTCCTTTCCCTTTTTAACTTGATCTTTTGTGGTTCTCGGTAAGGCTTGCTGGGTCGCAGTTTGCACTGCGATTTGAACGAAAGCAGAGCAATCTACGCCTCTAAATGAAGTCCCACCGAAATGATATGGCACACCTTTCCACTGTTCATACACACTCATATACGCATTGGTCGTTGATTGCTCTAACTTTGACAGAGGCTTGTGTGCGGTTTGACTAAGCTGAGAAGGGGATGGCGTCGAGCTACAAGCAGCCAATGTTGCTAAAGTTATTGTAACTACAGCCATTTTTCTGAATTTCATATGTAACTCTTCTGACAAAAAACTGAAATATAAACGTCATCAAGGACTTCTAGTATACGAACTAACTTAAGGATATCTTTTTTCGTAGTCAAACTGGATTTCACATGCCCGACACAAATTTATCAATAAAACCTTCACGTTATACATTCTCGCTCATTCAAACCGTCACCGCTGTATTTATTTCCATTCTTTTGCTCGTCATCTTTTTATCTTTGGTCAGTCTCCGAGGCGTCGATCGGGTCGGGGGCCATTTTGAAGCACTTTCGGAACAAGCATTACCTCTTGCATTAAACAACGCCGAATTAACACAAAGCGTGTTGGAGCAGGTAAAACTTCTTACTTATAGCACCCAATCAACCGACCTAAATACGCTTAACACAACAGGCAACTCGATCGACGTGTTAGTTGCCGAAAGTAACCAAACGCTAGAAGAACTCCTCTTCATATCCCAATCTTTTCCTGACGCGATTTCCGTTGAACAAAAACAAGACTTAACCGAGAACATGGCGACCTTACAATTGATGACTAGCCAAGTGTTGTCTTCTCAAATTGAAATTCAGAATAAGCAAAACCTCATCGATGGCCAAGTCACTGAGTTTCGCTATGGTGTGAGTTCTATCGGACCTGAAATGAACCGTATCAGTTCTTTCCTTGTTCAGAACAACCCAGAGGCTTCCGATGCGGCTAACCGATTCACAGCGAGTGCTTCTGCAATGGCGAACACCTTCCTAATGTTGATGATGCAATCAGACTTAGAAAAAGCGCAAGACGAATACAGAGAGCTTCGAAATCGAATTGCAGGCATTAACCTCGCGTATGATGACTTTTCTGAATGGCATCCAGACATCGTAGAGTTCGCAAGCTTAACAGCGCCTTATGAGATGGTTAAATCTGGCTTTGCAGATAACGGTGTATTAAGACAAATCCTGCAAAAGCTAGAACTTGTTGAGCAACAAGAAGCCGACTTAGCAAAAGTCATCTATCTGGCTAACACCGTGATAGGGACCTTAAATCAACTATCGAACACCGCTTCCATTTTAATTGATGAAAGCGAGTTTGTGGTCAATCAGACAATTGCGACGATAGACAAAGTACTATTTATTAGCGGATTAGTGATAACGGCCATCATTTCTATTTCATGGTTCGTATTGCGTCACTGGGTGAACAAAGGACTCAGGAACATTACTCAACAAATGAGCTTACTCGCGGAACACGATTTTTCAAAACAGAGTCAATTAGTTGGCCCATTGGAATTGCAAGTTATCGCATCAAAACTTAATTCTGTTGTCGACTCAACCGCTGATTCGGTGCGCTTGGTAACACGAAACTGTGAAACGCTTTATCAAACCGCGGAAGTCAGTCACGATGCCGCAGAGCAAACTAACTCAAGCTTACACGAGCAAAATGAATCACTTCAAAACATGATTACCACCATTACAGAGCTTGAAGCATCTATTGGTGAAATTGCACGTATTTCTAACGCCTCGAATGATGACGCCCAGCTTGCTGAAAGTGAGTCAGTAACAGGGAGTCAAGTTGTTGGACTTAACCAGCAGCGACTGCATGCACTAGAACACTCTCTAAGCATGAATGAATAATCGATGGCCGACTTAGACGGGCGTGTTAAACAGATTCGCGAAATGGTCGACATGATCAGCGGCATTGCTGACAACACTAACTTACTCGCATTGAATGCAGCAATAGAAGCAGCTCGAGCAGGAGATCAAGGCCGAGGCTTTGCAGTGGTCGCCGATGAAGTAAGAAAACTAGCCAGCGATACTTCCCAGCAAACCACTAATATGCGAAATATGATGAATGAATTGGTAGCAGCAGCTGATCGCTCACGGGCGTCTGTAACAGAGTCGAGAAACGAAATGGCGAATGCACTGGAAACCAGTGGAGATGTGAAACAAGCGTTTGAAAAAATCGAGGTAGCGGTTAGCCAGATTAAAGGACGTGTTGAACAAATCATGGTGGCGACTGAGCAACAGGCACGTGCAACGGTGGATGTGACACATTCGATCACTCGTGTTTCTGAACAAGGCGAGAATACTAAGTTACAGCTTGAATCCATGATCGAGAGTTCAGAGCAAGTCGGAGAGATAGCAGGGCACCAACAAGCTATGCTTCATAAATACGTGTTGAAATAAACGAGCGTGCTGAGTTAAGCCTGACAGCATAATAGTTGAAGCACCAAGTACGCTTAAATTCCTATTGATACAGAAACGCCCTTAAGTTTTCACAAGAATCTAAGGGCGTTTTGCTTTGGTATTAAGCTTGGTTTGTTATGGAGACGGGTTTGTTATTAAGATAGGTTTGTTATTAAGATAGGTTTGACCTCAGTTTAAACTTGAGACTCAACTGAATTCGAACCTAGTCTTTCGTTGTCGGGAATCGTGCAAATGGCTGACGTAGCATTAAGTCTAACCGTTGCTCTTTACCATCTTGAATCTCTGGAACGCCAATCTGAACGTTATCATGGCCAAGCTTAGGTTGAGCGCGATAGGTTTTGAACCAAATGTCCCACACCGATAAGAAAAAACCAAAGTTTGAGTGCGTTTCCTTAACAATGACCGAGTGATGAACTCGGTGCATGTCTGGTGTCACAATCACTTTTCTCAATCGCTTATCAATCCACAGTGGCAGACGCGCATTGCTGTGGTTAAACATCGCGCTGGCGTTAAGAACAATTTCAAAGATGACAACAGCGATGACAGGTATACCAAGCGCGATCACTAAACTCACTTTAATCAGCATTGAAATAATCATCTCGATTGGATGAAAACGAGTTCCGGTTGTGACATCAATATCTAGATCTGCATGATGAACTCGGTGTAACTTCCATAGCCATGAAACACGGTGAAACACCAAATGCTGCAGGTAAATAGCGCAATCTAACAGTAAAACACAGATGAGAATGCTGAGTTCTTTAGGAAGTGACAGGGTATTGAATAGACCCCATTGGCTTTCTTGTGCGATAACCGCCGCTTGAAATGCTGCGATTGGAATTAGAGTGGCTAATAGAAAACTGTTTAAAGCAACCAACGCAAAGTTGTTTCCCCAACGAAACCATTTACTCTGAGTCAGCGTTTTACGTGGAAAGCGGTACTCCCAAAGCGCACATGATCCAAAAACGACAATAAAACAAACAAGGCGAAGCAGGGATGGGTCTTGCATGGGAATTCCTTCTATCATTCTAGGGTCACTGTAAGTACAATCGTGCCACTTTTCTAGATCTATCGTTATTGTCCATGAGAATCCACGCTTTTCACCGTTTATATCAACACCGTTTATCCATTGCTACTAAGCCGTTTAATGCGCGCGGGTGTAAAGTAGTGCGATGTGAGTTCTGTAAAATAAAACAAGACAGCTGTATCTGCGAGCATCAACCTAACATTGATACGAACGTCGCGACTATGTTGATCTTGTCAGACAACGAAATCTTAAAACCAAGTAACACCGGTCGTTTAATTGTTGATACGGTAAAAGACAGTTACGCCTACCTTTGGCATCGTACTGAGCCAAATCAAGAGATGTTGGATGTTCTAAAAGACGACAAATACCAACCTGTGATCGTGTTCCCTGAAGACTATACCGACGACAAAACACGCGTGGTTCAAGATCTGCCACAAATGCGTGACCCAAACAAAACACTATTGCTGATCTTTATTGATGGTAGCTGGCGCGAGGCACGTCGAATTTTTCGTCGCTCAGAATATCTGCAAGATTTACCTGTGTTATCGATTGAGCCTGAGTCAGTTTCTCAATACATGATGCGAAAGTCAGACAACGAACAACATCTTTCGACAGCAGAAGTGGCGAGCTTGGTTTTGAAACAGGCTGGTGAAGAGCAGGGTGCCAAGACTTTACAGCTATGGTTTGAGACATTTCGGGAAAGTTACATGTTAAGTAAGACACGTTATAAGTCAGATCCAACCAAACCGAGCCTGAATGCTTTCATAGATCATACTAAAAGTGAGAAGTCACTCTAACCTTTAACCGCTTTGTGCTGACTTGTTGTTCAAACAAACTCAAACACGGGATAAGTTTGTCATCTATCACGGTTTGTAGGGGGAGTGTTATGGATAATGCTCTTTAGTTGTTTATTTACAAAAATTTATTTGCCCGAATTTAGGGAAAAATTGGAGAGATTTCATGTATTACGGCTTCGATGTTGGCGGCACAAAGATTGAGTTTGGTGCATTCAATGAAAAACTTGAGCGAGTAGCGACAGAACGCGTACCAACGCCCACTGAAGATTATCAACTGCTACTTGATACAATTGCTGGTTTGGTAAAGAAGTACGACAACGAATTTTCTTGCGAAGGCAAAATTGGTCTTGGTCTTCCTGGAATGGAAGATGCTGACGACGGCACAATGCTGGTTGTTAACGTACCAGCTTCAACGGGGAAACCACTACGCAAAGACCTAGAAGCGCTTATTGGTCGTAGTGTCAAAATTGAAAATGATGCAAACTGTTTTGCGCTTTCAGAAGCGTGGGATGATGAACTTAAAGACGAACCATCAGTAGCAGGCCTAATTCTAGGTACAGGCTTCGGTGGCGGTTTAGTTTATGAAGGTAAAGTGTTCTCTGGTCGTAACCACGTTGCTGGTGAATTAGGTCATATGCGCCTTCCTCTAGATGCTTGGTTCCACCTTGGCGACAACGCACCGCTACTGGGTTGTGGTTGTGGTAAGAAAGGTTGTTTAGACAGTTACTTATCGGGTCGCGGCTTCGAACTGATTTACGAGCACTACTTCGGTGAGAAGAAGAAAGCGATCGAGATCATTCAAGCATACAACGAAGGCGAATCAAAAGCCGCTGAGCACGTAGATCGCTTTATGGAGCTATTGGCTATCTGTTTTGCAAACCTGTTTACGGGTCTTGACCCACACGTTGTTGCACTGGGTGGCGGACTTTCAAACTTCGAACTTATCTACGAAGAGATGCCAAAGCGTATCCCTAAATACCTACTGTCTGTAGCGAAGTGTCCGAAAATCATCAAAGCGAAACACGGTGATTCAGGCGGTGTTCGTGGCGCTGCATTCCTTAACATTAAGTAATCGTTACTTACCGTTAAGCTAGCTAAGGTTAGATAGTTAAAAAGAACAACTAAAAATGCCGCAATCTCGAAAGAGGTTGCGGCATTTTTTATTGTTCAGTGTTTTCGTTTCTTCAGCTCTTAGCTCTAATTACAAACGAAAAGCTAGAAGCTACATATCAAGAAAAAGAGCCAGAGGGCTTACTTCTTCTTTTTACCAACACCAAGGTTGTCTTTTTGCTTCAATGTAAGCTTAGTAAAACCAAGCTTACGGAAATAGTTGTCTTGGTAGTTACGAACCGCTTTAGTATCAGAAATGAACTCAAGCTGCTGCTCAGTTTTTAGATACTCAGTGATGTCGATACCTTCAGCGGCTGCAACAGCTTCTTGGATCGTGCGGTGTTCTTGTTTCGAAAACAATAACTCTTTGTCTTCATCTTTATAAGTGTACAGAATGGTACGAGCCATAGTGCTCTCCAATATAATTATTACTTTGCGCGCACTCTACATAAAAACAGTACGCCACTCAAGATAATGATAGGAAATTACCACTTATTAGCCTCATGAATGGAATGTGTAATAAGCATTTTGTGGTATACTATTCGTTATTTTTTAATCTGGCTGACTTAAACGGAACTTATGAGCAATACGCTTTACCCAAAGATCATGGGAATTATAACGCGAATCCAGAACTACCCTGGAATCAAAGGATTAAAAGAAGTCGAAGACAGAATAACGAGTCTATGCGAAGCTAATAATCAACCGATCCCGGATTCAATCGCGCTTTTCCTTAAAGGTTTCACAAGCTATCGCCACGATAACCTTTCTGACGCTGCTGAGCATTATAAAGCCTGCCTAAACGTCATTGCTCCTGAAGAAATTCAACTATATGTATTTGTCATCGGGTTACTTGCGTCTACCCACAACATTCGTGGTGATTATCAATCAGCGTATGCTTGTTACTCAGAAACACTAGAAAACTTACACCTAGTTGATGACAATTTTAAGTCACTTATATTCTGTAATCTAAGTGACTTGCACTTAAGCTTAGAAAAATACGAACAAGCGAAGCAATATGCTCGTAAAGCCATTATTTCATCTCAAAATGCGAATCGCCTGTTAGATTGTGCTGTCAGCCATTTAAACCTAGCCTATAGCTGTGCACATACAAATGAGTTTGAGCAAGCGGTTAGCGCCATTATGGAAGCGAAAAGAATAGGCACCTCGCTTTCTAGTCACAGGACGATAGCTCTTTGTCATAGTTACCTAGGGCAAACCATGCTCTTGTGGGGAGGCTTCGATGATAGTGATGTATTAGATGCATTTTATCAGGCAGAAGAGCACTTCAAAAAATCGAGAGATGAGCATAATCGAAAAGAAAATTTGGTTTACTGGTTTCAATTCTTAGAAGGCATTGGAGAGCGAGAACAAGCAAAAGTAGGGTGCGCTTTTCTCGAACAGAATTTTGATCTAAAGAGTAGTTACCGTTCTTATGCTATCTATGCCCAAACTAAGGCGAAGCTCTTTCGAGATGAAGAGGATTGGTCTGGTTTAGCGGCACTTCAAACTCAGCATGTGGATCTTTTAGAAAAACACATGAGAAGTTATGAGCGCGAACAGAGCGAACGTATTCTAGAAGGGGTAGGTACCATTCAGAGTAAGAAGAAAAATGACGTTCTGACTCAAATGCAAAAATATATGGGTGCGCTCACTGATATTGGTCAATTCATAGCAACCGCTGCAGATTTAGAAAGCGTACTGCCTGAGATACTCCATAAGATAAATATGATTCTACCAACATCTGAGTTTGGGATTGCTATGTATGACGATAAATCAGACATACTCGACTACCGCTATTTTGTTGATACTCAAGGATTAATACCGAACCTAAAAGTAGTTTGCCAAGAGAACCAAACCATTGGTACGTATGTGATTCGCAAGCGAGCTACCGTTCATTTTAATAGCGCGACAGATGCGGCTCTAGAACCCTATATCGGTAAAACCACACAAGACGATAATTTCGTTACGTTTCGTGGCGAGCTTGATACTAACTCAATGATTCTAACGCCAATCATTCTTAATGAAAAATTAATCGGCTTTCTGTCAGTTCAGCATCATCTACCAAACCAATATCAGGAACACCACTGTCAGCTTATAGAACATTTAGCTAGCTTTATTGCCGTGTCGCTAGAAAATCAAAAGCAACGACAGCGTTTAGAAAGTGCGAATCAAACACTCGAAATCTTGAGTACTACTGACCCACTAACAGGTCTAGCTAATAGATATCAATTAGATAACATCACGCCAGTCTTAATACATAACGCTTACTACCAAAAACAATCTCTAGCGGTCCTTATGATCGATGTTGACGAGTATAAAGCTTATAACGATTTTCATGGGCATTTAGAGGGCGACGAAGCGCTTCGTATTATCAGTCGCTTACTTAAAAAAACATTCACAACCAAGAATGACTACCTTTTCAGATATGGCGGTGATGAGTTCATGGCGATTTGCTTCGGACAGAGTAGTAGTGATATTGAAAATAAGGTTGTCACTCTGCGAAAGATGTTAAATGAAGTCAAATTAGCAAACCCTAAAGCTCTCTATGCGGAACAATTAACACTCTCTATTGGTGGGGTTAACGTCGACTTAGCCAGTGACAATGTGGATCGAAACTTTAAAATGATTTGTGATATTGCAGACAAACAGCTCTATCAAATCAAAGAAAATGGCCGTAACAACTATAATTTGGTCGATTGCAGATTACTTAAAGTCGAGCTTGTTTAGTTCAACTCTGTATACAACCCCCCATAAAAAGAAAGCCCCTGATATCCAATATCAGGGGCTTCATCTATTTAGAGTATGTATTACTCTGAATTCGCTAGCTTAAAGCTAACAATCTTGTTTATTTACACACGACCTTGCAAAGGAATGATCGTCACCGTTTCACCGGCTTTTACAGTGTCTACCGCTGGTGAAATCTCGATTAGACAGTTTGCTTCGCTCATTGAACGTAGAATACCTGAACCTTGCTTACCGGTTGTTTTTACTTCAAGCACGCCTGATTCGTTCATTGAGAACACGCCACGGCTGAACTCAGTACGACCTTGACGAGAACGTAATTGCTCAGTCGCTATCGCGTTCGCTTTCACTGGTGTCCAGTTAGTTTGACCTTGTAGCTTGCGGATTGCAGGTTCTACAAAGTTAATGAACGACACCATCACGGCTACTGGGTTGCCAGGTAAACCGAAGAAAGGTTTGTCTTCAATTTTGCCGTAAGCAAGAGGGCGACCTGGACGCATGTTGATACGCCAGAAGTTAATCTCACCCAACTTATCTAACGCGAGTTTGATGTAGTCAGCATCACCAACAGACACGCCACCAGAAGTCAGAACCATATCGGTCTCTAACGACGCAGCATGAAGTACATCCATCATCTTTTGTTCGTCATCTTCGATAATGCCGTAATCAACGATGTCGCAACCTAGCTTTTGAAGCATGCCGATGATAGTGAAACGGTTCGAGTCGTAGATAGAGTTTGGCTTTTGCTCAACGCCCGGTGCCTGAACTTCATCACCCGTTGAGAACACACCCACCTTCACTTTACGCAGAACAGGGCAGGTACCGAAACCTAACGACGCCATCATACCCATTTCTGGTGCTTCGATGCGTGTGCCACGTGTAAAGACAGGTTGGCCAATTTCTAAATCTTCACCGGCCATACGGACATTTTGTCCAACGGAGATTTTCGCATCTGGGAAGCTAACTTTATCGCCATCTTGCACGGCTTGCTCACGCATCACAACAACATCAACGCCATCTGGCATTGGTGCACCCGTCATGATCTTAACAGCTTCACCTTGTTGAACGGTTTTGTCGTAGCTGTGACCAGCCATAACTTCAGCAACAATGTTGTAGCTATCCAATTCAAGATCTTCACTACGAATCGCGTAGCCATCCATTGCAGAATTAGTATTCTGTGGGACGTTGATTGGCGAGATCACATCTTCAGCCAACACACGACCGTAGCCTTGCAGTAATTCAACACTCTCTGTGAGATCAAGCGCGTCAATGCTATCAACAATCTTTTGTTGGCCCTGAGTTACGGTTAAACCTGCTGGAGAGAACGAATCACAACACACCGCGGGCGCTGCGTCTTTTGAAGATGAGCATGACGCTGCTTTGCCTTTTGTAGAGGAAAGGTCAAAGGACTGCGCGTAATCGATGATGAAATCACGAATCGCTTCTAAGTCGTTGATCGACATTTGAGGTAAGTCAGATTCAACGTGGCTATCAGCAGCAATAGCAATGATGTTGTCATCGTTTTGGTACAACCAAGGTTTACCCACTTCATCACGGTGAAGCTCGATTTTAGGGAAAGCAATGTTCTTACAGCCTTCAACCAAAATCAGATCAAGTGTGTTGGTATCAAAACGAGTCAACAGGTAATCAAAATCGGCTTCTGCTTCTGGAGTCTCAGTCATCATCACATGACGGTTACGCGAAGCTATCAGCATTTGATTTGCGCCCGCTTTGCGTAAACGGTAGCTGTCTTTGCCCGGCTTATCGACATCAAAATCGTGGTGAGCATGTTTTAGCACACCAACTTTTAAACCCGACTCTGTCAATAAAGGAAGCAGAGCTTCTAATACGGTTGTTTTGCCTGTGCCACTGTAAGCAGCAAACCCCAATAGAGGAAGGTTAGGGCGTTGTTTAGAATCTTTCATTATTGAAGCGTTCCGAATTGGGTGAGTTCTTCTGGCGTGTTGAGATTAACAAAGCAGTTAGGAGAATCGCTAAAATCAACGTATTCCGTGACACACTCTTTGTACAGCAAGATAATTTTACGATCACCACGTTCCAAAAACGCTTCTAACTTTGGTAGAACACGTTTGTGGAATAGGGTGAATACTGGTTGCTTAAATTCGCCATCATGCGCGACAAGAATGTCGCTGTCTTCTTTTACTGCTGCACAAAAACGTTCAACAAGGTCATCACTAATCTGTGGGCTGTCGCAAGGGACAAAGCCGACCCAATCTGTGCTCGCGTTTTTAAGGCCAGCATGAATGCCGCCCAATGGGCCTGGATAGTCAGGGAAAGAATCGGAAACAACCGGTGCAAATGCTTGGTAACTGTCTAAGTTACGGTTGGCATTGATGGTAATGCTGACATCTTGTTGTGACAGCTTGTTAATAACGTATTGAATGAGCGGAGAACCGTTGAGCTCAACGAGTCCTTTATCTTTTCCGCCCATGCGGCTGGCTTGTCCGCCAGCCAAAATAACCCAACTAGTTTGCGTTGGAAGCAGCATAAATATTCTCTTGTGCTTTGTTCTTTTTAATAACTTGCAGAAGCGGTGATTCAGTCAAAGTGTTGTCCTTGATCCACCACTGCTTCTTACATAAATCGGTTAACGCGTTAGTTTGGTGGCTAGTGATGACCAAACTCGCGCCTCTCTGAAGAAGATCTTCGGCCATAATCACCAATCTTTCAATAGATTCTTTGTCTAAAGAAGCACTTGGTTCATCCATAAGCAAGATTGAAGGCTTAAGAATCCAAGCACGGGCCATTGCCACGCGTTGGCGCTCACCACCAGACAACACAGAAATGTGCTCATCTGCCAAGGTTTCTAAACCTACCATTCTTAATGCATTAATTATTTGAGCTCGCTTATCTTTTTGACTCTCTTTATTAAAGCGAATGCCATAAGCGACATTTTGGTACACCGAGCCATCAAAAAGGTAAGGAGTTTGGTGGAGATAGATGATGTCTTTAAATTTTAACCGAGGAAACAGGCTATGTTGCCAGCTTTGTGTCGGAGACTGAATACGGCCAGAGCTCGGCTTGATCAATCCTGATAAGATTTTAAGTAGGGTCGTTTTGCCAACGCCATTGTCCCCTTTGAGATAAATGGCATCGTTGGGGCCGATCGACAATTCGGGGATGTGGAACAAAACACGCTCTTTGTAGCGCATTGAAATTTGCTGCGTTGTTATTTTTATACTCATGACAGCGTTCCTAAGTTCTTAAATAGCCTTTTCCTCTCACACTGGAAAGGAAAAAGTTAAGGGCTAATGCCAATGCTAATAACACCATACCGAGGGCGACGCCTTGAGCGAATGCGCCTTTGTGGCTTTCCATGGCGATAGCTGTTGGGATGTTTCTTGTCATCCCCATAATGTTGCCACCCACCATCATTGAACAACCTACTTCTGTGACGATACGAGAGAAGGCAGCAATGGTTGCAGCCAATAGAGGGAAACGAGTTTCCCAAATCAAGGTACACGCGACTCGTGTTGTTGATACGCCAAGAGTGCGCGCTGTTTCTACTGCTCGGCGGTCACTGGCCTGCAGAGCGCCATGCATCATCGCAACTAGGATAGGGAAACAGATCAGCATCTGACCTAGAATCATCGCCTTTTGCGTGAACAGTAATTGCCAGTCACCTAAAGGACCAGAACGAGAGAGCATCATGTACATCAACAAGCCAATTACCACGGTCGGTATCGCTTGTAAGGTGTTGATCACCGAAAGCAGCGCCCATTTACCGGGGAATTCGGTGTAAGCCAGTAAGAAAGCCATAAGGATTGCAGGAACAATCACTAATGAGATGGCGGACAAAGATACACTGAAGGATACCGCGACGATTTGCCACAATTCGTGGTCAAAACTCACCAGTAGATTCATTGCATCAATCGTTGTTTGCCATAAGGTCATGAAGTATCTCGTTTGAATCGATAATAGGCTTTTATCGGTAGTGTCTGATGTTAATCATAGCTGACACAAACTATTTGAGCCTGTATTGGTCAGCTATTGTTTCTAAGCGTGAATGCCTTTAAAGCAAGACGGTTTTTAAACGTGATTATTTAGGTGGTCTCGTTGACTGTTTAGTTAAGCGTAGCGCTAGTTGGTTAGGGTTAAACCTTCAACGCTACGCTTTACTCACAACCCACGACTCATTTCTTACAACAAGCTATTCTGCGCTTGCAACCAACTATTCTGCGTTTGCAACAAATAGCTGTTTGCCGTGCAGTTTAAAGTCGTTGATCAGTTTCTGGCCTTTAGGGTTAACCAACCAATCACTGAATACTTTCGCTGCTTGGTAATTGATGCTTGGGTAGCGTTCTGGGTTAACAAGAATCACTTGGTAAGGGTTAAATAGGTTCTTGTCGCCTTGGAACAACACTTTAAGGTCAAGTTTGTTTTGGTAAGCTAACCAAGTACCGCGGTCTGTCATGGTGTAGCCTTGCATTTCAGACGCCATGTTCAGAGTTGGGCCCATTCCTTGACCAACGCTGCGATAGCCGCCAAAGTTCGGCTCCATCTTAGTTTGCGCCCAAATACCCATCTCTTTCTTATGAGTACCAGAGTCGTCCCCACGAGAAACAAACGTCACGTTGTTGTTCGCGATTGCTTTGAACACATCAGCTACTGCTTTTTGAGATTCAATCTTCGCAGGGTCGCTTTGTGGGCCAACGATAACAAAATCGTTGTACATCAGCTTACGAGGTAAAACGCCGTAACCTTTTTCAACGAAGTTCGCTTCAGCTTTTGGTGCGTGAGTCATTACCAAATCAACATCACCGTTTTCACCCATGCGAAGTGATTTACCCGTACCCGCAGCGAGAACATCAACCTTAATACCAGAATCCTTTTCGAACTCAGGCAATAAGTAGTCCAGTAAGCCTGAGTGGTAGGTACTTGTGGTTGTCGCCAATTTGATATGAGTGGTGTCTTCCGCGCTGCTAGCCGTGTAACTGACGATAGATAGAGCTGCAATAGTTAGGGGAATTGCTTTCATTATTATTATGTCCATTCTGTTATAAATGAATGACATGCCTCTATTTTTAAAGGGCTCAAAGAAGGGCATGTGCATAAGACGCTAATTGTTGTAATTAGGAATCTACACCTAATAAGCAATCTTAATGCCAATAAATAGTGCATCAAATTTCATTAAATTGCTGTTATATCGAACAAAACTGCGTCATTTAGGCTAACAAAATGCATTAAAATATGAGCTAGGACAAAATGTCGCACATTGTCCCTGTCGCACAAAAGGTTAATTGGTACACTCTGTCCCAACTTTCCCCATCGGCTAATCATTATGTCTTTACCTAGTTCACCTGCATCGAACCTCAACCCAAACACATTGACTCAATATCAAGCGTTTTCCGTCTTGGTCGTGGACGATGAAGTCGGGATGCAGGCTATTCTAAAGAAGGCCCTAGGTAAGTTCTTTGGCAAGGTATCGAGTGCAGGGTCTGTTGAAGAAGCTGAAATACTGCGTTCGAGCGAACATTTTGATCTCATTGTTCTTGATATCAACCTGCCAGGACGCTCTGGCATTGAGTGGGAAGAGGCTTTTAACGACAACGACAAACGTGCCGATGTTATTTTCATGACTGGCTATGCTGATCTAGAGATGACCATATCTGCGCTTAAGCTTGGCGCTTCAGACTTCATTCTTAAACCTTTCAACTTAGAACAAATGATACAAGCTGTACTACGTTGTATGGATAAGCGCCTTGACCAAAGAATGCAATACGCATTGAAGCGTGATGTTAGCCGTCATATCAAGACCGAGTTAATCGGTAACTCAGATAAAACCAAACAGCTTAAATTGCTGATCAGTCAATTTGCACCCTCTCGAGCATCCGTTCTTATAGAAGGTGAGTCAGGTACAGGTAAAGAGCTAGTTGCACGTGGTGTACATGAAGCCAGTAAACGTACAGGGCCATTTGTGCCAATCAACTGTGGCGCAATCGCCCCAGAACTTCTTGAAAGTGAACTATTCGGGCATACCTCTGGCGCATTTACCGGCGCGAAGAAAAACCGTGAAGGTCTATTCAGAGTCGCAAGTGGTGGCACCTTGTTCCTCGACGAAATTGGTGAAATGCCACTACCAATGCAAGCAGCGCTGTTGCGTGTGTTAGAGCAACGCACTATTCGTCCAGTCGGTAGCGAGAAAGAAATTGCCGTTGACGTACGAGTAGTGGCGGCGACTAACCGAAACCTTCAACAAGAGGTCGAAAAAGGGCACTTCCGTCGCGATCTATTCTACCGACTCAATGTCCTTAAAATTGATGTTGTGCCATTGAGAGAACGTCCATCAGATTTAATTGAGCTTGTTCCGTATTTCACTCGTCTTTTAGCAAGTGAACTTAGTGTACCGGTCCCAAACTGGGCGCATGAAGACATTTTGGCGATGAATGAATACGAATGGCCAGGAAATATTCGCGAACTCAAGAACCTAGTCGAAAGATGCATTCTTTTAGACAAGCCACCAGCGCACTATTGGCGCGAAATTAATGGCGATCCTGCGCCCACCAGCATTTCAGTGACAGTGTCACATGGAGCGGAAATACCAAACTTGAATAACGTAGACGCTGCAGAAGGTTACCCCAACACTTGGACACTCAAAGAAGTAGAAAAATCTCATATCGAGCAACTGGTGAGTTTTCATGATGGTAATAAATCCGCAGCTGCAAGAGACCTCGGCGTTGCACGGAAAACGCTAGAGCGTAAATATAAAGATTGGAACACAGAAGGCTCTGAATATGCCGATTAGACGTCATTGGTGGTCAAAGTGGACGTTCCGGTTCAAAACCATGGTGCGTTATCGTCTGTTATTTTTGACGTCAGCGCCGATCATCTTAACTTTATGTGCTCTTGTTGCGATCACTTTGTATTGGTCTGTCCATTATACGTGGCAGGGGGCTTTGATCGATGTTGACGAGCGTTTGGACGTTGCCGACAACAGTATCCATCTAATTCAAAATCAACAGGCCTATAACGTTCAAGCATTCGCTGAGTCTTATAACTTTCGAATCAAACTTACGAGTGATATTTCAAAGGAAGAGCTCACTCGCTGGGTTTCTGAAAACAAATCTCGCTATGAGCTCGACTTTTTGCGTTGGAGAAGTGTTGAGAGCATGGGGAAAAAGCATGAATACCTCGACCTGACACGCAAAGAATCGTTCTTTAGTGTATTGAGCCAAAATGAACTCAACGATTTAGACCAAAACCTTGCAAGGCAAGCCGAAGTCCCAATGCTCAATAATCAAAACGTTGAAACTCGGGGTTTAGTTAGCCGAACTGTTGTGTCAATTAGAGACAAGAATGATCACGTTATTGGTTTTCTTGATGGCGGGATCCTACTTAACAACAGCACACAGTTAGTTGATCAGATCAGCAATTTGATCTATCCACAACGTGATGGTTTTAATCGCCGCATAGGTACCGTCACTGTGTTCCTTGATGACCTACGTGTCAGCACTAATGTACCGTTGAGCAGTGAAGACAGTGCAGGGCGCGCAATTGGTACTCGCGTTTCTCATGAGGTTCATTCAAAAGTATTGAATCAAGGGCAAAAGTGGTTAGACCGAGCATATGTTTACGACGCTTGGTACATCACCGCTTACCAACCAATCCACGACCAGTTTGATAACGTTATTGGCATGCTTTATACCGGCTATCTAATCTGGCCACTCGTAGAGACGTATCTGACTAACCTTGGTGAAATCAGCATCACCATCATATTACTGCTGTTAGCTTCAGGTTTGATCGTACACCGTGGTGCTCGCGATCTTTTCAACCCAATTGAACGCATCCATAAAGTCGTAAAGCTCGTCCAAATGGGGCAAGACAAGCGAATCGGTACGTTGGGTTTGGATGATCAACACGAACTTACGTTGCTTGCGAAACAGTTCGACAAAATGTTAGATCTGCTCCACGAGCGTAATCAAGAGATTCAACAAGCTGCGTCTGAACTCGAATGTAAGGTTCATTCTCGTACCGCCAGTTTGAAAGAGAAAACGGAAGAACTCGAACTGCACATCCAGCTTCTTAACCAAGCTAGAGATAAGCTGGTGGTCAACGAAAAATTAGCCGCGTTAGGTGAGTTAACCGCAGGTATTGCCCATGAAATCAATAATCCGACAGCGGTAATTCTAGGCAATGTTGAACTAATGAAGTTTGAACTCGGCGATGAAGTGGCTCGTGTAGACGAAGAAGTCCACGCGATCATGGAGCAGATCGACCGAATCCGAAACATCACACGAAGCTTACTTCAATACAGCCGACACGGTGGTGTACAAGACGAAATTACTTGGCAACATATCAATCCAATTGTCGATGAAAGTATTACGCTCGTAAAAACAGGCGCAAAAAAGAAAGGCATTGTGTATGTCTCGCAATTGAATGCTAAAACCTCAGTCGAAGTGAACCGAAACCAATTGCTGCAAATTCTAGTGAACCTGCAAATGAACGCGATTCACGCGATGGACGGACAGGGCACATTGACTATCTCGAGTGAAGATTGGGTTGAAAATGGAGTATCTCATGGTGCGATCGTTCATGTTGAAGATGAGGGCTGTGGTATTAAGGAAGAACAACTGAAACGTATATTCTCTCCTTTCTATACCACCAAAAGAGACGGTACAGGCTTAGGTTTGTCCGTTTCTCAAAGTATTTTGAGCCAAACGGGCGGCGAAATACGAGTTGAATCCGAAGTAGGTAAAGGAAGTCGCTTTAGTATCTATCTTCAGCAAAAAGCCACACCGCAGTTGTTGGTGTCTAACCTTTAATCAAAGTTTGAACCACAAAGACATAAAAAACACCTCCGCACTTAAGATAAGTTCGGAGGTGTTTTTATTTATGGCTAATCATTTGAAATGAATACAAGCCATTTCAAACGATTACGAGCGCCCAAAACATGAAAAGCGTTAAGCCTAATGCGCTGCCACTGAAATCTTCGGTGGGTTGATGTTGTGCTTCTTAAACTCTTTCATCACACGCAAGGTTATGTCGGTTTCAAACAACTTCTCATACGCGGTATCCACCACATAAGCCTTACACGTCAACTGTATCGCTAGGTAGTTGTCGGTAATCGTCTGTTTAACCAGAACCGTTACAGGCTTTGGCAAGTGTATGTAACGACTTGAAGACGCGGCTTCTTGAATCAGGTCGCGGGCTAGGGTGATGTCTTCATTCATACCGACGTAAAACGGAATCACCACTTGCATGTCCAATGCGCCATAGTTACCACTGGTGGTCACTTCATTTAAGAACTTGTTGTTCGGAATAGTAATGATGTCATCGTTCAGGGTTCTCATTCGTACCGAACGTAAACCAATGGTGATGATGTCGCCGTAGTTGCCTTCAAACGTGACGCGGTCACCAACCTGAAACGGTCTGTCAATCATCACAGTGATGCCGGCGATAAACGATGCTGCCAAGTCTTTAAGCGCAAAGCCGACCGACACGGCGAGCGTACCACCAATCAAAGCTAAGATTTGGTCGTTGATTCTAAAGCTCATCATGAACACGATAAGACCGGTGCTCACGTAGATAAAGAACTGAGTAAACGATTGCAGCTTTTGTAGCAGCATTCGATATTGCACGAACTGACTACCAAAACTGGTCACTAACGAATTGATGAACTTAAGCAACAACCACATTGCGGCAATAACGATCATGGAGAAGAACACGCCGCTCCATCGCACCAAGCTCGCTATCTTAGAGATGTTTTCTACGTTAGCTAACTCTTCCGTCGCAAAGGTCGGGAAACTGACAGCACTTGCCAAGCCAACAAATAGTAGGATAAATAACTTCTTCATTTTACTTCACCAGTAGATGTTGACGATCAAGAACGTTAGTAATGTGGCGGAACCAGTGCTCGGAAATTCGAGCCTTTTCTTCATGCCAACCAATATAACCACGGCTTTCAAAGTAACGCAGAATCCCCGTTATCTCTGCCGTGCTCAGCTGTGTACATTCAGACAACACTTCTGGAGAAGCGATTTCCAGTTGTACAATAGAACGAAGTACAGCCAACATAGGTTTAGGCATATTCTCTAGTTCTTGCGCTTCAGGGACATGGAATAAACGTACTACCGCTTGATCTGTCTCTTTATTTCGGTTCAAAGAGAGTCGGAAGAAACGCAGCGCAACGGTAGGGTTGCCATCAGAGTAGTGCCACAAAATTCGATAAAAACCTTGGCGTGCACGTTCTTCTTCACTCATATCATCTTGGTCCCATTGCTTAGGGACCACTAAGCCATCAAAAGACAACGGCTTCTCAAGCTCCGTATTGATACGGCTATTTAGAAGTTCACCCACTTGTTTCTCTGTCCAACGCGGAAGGAAGCACACCAAATCAAACAGCAGACGCTCACCACGCGCTCTATCCACAAATCGCCAACTTGATTTGGCGATCGATATCACGACACGGTGGTTCTTTTTAGAACGACGCAGAAGGTTGGTCAAACGAATCAAATCAGACAGACCGCCAACCATTGGTTTCACCAGTCGTTGAGCGTTATCTATCGCGATAAGGTAAGTGGTATTGCTCTTACGAAGGTGCGCTAATATTTGAATTTCAGTCGCTTCTTCTTCCAAGCCGATGCTCACGGCTAGATGTGCCAACAGCTCTTGGTAACCCGCGTAAGGGCAGCTTACATATACGGGCTCAGCGTTAGATACTTTGTGCAGCAAAGTATAAAGCAGCGTTGTCGCGCCCACACCACGCTCGCCTGAAACAATACAGATAGCCGGGCTGTCAGACATCAAGTAGCGAGACAGTTGCTTAACCTCGTCACCGGCATAGTCAATTAACGTGCTGTCTATATTACCTGGCAGAATGTATTCATACGTTTGATCGCCTTTGATTCGAACCAAGTTTTGCTGATTCTTATCAAGATCTGACTGCTTAGCCACTTCGATTCTAAAGAGATACGCCAAAGCTTGGCTAAACAGCGTGTAATTAGATAGCAAGGCCATTATGCGGTGTTGGAAGTTGTAAACGCTCAGCCACACGATACCAATGGCCGTCGCCAATACATTAAGTAAGAACGTATCCTTACGGTTTACCGCCCAATTCACCCATACCGGACGATCAGAAATGTGTTGAAGCGTATCGAAGACTTTCGCTCTCCATAACTTGAGCACTGAAACCGTAACCAATACAAACCAGAAAAACAGGGCGCTATATATCCAACTATAAATCGTGCCTTTGCCTAGCGTAATACTTGATATTTGCAGAATCACACCCGCCACGATGAAGCTCCACACGTAACGGCGGATAGTCGATAGTCGCAGCGCGATCACTTCTTGATTGGATGTACGCCCCAAACGGTAGGCAAATTCCAAAATAAAGCTGATGGCAATCGAACCACCTAGAATCCACCACGTGAAGATTTCCAGGAAAATCAAATGTTGCAGACTAGGGATACTAGAAAGCACTCTCAATGACAATGTGATGGCAATTAGCCAAGCAATCGCACTTTCAGCGCGGCTGATGTACCAAATGACACGAACCAAGAAAGGAGGATTCGTCTTCGCTTCAAGAAAGTTAATTCGAAACAACTCAATTAAGCGAGTGCTGTTAGCAAGCCACCACACTAAACCGAAATAGATGAACAACACTTTTAACGACGCACCAATCACAGGCACGGGCGAAATAAAGATATCGTTAACTAACGCCTTGAAGCTTCGGATTTGGAAGTATGCAAGATACTCAATATTGAGCTTAGTTAATTCCCATTCTTGCTTAAACTGGGTAACACCATAAGGGCCAAAACCGGTTAAGCGCTCTTTGTTCGCAGAGCTCGTCTGTTCCAGAAGATGTTGTTTACTGACGTTTAAGCTATTCAAAGTGACGTAACTGGTTTGAACCTCAAACCATTGACCGACGTCGTTGTTATCTCTATAAGCTTTTATCTGTTGCTCGAAGATTTTGATTTCCTGCTTTTGAACTCGCAGAACTTCAGCTAACAAGATATTGACTTGGCGTCGGTCCGACGACTCCATAAAGAGGGGATCGGGTAACGAATCAATTCGAGCATCGAGGTCAACAGCAGAATCGGATACCTGCGGCTGAGATTGTAAGTCGTATTCCAAGTTGGCATGACTAGGGCATGAGAGAATGGCTAAAGTGAGGAGTAAGAAGCGCGATAGTGAACGCATAAAAGTCTCTTAGAATTATGAGGTTAGGATTACTATAGTTAGATAATCTTACTTTGTGAAATCCAACCCCGTATCGGGGGCGAGTACTTTATTCCTGTTTCGATCGATTTTGTCATGAAATTGTCAGGGATTAGTCTAGTATTTGAGCATCTTGGCTATGTCTGTGCCTGCTTTGATCGGGTTGGTTTTACTGTAACTAATCAGCATACGATATATTCAATGGTCGGCATGATTTGGGACGTTATATCTCTCCCATTTTAGGGCGCCGTTTGATATTTTGTTTTCCCTGAAAATCAGCGGCTTTTCGTCGATAAACAGAAAATCAAAAGTGTGAGTCAGCTCAAACTATGATTTGGTTGGGTTATCACTCACTTAATAGCGGGTAATTGCAATCAAGACTTGCAGTTAAAGCCCCGAACAAGTAACGTTGCGGCGTTTTTCACATTAAAAAGGTAACGGCATTGATCTCCACAGCAAATATCACCCAACAATTCGGCGCTAAGCCACTTTTCGAAAATATTTCAGTTAAGTTCGGCGAAGGCAACCGCTACGGTTTAATCGGCGCGAATGGCTGTGGTAAATCGACGTTCATGAAGATCCTATCTGGTGAACTTGAGCCAAGTGCTGGTAACGTAAGCTACGATCCAAACGAGCGCGTAGCTAAACTAAACCAAGACCAATTTGCTTACGAAGAATTCACGGTAATCGACACGGTTATCATGGGTCACAAAGAACTTTGGGCTATTAAGCAAGAGCGTGACCGCATTTACTCTTTGCCTGAAATGAGCGAAGAAGACGGCATGAAGGTAGCTGATCTTGAAGTTCAGTTCGCTGAAATGGACGGTTACATGGCAGAAGCGAAAGCGGGTGAGCTTCTTCTTGCGGTAGGTATTGAAGAATCTATGCACTTCGGTCTAATGAGCGAAGTAGCACCAGGTTGGAAACTTCGTGTTCTATTGTCTCAAGTACTGTTTGCAGACCCGCATATCATGCTTCTTGACGAACCAACGAACAACCTGGACATGGACACCATCAAGTGGTTGGAAGATACGCTAAACCAACGTAACTGCACAATGATCATCATTTCGCACGACCGTCACTTCCTAAACTCTGTTTGTACACACATGGCTGACCTTGATTACGGCGAACTTCGTCTATTCCCTGGTAACTACGATGAGTACATGACGGCAGCGACACAAGCTCGTGAGCGTCTACTGTCTGACAACGCGAAGAAGAAAGCACAAATTGCTGAACTTCAAACGTTCGTATCTCGTTTCTCTGCTAACGCATCTAAAGCGAAGCAAGCAACGTCTCGTGCTAAGCAGATCGACAAGATTCAACTAGACGAAGTTAAAGCATCTAGCCGTCAAAACCCATTCATCCGTTTCGAACAGTCTAAAGAGCTATTCCGTAACGCACTTGTGGTTGAAAACCTATCTCAAGGTTTTGAAGAAGACCTATACAACAAGTTCGACGGTATTTTCGAAGTAGGTGAGCGTGTTGCTATCATCGGTGAGAACGGTGTGGGTAAAACAACGCTACTTAATACACTAGCTGGCGCTCTTGAGCCACGTACTGGTGAGTACAAGTGGTCTGAAAACTCAAACATCGGTTACTACGCTCAAGATCACGCACACGATTTCGAAACAGACATGAACTTGTTTGATTGGATGAGCCAATGGCGCCAAGAAGGCGAAGACGAGCAGGTTGTTCGTGGTTTCCTAGGTCGTATGTTGTTTGGTCAAGACGACATTAAGAAATCTGTAAAGGTTATCTCTGGTGGTGAACAAGGTCGTATGCTTCTTGGTAAGATCATGATGCACAAGCCAAACATCCTGCTTATGGATGAACCAACGAACCACATGGATATGGAATCTATCGAAGCGCTTAACTTGGCTCTTGAGAACTACAAAGGCACATTGTTCTTCGTATCTCACGACCGTGTATTCGTAGACTCGCTTGCAACTCGTATCCTTGAAATCAAAGATGGCAAGATCAACGATTTCCGCGGTACTTACGCTGAGTTCTTGAAAGCACGCGGCTAAGCTTTAAGTTAGCCTTAGTTTTCAACTCAATGCGTTGGAAATTAAGCCATAAGCCATAAGCTATAAACTGAAAATTAAAAACGCCGTCATACTGAAAAGCATGACGGCGTTTTTGTATCTTGTATCTAGCTAAGTTTCTATGTATCTATCCTTGAAGGGTCACTAACTCTTTACATCAGAACTTTACAATTAGAAGCGGTTAGTGAATCTCCAATCGAACCTACGCTTTTTTCCGACTGCTGATTATTCACCTTTCACATCAAATTCAATCTTCTCTGCGCCAGTGAACACTTGGAAACGCAGGCCTTTAGCACGAGCGATGGTCGTGATACCAAATTGCTGAGCCAAATCTAAACCCATTTGCGTTACGCCTGAACGTGATAACAGAACAGGAATACCCATCTGCGCCACTTTGATGACCATTTCAGAAGTCAGGCGGCCAGTAGTGTAAAAAATCTTATCTTCACCAGACTCTTTGTTAAGCCACATCTCACCAGCCAACGTATCTACCGCATTGTGACGGCCAACATCTTCAACAAACGATAGAACCTTGTCGTCTTTGCAAACAGCGCAACCATGGACTGCGCCAGCTTTCTTGTACGTGTCGTTGTAATGAGTCAGTGCTTCTAAAGCCGTGTAAATTTCAGATTGCTTAATTTTGGTCTGAGGCACTTGGTAATCTTCCAACTGCTTCATCACGTTACCAAACATGGTGCCCTGACCACAGCCAGAGGTCACCGTCTTCTTCTTAAGCGCTTGCTCAAGCTGGCTCGTATCTTCATTGGTGATAACCGCTGCAGAGCTGGTTTCCCAATCGATGATGATAGATTCAACTGCTTCAGGGTCAGAAAGGAAGCTTTGGTTCTTCAAATAACCCAAGACTAAAGATTCAGGACGCGAGCCGAGCGTCATCAGGGTTACGATCTCTTTCCAGTTCAACATGACGGTAAGAGGGCGTTCACAAGCGATCTGTTTGGTTAGCTTCTCACCATATTCATCAAACACTTCAACTTCGATTGTTTGAAGTGGGTTTTCACTAGTTTTTATTATGTTTGGTTTTACCACAGTCACGTCCTACTTAATGAGATAGCGATTTTAAGAGATAAGAAGTTAACAAGAGGGTCTAACGCCGATCTTGTTCATCGATTCTTTAACTCATACTTAAAGCAAATCTTATTCCAAAATAACGGGGATTGATGGAAACATGAAGCATTAGATTAAAATAGCGCAAAATATGAGAGTTCACCGAGTGGAGTTGTCTGAATTTACGTGTATCGACTACCGTTAAGTTACAACTTAATAACGAAAGCCATCATGTAAGATGGTAAAAGTTAACATGTATTGGCGTGTTTATTGCTTTATAGCGCTTATATGATTGAGCTAAGTACAAAATGTCCTAAGCACATTCAGACCAAAGAAAATCAATTGGGTGAAGTATGTCTGAGATAAAAGAATTCAAAGAACAATATGAAAAAACAGAAGCAACTTGGCCAATAGGTGTCCAAAGAATAGAGAAAGAGATCAAGACAGGTATCTGGGTAACCACTCAATGGGAATTGATGGGGTTTGAACTGTCACCAGAAGATGACGCCCAAGACGTTTGTTTACTTCAACTACATAAAGATGAACGTACAGACTATCGATTCAACCTAAGCTCTCAGCAACCTAAGCTTTTCTTAGTAATGGATAATGTCGATTCTGATGTTAAGCCCGTCATTCAGTTACTTACTGCCTCACAAACCGTTGCAGGGCAATACATGGACGGTGACAACCAAGTACTTTCCTACGACATTCCTTTGCCCGTACAGGCTTGGATGGAAGCATTCATCGGTCGTCATGGCGAGTTATTAGAAACAAGACGTAAGAAACGCAAAGGCGCGGGAAGATCAAATGGCAACTAACTTCTTTAGCCGTTGGTCTCAACGAAAGCTTGATGAATCCACTGACGAACCTTTGGAAGTAGAGCAAACATTGGAAGTACCAGCACTCACTCCCTCTGATTCTTCAACTTCTGAGATTTCGCCTGCTGATCTTTCGTCTGAAATGGAAGCAGCAGCGCCTCAGTCTTTAGAGAGTGAAACTATAGAAATCAATGAAGAAGTTCATGTTGCTGACGTTCAAGATCCCGCACCAGAAGCCACTGAAGATTTGTCTGTTGCCCAATTATTGGTATCAGAAGCCTCTGAAAGCGTAAAAAAAGCCGCATTGCGTAAACTATTCCTCTCAGAAGAGTTCAACGTTCGTGATGGTTTAGATGATTACGACGACGATTACAGCAATTTGAAGTCTCTGTCTGAAGGAGTTGCAGAAACTCTTCGCGATTGGGTAAAAGACAAGACAGAAGAAGACACAGTAAACGAACCTGAACAAGTCGCTGATAATGAAGAAGAAACTTTGATTGATGAGGTTGATGACTCTATTAATGAAGCCGAAGAGACCGAGTCAGAATTCAGTGAAAGTGACGAAATTGCGGGGGAAGAAAAGAAACTGTATAAAAAAACAGTATCAGATAATAACGCTACAATGCCAGACGAAGCTGACCTGAAAGAGATGGGACAAAATATACCACACAAATAATAGGTACATTTTGACTAAACACTCAATGAACCGCTTGCGACAAAATGTCCCAAGCGGTTTTTTTATACGCACAATAAACGCTAAAAACCATTAAGCCACTGATATATAACACTTATTAAATTGGCATGGCATTTGCTAAATAACGTTCATTATCAACTTTTTTGTAGATAGACGAGTTCAGGGTCTAACGAATGGCACACTAGCTAAAGAGTTAGTTGTTAACGGATTACTCAGCAAGTTCTCTATCGCTTACTACAATGAAGGTTGAACAGATTATCCATGTCCATAGATGGAACTGAGCAATGCTTAAACAATTATTAGAACAAGCAACTTCAAATAACGCTAAAGCAAGACTGTATGCATTTGAAAATACAGTAGAGTTAACAAATCTGATTCCACCTACTGTTAGCTACGAAAGCGGCGGTAATACACTTGTTATTGGTCCAACTGCGATCATTGAAAGTGCTGCGGCGCAATTACCTCAATTAACGAGCTTAACCTTGTTGTCAACAGACGGCGAAAAGGGCACAAACCCAGAACTGTACTTCGCGAATTCGGTTCAAGTATCGGGTTTCCTCGGCACGTTTGAAGTCGTGATTGAGAGTAAAGGCACATCAAGCAACCTAGCGAAAGTCGCCATTAATCACGATTGTTTCGATGTGGTTTTAGACCTTTGTCTGAATAGTTGCATGACTGAAGAAGTACCTGTTCCTGGGTATTACCCAGTAGGGCGCGGTTATCCAAAACTGGCTGAAGCGTTAGAAGAGATTCCAACGCTAATGGGCACGTTCGATAAGCCTAAGTTCTTCCGTTTAGACACCGACCTTTGTGCGCACAGTTCACGTGGCGTTAAAGGCTGTGAGCGTTGTGTTGATGCTTGTCCTGCTGGCGCACTATCAAGTGAAGGCTCAGACAAGATAGGTCACAAGATCGAGATTAACCCTTACCTATGTCAGGGCGTTGGGACTTGTGCAACAAGCTGTCCTACAGAAGCGATTACCTATGCGCTTCCAAATCCTGACGATACGCAAAAGTTCATTGAACGTACGCTAGCTAACTATGAACATGCAGGCGGTCTGGACCCAATCGTACTTATCTGTAGCTCACGTCATGAAACTTACAACGTGATGGCTCTTAAAGCGCTACCAGATAACGTGATTCCAATCGTTGTTGAAGAATTGCCTTCTATTGGTATTGATACTTGGTTTGCAGCGTTAGTGAATGGCGCAACTCAGGTTCTGTTTGCTGCTTCTCGCTTTATGCCAGAGACGATCATTCGTGTCCTGAATAATGAAGTAGGGATCGCTCAAGAGTTACTAGACCAAATCGGTGTTCCAAAAGAAACCATCGATATCCTGTATTTAGAATCTCTACGTGAAGGTCCTCCAACACTGTGTGTTGATTCATTCGATCTTGCACTTGGCGATCTTCAAGGAAATAAACGTCAACGTCTATTCACAGCACTTGACGCGATGTCTTCATCTCGTATTCCTGTTGAAAACATTGTAGAGCTCCCTTCGAATGCGCCATACGGCACGGTTTCGTGTGAAAGCAAAGATTGTACTTTGTGTATGAGCTGTGTGGCTGTGTGTCCAACACGTGCGCTGCATACCGATGGTGCCTCTCCATCACTTAAGTTTGTAGAGCAAGACTGTATTCAATGTGGTCTGTGTGAAAAGGCATGTCCTGAGAATGTTCTTACTCTGACTCCTCGTATGAATTGGGTGAAAGAAGAACGTCAGAAGGCTGTTGTGATTCATGAAGAGAAAGCAGCGGAATGTTTACGTTGTCATAAACCATTCGCACCGCAGTCTATGATTGACATGTTACAAAATAAGTTACGCGGTCACTCTCATTTCTCAGATGAGACAGCAATTAATCGTATTGCGATGTGTGAAGACTGCCGTGTGGTAGACATGTTCGATTCAATGGCTCAAGACCCATTGAAACAATTGAAATACTAGGAGTTGGCCTTGGATACTAATTTGGATCAGGCACAAGAGCCTGAGCTCGCAAAAGAATTAAAGCAAGAACAGACACTAAGAACTGAAATCTATCTGGTTCTTTCTGCATTGTTTCGTAGCGCACCTTCTGAAGAGGTGATCGACTTTCTAAAGACACTAGACATTGAAGCGTCTGAAAGTGCGATGCAAAAGGCTTGGATTGCGATTCAACAAGCAGCAACTGAATCAAACCGCGAAGCACTAGAAGATGAATATCAGAATCTTTTCATTGGCATTGGTCGTGGGGAGATTGTTCCATTTGGATCTTGGCACAGAACAGGATCGATGATGGAAAAACCATTAGCTGAGATCCGTCACGATCTTGAATTGCTTGGCATTGAACGTGATGAGCAGGTTAAAGAGCCTGAAGATCATATCGCGGCTCTTTGTGAAGTAATGGCGATGCTAACCGATGAAGAAGACGCGCTACAACAAGCCGTTTTCAATAAACATATCGGGCCTTGGTTTAACTCTTTTACACGTCAGCTTGAAAGTGCAGAAAGTGCGAACTTCTACAAATCAGCAGCACAGCTATGTGAAGCATTCTTAACGTTGGAGCAGGTTCGTTTCAGCGTGAATACAAAAAGCAGTAAACACAAATTAAAGATTGATGTGAAAAACGTCACTGATTACGAGTAATCGAGCAGTACGCGATTATATCGATAGAGGGGCATGAAGCCTCCAAAAAGATCTACCGTAAGGTAAGGAAGCAATGATGAAAGATAATAAAGAAATAAACTCAAGCCGTAGGGACTTACTCAAAGGCTTAACGACTGCAGCCGTTGCTGGTGCGGTTGTCGCTGGAACAACGAAAGTGGCAACAGCTTCAGAAACGGTTGAAATGCCGAAAGAAGACATGAAGAAGACTGGCTATCGTGAAACGCAACACATTCGCGATTACTACGACACACTTTAGGAGATAACGGATGAAACTTGTCAAACGCTCCGATAGTGTGAGCAAAGAAACCAATCAACTGGGTGTGTCTCGACGTGCCTTCATGAAAAACACTTCATTAGCCGCTGGTGGTGCGGTAGTAGGCGCAAGTCTATTCGCACCGGGTATGATGAAAAAGGCGCAGGCTAAATCAGTCGACCCTGAAGCGAAAACAGAAGTGAAACGTACTATCTGTTCTCACTGTTCTGTGGGTTGTGGTATCTACGCTGAAGTTCAAAACGGTGTTTGGACAGGTCAAGAGCCTGCATTCGATCACCCATTCAACGCTGGTGGACACTGTGCGAAAGGTGCAGCTCTGCGTGAACACGGCCACGGTGAACGTCGTCTTAAGTACCCAATGAAATTGGAAGGCGGTAAGTGGAAGAAGCTTTCTTGGGAACAAGCGATTGAAGAGATCGGTAACAAAGCGCTAGAACTTCGTAAAGAGTCAGGCCCTGATTCGGTTTACTTCCTAGGTAGTGCAAAACACAGCAACGAGCAAGCTTACGCATTCCGTAAGATGGCGTCGCTTTGGGGCACCAACAACGTTGACCACCAAGCGCGTATTTGTCACTCAACCACAGTAGCCGGTGTTGCAAACACTTGGGGTTACGGTGCAATGACAAACTCGTTCAATGACATGCACAACTGTAAATCGATGCTGTTCATTGGTTCAAACCCAGCAGAAGCTCACCCAGTAGCGATGCAACACATCTTAATCGCGAAAGAGAAGAACAACTGTAAGATCGTTGTTGCGGATCCTCGTCGTACGCGTACTGCTGCGAAATCTGATCACTATGTTTCTCTTCGCCCAGGTTCAGACGTTGCGTTTATCTGGGGTGTGTTATGGCATGTCTTTGCTAACAAATGGGAAGACCAAGAATTCATCCGCCAACGTGTATTCGGCATGGACGAGATCCGTGAAGAAGTTGCGAAGTGGAGCCCTGCTGAAGTTGAGCGTGTTACTGGCGTAAGCGAAGAAGACGTTTACCACACAGCAAAACTGCTTTCTGAAAACCGTCCGGGTTGTATCGTTTGGTGTATGGGTGGTACTCAACATACTACAGGTAATAACAACACACGTGCTTACTGTGTACTTGAGCTTGCGCTAGGTAACATCGGTAAATCAGGTGGCGGTGCAAACATTTTCCGTGGTCACGATAACGTACAAGGCGCAACTGACCTTGGCGTACTATCAGACACACTACCGGGTTACTACGGCTTGTCTGAAGGTTCTTGGCGCCATTGGTCTAAAGTTTGGGACATCGACTTTGACTGGGTGAAAGGACGTTTCGACGACAACGCATACGGTGGTCAAAAACCAATGAACAGTGCAGGTATTCCTGTCTCTCGTTGGGTTGATGGCGTACTTGAAGACAAAGACAAGATTCGTCAGCGCGAAAACATCCGTGCCATGTTCTACTGGGGTCACGCGGTGAACTCTCAGACTCGTGGTCCAGAGATGAAGAAGGCAATGCAGAAGCTGGATATGATGGTTATCGTTGATCCATATCCAACAGTTGCAGCAGTAATGAACGATCGCACAGATGGCGTTTACTTGCTTCCAGCAACCACTCAATTTGAAACCTACGGCAGTGTAACGGCATCAAACCGTTCTCTACAGTGGCGCGACAAGGTTGTTGATCCTCTGTTCGAATCTAAGCCTGATCATGAAATCATGTACCTTCTTTCTAAGAAGCTTGGTTTCTCTGATCAACTGTTCAAAAACATCCGTGTTGAGAACAACCAACCATTGATTGAAGACATCACTCGTGAATTCAACAAAGGTATGTGGACGATCGGCTATACAGGTCAAAGCCCAGAACGTTTGAAAGAACACCAACAAAACTGGCACACGTTCCACAAAACAACGCTTGCTGCAGAAGGCGGCCCAGCGAATGGCGAGACTTACGGTCTTCCTTGGCCATGCTGGGGCAACCCAGAGATGAAACACCCAGGTACGCATATCCTTTACGATACGTCTAAACCTGTTGCTGAGGGCGGCGGTAACTTCCGTACTCGTTTCGGTGTCGAATTTGAAGGTCAAAGCCTATTGGCTGAAGACAGCTACTCAAAAGGCAGCGAAATCAAAGATGGTTACCCAGAGTTCAGTGACAAACTGCTGAAACAACTGGGGTGGTGGGACGACCTAACAGCAGAAGAAAAAGCCTCTGCTGAAGGCAAAAACTGGAAGACTGACGTTTCTGGTGGCATCCAGCGTGTGGCTATCAAGCACGGTTGTATTCCTTTTGGTAATGCGAAAGCGCGTGCGATTGTTTGGACATTCCCAGACCGCGTACCACTGCACCGTGAACCACTTTACACACCACGTCGTGACCTAGTTGCTGACTACCCAACATGGGATGACAAGGAAGCAATCTTCCGTGTTCCTACGTTGTACAAATCAATTCAAGACCAAGACAAGTCTGCTGAATACCCAATCATTCTGACTTCTGGTCGTCTGGTTGAGTACGAAGGTGGTGGTGAAGAAACACGTTCAAACCCATGGCTAGCTGAACTTCAACAAGAGATGTTTGTTGAAGTGAACCCGAAAGACGCAAACGACATTGGCTTCAAAGATGGCGATGATGTTTGGGTTGAAGGTGCTGAGAAAGGCCGCATCAAGGTGAAAGCGATGGTTACTCGTCGTGTTAAACCGGGTTTAGCGTTCTTGCCGTTCCACTTCGGTGGTAAGTTTGAAGGTGAAGACTTACGTTCTAAATACCCAGAAGGCTCTGATCCTTACGTTATTGGCGAAGCTGCCAATACAGCAACCACATATGGTTACGACCCTGTCACGTTGATGCAGGAAACGAAAGTAACCCTTTGTAATATTCGTAAAGCGTAAGGAGTCTTAAAATGGCTAGAATGAAATTTCTTTGTGACACCAAACGTTGTATCGAATGTAACGGTTGTGTCACTGCATGTAAGAACGAAAATGATGATGCTCTGGAATGGGGTATTCAACGTCGCCGCGTTGTCACACTGAACGATGGCGAACCGGGTGAAAACTCTATCTCAGTCGCATGTATGCACTGTACTGATGCCCCTTGTATGGCAGTTTGCCCAGCAGACTGTTTTGAACATACAGAAGACGGCATCGTACTTCACAATAAAGATCTGTGTATCGGTTGTGGTTACTGCTTGTTTGCTTGTCCGTTTGGCGCACCTCAATTCCCTAAACAGGAAGCCTTTGGTGAGCGCGGTAAAATGGACAAGTGTACCTTCTGTGCTGGCGGCCCTGAAACAGAACCTGGTTCTGTGGAAGAGCGTCAGAAGTACGGTGCGAACCGTATTGCTGAAGGCAAGCTACCAATGTGTGCTTCTTTATGTTCGACCAAAGCACTACTAGCGGGTGATGCAGAGAAAGTCTCTGATGTATTCCGTCAGCGTGTTGTTGAGCGTGGTGCGAAGGGTGCAGGCTGGACAGACGGCAACGACCTTTCTTACGATGCGATGAAGAGCTAGTTAGGAGAGACATATGCTTACAATGTTTAAGCGTCTCTTCCTTGTTGTGCTGCCGATGTTGGCAGCACTAACAATGCTGTCTCCTTTGAGTCATGCATCTGAGACGAACTCATCACAAACTCAATCGAGCTCTACTGAAAGAGAAATCACACAACTTGCTGGCGCTGATTTTTGGCGACAAGTAAGAAACGGTAAGGAAGGTTACACCACATCTCAATCAGCTGAGCATGGTGTGTTGATCAGTACTCCGGGTCAAACGTGGTACATATTGAAAGAGAAGTGGATGTCACCAGCCGGTGCTGTCGCTATCTTTGGCAGTATTGCTTTCGTTACTTTAATGTACGTTGTGATTGGCCCATTAATGCTGAGTGCACCAAGAACGGGTCGTAAGATCAAACGTTGGTCGCGACTGGATCGTGCATTGCACTGGAGCATGGCGTTTACCTTCTTAACACTGGCTTTCAGTGGTTTGATGTTGGTTTACGGTAAACACTTCTTGAAACCTTATATCCCAACCGATTTATGGGGCTTCATCGTTCTACTGGCCAAGCAATACCACAACTACATCGGCCCGATTTTCTATGTGTTGTTGATGGCTGTTCTTATCAAGTGGTGGCGTAAGTCGATCTTCAAAATGGTCGATATCCAGTGGTTCATCAAACTAGGCGGCATGGTAGGGAAACACAAAGGTTCTCATCCATCTGCAGAGTTTTCGAACGCGGGGGAAAAAGCGCTATTTTGGCTGCTTATCGTTATGGGTAGTGTCGCTGCGATCAGTGGCTTGGTTTTGGACTTTCCAATCTTCGGTCAAACCCGTCGAGATATGGAGCTTTCAAACCTAGTCCATATGTTGGCTGCTTTAATCCTTATCTGTGGCTTTGTGTTCCACATCTACATCGGCCTGTTCGGTATGGAAGGCGCTCTAGAAGGTATGGTAACAGGCGAAGTCGATGAAACTTGGGCTAAAGAGCACCATGACCTTTGGTACAAAGAAGTGATGGAACAAGAGAATAGCGGCGCTGAACAAAGCGCAAACGTAGCAATAGAGAAAACCGAAGAGGTGAATAAGAATGAACAAACCTCATAAAGGTATTTGGGTCGCTTACATCCTAAGCTGCTTTACACCCTTTACTTGTCTTCTCTCTGGTGTGGTCGCGATTATCTACGCAGGCTATCGTTTAGATAAAGGGGAAGACGGCGAAGTAGTGGATACGCATTATTACGGCTTGATTCGCTCTTTCTTCTTGAACCTGACGTTCTTTGTTGTGCTTATCGTCACGGTAGCGACCTCTAATGGCGTGTTGATCGGTGTGAACGATTACTGGTATCAAAACCACATTATCGATGACATCGCTTACTACATTCCATATGTGGGCATGTTATTTGGTGGTGTGGCGATTGTGGTGTGGTTTATTCGTATGTATCAAGGCATGCAGCGTTTAAGTCAAAACCTACCGCAAAACCCGACAACAGGTCCAAACCTTTAAGCGTTTATATGTAAGCCGTTCGGGTTACCAAACTCGATAATAGCTCCTTTGCGATGAGTTAACTGTAATCAGCGAAAGACCTTAAAAGCCCTGTGATTCATTTCACTGGGCTTTTTGTCGTTTGGGCGCTAGGTAACTGATCTAATGCCTTATATTGACCGCATCAATATGGTGCAATTCCCACAATTGGTGCAATCAGTTATCGAATGTTTTCTCTCTCTGAGAACCAATAAAGTGCACCTAAGAAATTAACCACAAAGAATCAATAACTTAAAACCAAACTCTGTTGCACGTTTTTTGCGTAACCAAGTTGGAACGCATCTTGCATTTACTGTTGAGTCTTTAATTAATTACGACATCAATTCGCACGGTTCTAGTGCAATTGAGACAAAGCTAAGGGAGAGAGCTTTAATGAGTCAAACGGTTAACCAAGTTCATAGCGCAGTACAGAGCTTGACGCAGAGTTCGGATACTCTGTTTTTATTATTAGGCGCCATCATGGTCTTCTTAATGCACGCAGGCTTTGCATTTTTGGAAGTAGGTACAGTTAGAAAGAAGAACCAAGTTAATGCGTTGGTTAAGATCCTCTCGGACTTTGGAGTCTCCGCCATTGCTTACTTCTTTATCGGTTATTGGGTCGCTTACGGCGCGCACTTTTTTGCCGACGCAGAAACGCTATCGCAAGGGAATGGATACGAGCTAGTTAAGTTTTTCTTCCTAATGACCTTTGCCGCAGCAATCCCTGCGATTGTATCCGGTGGTATTGCAGAACGTGCACGTTTCTATCCAATACTCATCGCAACACTGTTCACCGTAGGCTTTGTTTATCCATTCTTTGAAGGCATCATCTGGAACGGTAATTTTGGTTTCCAAGATTGGCTTGAGGCGCAATTCGGTCATGGCTTCCATGACTTCGCGGGCTCTGTTGTCGTTCATGGTGTTGGCGGCTGGATTGCATTGGTCGCGGTTTACTTCCTTGGCATGCGCAAAGGCCGTGTCCGCGCCGGCAAACACACTAACTTCGCACCATCAAACATCCCATTCTTAGCACTAGGTTCTTGGATCTTATGTGTGGGTTGGTTTGGCTTCAACGTGATGTCAGCTCAAGCTATCAATGGTATCAGCGGTCTCGTGGCAATGAACTCACTCATGGCAATGGTTGGCGGTATTCTTGCGGCTCTGATTGCAGGTAAAAATGACCCAGGCTTCATCCACAATGGTCCTTTAGCTGGTCTCGTCGCTATTTGCGCAGGCTCAGATTTAATGCACCCACTCGGCGCACTGGTAACAGGCGGCGTAGCTGGCGCATTGTTCGTTTACTTGTTTACTTACATGCAAAACAAAACACAGATAGATGATGTGCTAGGTGTGTGGCCTCTGCACGGTGTATGTGGTGCATGGGGTGGCATTGCAGCGGGTATCTTCGGTCAGCAAGCATTCTGGGGGCTAGGGGGCGTAAGCTTTACTGCTCAGATGGTTGGTACACTAGCGGGCATTACGGTGGCTTTAATCGGTGCATTGGTTGTCTACGGTGTGTTGAGCAAAGTAACTGGCCTAAGGTTAAGTGAAGAAGATGAGTTTAATGGCGCGGATCTTTCTATCCATAAGATCTCATCAATCAACGAAGACTGATCACGGTTCAATAGATAAACATCAAGCGGCTTCGGCCGCTTTTTTTGTGCCTATTTCATTTCTGAATAGCAGAGATCAAGCGAGTTATGTCACAAATAGCCAATGAATTCAGTTGGCTAAGACTATGGTCTAATCCCTAAAACTATTGTTGGAATTTGAACAGTGCTAAGCTGTTACCAAGTGACATATTGAAAAGGACGTTATATGCATTTCCCATACCGAAATATCGTAATTCTTACTGGCGCCGGTATCTCTGCGGAGTCGGGGATACAAACATTCCGAGCACAAGACGGATTATGGGAAAACCATAAAATCGAGGATGTTGCGACACCTGAAGGTTTTGCAAAAGATCCTGACCTTGTACAAGCGTTTTACAACAAGCGTCGTCATGGATTACAGAGTGAAAATATCTTTCCAAATTCAGCCCACAAGGCGCTAGGAGAGCTTGAAGATAAGCTCGATGGCAAAGTAACTATCATCACTCAGAACATCGACAATCTGCACGAGAGAGGCGGTAGCAGCAATATCATCCACATGCACGGTGAGCTTCTTAAGGCACGTTGTAGTGAGTCAAACCAAGTTCTAGAGCACAAAGACGACATTCATACTGGTGAATTGTGCCATTGTTGCCAGATACCAGCTCAAATGCGCCCTCATATTGTGTGGTTTGGCGAAATGCCATTGAGGATGGGCGACATTTATTCAGCGTTAGAAGAAGCTGATTTGTTCATCTCGATCGGCACGTCAGGTGTGGTTTATCCAGCCGCAGGTTTTGTACATGATGCTAAAATGCATGGAGCACATACGATCGAGATAAACCTCGAACCCAGTGCGGTAGAGAGTGAATTTGAAGAGAAACGTTACGGTAAGGCGAGTATCGAGGTACCTAAGCTAGTCGGTGAGCTATTGCTGTCAGAGAAGGGGTCTCTAACGGCCTGACCCTTGTGCCAATAAATTGATTGACCCGCTTAAGGTTGGAACTTGAGAGCTCGTTATCAGCAACAGTTATCATTTATCAGTGGCAAACTGACATTTATTCAGATGAGGCTCTAGTCATCGGTTTGCCTTGTTGTTTCTATATTCAGGCAATTTGTCTCTAGATTAGGACAAGACGTGCACCAAGAGTTTTGAACAGGTCGTTGAGCTTTTTTCATTTCGTACATCGCCTTATCGGATTCAACCAATGCCTGTTTAAAATTATCTCGGCTGGTCACTTCGATACCGTAAGAAAAACTGATGTTCTCACCATGCAGTAAGTTATTGACTTGGCTGACAAACTCACCACCACGACCGAGTTGAGCCGTTGCAACAAACTCATCACCACCCACTCTAAACACCATTTCATCTTCCAAAGCAGTTTGCCTCAGAGCCTGAGAGAAACGAACAATCATTAAATCTCCAACTTTGTGGCCTTTAAGGTCGTTTGCCTCTTTTAGTCCATCTAAGTCGAAATAAATGAGCTCAAACTCTGCAAGTTTGATCGCGTCAAACTTCTTGCGATTATACAAACCAGTAAGCTCGTCGCGTTTACCTTGGTCTTTGATTTTTCCAGTTAATTCTGTAATGCCGTAAGCGATCAATAGAAATGCAATTTGTAGCAACCCGTCTTCCAAGAAGGTATCTATTAGTTCATTTTGGTCAGCCCACTCATCAAGATGTTTAAGCTCGGTTGATACGTCATAAAATAGGTTAAAAATGAGTAATAGAGCGCCGTAGCGAAGAACTTTGTGGGGACGAATTGAATGACGCGCAACATAATAGATGTACATAGTGATCACGAGGGTATTTGTTTCGAAAAACAAATCATAGTTTGAATCAATATGAATAAATGAACTCAAGCCAAGCATCAACAGTGATGCTAACAGCATAAAAGTCACAACTAACAGGATAGGGTTTGCTTGCATATGTAATCGCACTTCGTATTGTTTGCTCAATCCTATATAATTTCTGAATAAAAATAAAGCGGCTTACGCCGCTTTATTTAACTTACTAGCAACAATTAAATTTTTGCTAACAAATTAGTTGTCTACTTTAAGTTTTTGAAAGTACTCGTCATAAATAACGCTCGCTTCGCCAACTTCGTCTTGCCAAACACCATTATCCATCACTGATTGTGGCGGGAAAACGTTCTTATCTTCAGAAAATTCTTTCGGAAGAAGAGGGTAAGCTGTTTTAACTGGTGTTGGGTAACCGATCTCCAGAGCAATTTTCGCAGCGTTCTCTGGACGAAGAAGGAAGTCGATCATCTTATGTGCCGCTTCAGTGTTCTTAGCACCTGCTGGAATCGCTAGGCTATCCATCCAGAAGATAGCGCCTTTCTCTGGCCAGATAATGTCAATCGTTGCGCCTTCTTGACGTGCCATGTAAGCAGAGCCATTCCAAAGCATACCAAGAGACACTTCACCCGCTAGGTAAGGGTTTGCTGGGAAATCTGAGTTAAATACCAATACGTTTGGCATCAGCTTACGAAGTTCTTCGTACGCTTCTTTGATTTCTTCAGGATTAGTCGTGTTTGGAGAGTAACCCAGTTTAGACAGTGCGATATGGAAAACTTCACGAGAGTCATCCATCATCATCAGTTGACCTTCCCACTGTGTATCCCACAGATCGCCCCAGTTTTTAACTGAAGACTTGTCTAGCATATCTGAGTTGATACCAATACCCGTTGCACCCCAGATGTATGGGATCGAGTAGTTGTTATTTGGGTCAAATGGCTTATCTAAGTAATTTGGATCCAAATCTGCAAAGTGGCTTAGCTTAGTTTTATCAAGCTCTTGAAGCATGCCTTCTTTACGCATCTTAGAAACGAAGTAAGTAGAAGGAACGACCAAGTCGTAACCCGTACCTTGAGTTTTTAACTTAGCGTACATGCTTTCGTTAGACTCATAAGTTGAGTAATAGACTTTAATGCCAGTCTCTTCGGTGAAGTCTTCTAGTACTTCATTTGGAATATATTCAGACCAGTTGTAAAAATACAGTTCTTGGTCAGCTGCGAAAGAGGGTGTAGAAAGTAAAGTAGCAGCACACAATGCGCCGGTATACAGTGTTTTTTTCATTACTGTTCCGTTCATTTGTTTGATTTGGAGCTGGGTATTGAACCCAAAGTAAATGGATTTCTAAAAATCGCGCTAAATTATAGCAGTGATATAACAAAATAGGCAGCCTAAGCTGCCTATTCATTGATATTCTTATTTTTAGTTTGTTGATTACCTAACTAGGCTTGTTAAGTAAACCAGTTACTTATTAGCCTCTTTTGACCGGAGCAATTAGATAACAAACTCGCTTACTGACCGGCTTTAAGTTTCATGAAGTAATCTTCGTACTTCACCGTCTTATCACCAACCGCAGCTTGCCATTCCACACGATCAAGGTCTTCTTGAGATGGGAACAGCGCAGGGCTGTCTTTAAACTTCTCGTTAGACGCTTTAACTGCCGTTAGGTAGCCTGTGTCACGAGAGATTTGCTCTGCAATTTCTGGGCGAAGTAGGAAGTCGATCATCTTATGAGCTGCATCTACGTTTACCGCACCAGAGCTAATCGCAAAGTTATCAACCCAACCGATACCGCCTTCTTTAGGGAAAACCAGTTTGATTGGTAGACCTTCGTTTTGCGCGGCAGCAGCAGAACCATTCCAAAGCATACCAAGACCCACTTCACCAGACATGTATGGCGCACCAGGGTTATCTGAGTTAAATACTAGAACGTTCGGCATTAGCTTTTGTAGTTCAGCGTAAGCTTCGTCGATCTCTTTCTCGTTGGTTGTGTTACCAGAGTAACCTAACTTACGCAGTGCGATGTGGAACACTTCACGCGTGTCGTCCATCATCATCAGTTGGCCTTCAAGCTCTGGCTTCCATAGATCAGCCCAGCTTTGGAAGTCTTCCGGATCGTATATTTCAGTGTTAACAGCAAGACCTGTAATCGCAACTACGTGTGGAATAGAGTAGTCGTTGCTTGGGTCGTACGGCTTATCTAAGTAGTTAGTATCTAGGTTCTTGAAGTTGTACAGCTTAGTTTTGTCGATTTTTTGTAGCATACCTTCGTCACGCATCTTAGAAACGAAGTAAGTCGACGGCACAACTAGGTCGTAGCCTTTGTTGTGTGTTTTTAGCTTTGCGTACAAGGTTTCATTCGACTCGTAAGTTGAGTAGATAACCTTGATTCCAGTTTCATCAGTGAACTGTTCTAGAATCTCACTATTGATGTAAGGTCCCCAGTTCATGAATACCAATTCTTTGTTATCTTTTGCAAATGATGATGCAGATAACATTGAAAGCGCACATGCACTACCAGCTAATAGAGTAGCCCATTTTTTCATTGACGTTAGCTCCAAACTAAACGTTGCCTAAAGGCAGTAGATAGAAAAACAGAATGGCAATTTACCATTCTGTTTATGAATAACACTTTTATTAAACTTGAATCTTATCAAGTCCGTCTCAGTAAAGAGTAGGAGACTTACTTGATTTTCTCTCTCGCTAACAACTGAGAAATAATCACCAGTATTAACGACACCACTAACATCACTGTTGCTAGGGCGTTGACCTCTGGAGATATACCGACTTTAACCATCGAGTAAATCTTCAGTGGCAAGATTTCGTAAGTTGGACCTGTTACGAAAGAGCTGATGATCACATCGTCCAAAGACAGAGTGAAGCTCAATAACCAACCCGCAGCAACCGCTGGCTTAGCAAGAGGTAGAATGATCTGCTTTAGAATCGTCCACTCACTTGCACCTAAGTCTTTTGCTGCTTCTAGCATCTTCACATCAAAGCCATTCAAGCGGCTGTAGACCGTGACAACAACGAACGGTAAACAGAAAGTAATGTGCGCTGCAAGTAGGGTAAAGAACCCAAGTTGTACACCCATAACCAAGAATAGCGCAAGAAGCGAAATCGCCATTACGATATCTGGTGACATCATCACGATGAACAACATGCCATTGACGATGCCTTTACCTTTAAATTGGTAACGGAATAGGGCAACGGCTGTCAGGCTTCCGACAATCGTTGCGGCAGTCGCTGAGAACACCGCTACGTTGATCGAATGCCACGCAGCCTGCATTAGGCTGTCGTTGTTAATCAGTGCGTCATACCACTTGGTGGTAAAACCACCCCATTTCATGCCGAATTTATTGGCATTAAATGAGTTTGTAATCAATACGATAATAGGTAGGTATAGAAAAGCGTATACCAGCGCCATAAAGCTGAACTTAACTGTGCGACCCATTAGTCTAGCTCCACTTTCTTATTCAATAACTTGCCTGCACGGTAGTAGGCATAAAGCATCACAGCCATTGCCACGGTCAGTGCAATACTCGTCGCAGCGCCAAACGGCCAGTCCCGAGCATTAAGTACTTGGCTCTTAATCACGTTACCAATCAGCAGGTTCTTTGCTCCGCCTAATAGGTCAGAGATGTAGAACATACCTAATGCAGGTAATAACACTAATAAACAACCACCGACAATACCTGGCATAGTCAGTGGTAACACGACTTTCAATAGCGTTTGCAGTTTGTTCGCACCTAAATCTTTAGCCGCTTCTAGGTACGTATCGTCCAGTTTTTCAATCGCTGAATACAGCGGCAGAATCATGAATGGAAGTAGGATATACACCAAACCAATCATTACTGCGGTTTCTGAGTACATGATGCGTAGCGGCTTATCGATAATATCTAACGCTAACAAACCTTTGTTCAGAACCCCTTGAGTACCCAAAACCACTTTCAATCCGTAAGTACGAATCAGTGAGTTAGTCCAAAATGGTACAATCACGAGGAACAACATGATTGGACGCCACTTCGCTGGCATTTTTGCCACGATATAGGCGAACGGGTAACCAATAATTAAACAAAGCAGGGTAGCAACGATTGCCATATAGAAAGAGTGCATCAGCACTTTAAAATACAGCGGGTCAGCCAAACGCACATAGTTATCGAGAGTAAAAGTCATCTCAATCAAGTTAGCTTCATCACGAGTTAAGAAGCTAGTACCGATGATCATGATGTTTGGAATCATCACGAACAGCACCAACCAACCTGTGATTAAAGCAACAATTGCGTTTTGTAAATTAAACTTCTTGCTCATCTTCTAATACCACTTCCCAGCTCTCAACCCAAGTTACTGCAACTTTTTGGCCCAGTGAGTGATCAACATCAGGGTCATCTTCGTTGAAGAATTCGCTAACCATGACACGCATACCCGACTCAAGTTCTACGACTGAATCTAATGTCATGCCTTTATAGGTTCGCTCGACAATGTGACCAACAATACCGCGTTGCTCAGATTCTTTGATTTCTTCGATACGAAGATCTTCAGGGCGAAGCAATACTTGCAGTTTTTGACCCGGTGTTACGTCTTTATCGTGATAGATAATGGACTCTTCACCTTCGATTGTCGCAACAATGCGCTTTTCATCTTGACGAGATTTAGCTGTCGCTTCGAATACGTTAATTTCACCAATGAAACGCGCTACGAATAGGTTCTTAGGCTCTTCGTAGATCTCTCTTGGTGTTCCGTCTTGTTCAATCACGCCATCACGCATAACAATAATGCGGTCGGACATAGAGAGTGCTTCTTCTTGGTCATGCGTTACAAAAATGAACGTGATACCAAGTTGGCGTTGCAGTTGTTTCAGCTCGATTTGCATCTGTTTACGTAGTTTGTAATCAAGAGCAGATAGAGATTCATCCAACAAGAGAACTTTAGGCTTATTAACGACAGCACGAGCGATTGCGATACGTTGCTGTTGGCCGCCAGATAGCTGGTGTGGCTTTCGTTGTGCCATTTGCTCTAAGCGCACCATTTTCAAAGCATCCATTACACGAGGTTCAATCTCGCTGCTTGGAACTTTCTGCATGCGTAAGCCAAATGCCACATTATCGAAAACGGTCATATGCGGGAATAGGGCATAGCTTTGGAAAACAGTGTTTACATGCCTTTGTTCAGCAGGAACTTGGGTTACGTTCTGTCCAGCTAATAGTATTTCACCACTATCCGCCGTTTCAAAACCCGCAATCATTCTTAGCACGGTTGTTTTACCACAACCTGATGGGCCTAAAATCGTGAGAAACTCACCATGATTTACGTTTAAATCCAGATTGCCGATGACTTCCTTACCATCGAAACTTTTACTGATGCCAGTTAGCTGTACTACTGGCTTCCCTACTGATTTTTTAGCGTTCAACGTCTGTTTTTCTCCACCTTGGTTCTATTTGAGACCTGTTGCTATACACCTCTAAGGCGCGCATCATAATCACCAAAAACGTGAATTCAAAGCATTTTTTATCTTTCGAAGACAAAAAAATTCGCAGGTAAAAGTAAACATCCTTTACCATACTGTTATTTGTTGGGTTCACACCCTAACAAGTGTCTAATTATTAACCATTAAGACGTAAAAGCAAGCCTTGCTACAGATTCATATTTTAGTTTGCATCCGACATATGGGTATAATGAAGGTAATTTTTTATCAATAAGTTAGGTGCCTTCGTTTAGTTGGCGCACCTAGGTATCAATATGAACAACGACATCGAAAAAGATTTTAATTTGGGCGGTAGTATCGACCGTGCACTTTCCGGCGATTATGAGCTCAAAGCAACGGCTGTATTCCAAGAGGCTTGGAAACATACGATAAGTCACTTTCTTTCGTTTTCCCCTGCGATTGTTGCGCTGATGTTCGTACAATTGGCTATCTTTTATATCGCGCTAAAACTGCAACTTGGTGACCCTGCAGTGATCTTAGATGCGGTAATCGACCCTGAGGCCTTTACACCCCAGATCGTTGAATCGATTTTCATTGCGAATTTTAGCTATGAAGTCGTCAGTGCACCTATCTATGCCGGCATCTGTTTAATGGCAATGAGCCATGCTGCAGGTCTTCAAACTAAAGTGCGCCACATAGGCAAAGGTTTACAGTTTACGATCCCCGTCATTCTAGTGACTTTGTTCAGCCTAATGCTTCAAGGCATCGCTGGTATGATTCTGCCATTTCTGTCTATCTACTTCTCACTTGCGTTCAGCAACTCAATTCTGCTGATTTGTGATAAAAAAGTTCCACCGATGCAATCGCTGTTACTTTCTCTAAGAGCAGTAAATAAGAAGATCTTCGTAGTCGCGTCTATATACCTAATGGTTATGCTGATGTTCATCGTTGCTGCGATGATGTACGGCATTGGCTTGATCTTCGTTCTTCCATTCTTCTTCCACGTGAAAGGTATCGTTTACCGTGAAATGTTTGGCATCAAGCTGAAGATAATTGCATCAGACCGCCCAATGAGCGATGACGATAGCGATGGCGGTAACAATAACGGCAACAACAATAGCCATGGTAACAAGAACAAAAACCCGCAGGTCTTCGATGCGTAATAACGACAAAGGCAGCGTGAGTAAATCTCTTGCGCTCAAAGTAACAACACTAGCAATCGTGGGTTCTATTTCACTGATTGGCCCTTACCTTTACCAAGAAGAAGAACGGCGACGTACGACAGAACAAAGCTCGAATTCAGCAGACCAATTTGATGACTTAACTGTTGCTTCAAGCGCACCAAATTTTGCTGCTATTAAGGATGTAAACGAGAAAAAAGACGCGTTTTTCTCGTTCCTACGCCCAAGCATCAAGATTGAAAACAAACGTATCACCAAAGAGCGTGCGTTTTTAACCAAGATCTCTGAATCAGGTATTACGAATATTGATTCAGAAGACATGTCGTATGCGAAAAGGTTAGGGAAGTTGTACAGCTTACCGGTACCTAGCACAGGTATAGAACAGACATGGTTGGCGGAAATGCTTAACCGAGTCAACGTACTGCCAGAGGCGCTGGTACTGACACAGGCTGCTAATGAATCAGCTTGGGGGATATCACGTTTCGCCACCAAAGCAAACAACTATTTCGGACATTGGTGTTACAGCAAAGGTTGTGGCCTTGTTCCGCTACAACGTAACGAAGGCAGCTCGCATGAAGTAGCAACATTTTCTTCAAGCCAAGAATCCGTACACCGTTACTTCATGAACCTTAATCGTAACCGTGCCTATGCAGATTTAAGAGCCATTCGTGCGCAACTGGCAGCAAATGGTAATGATCTGTTAACCAAAGAAACGGCGACCGAATTGACCAATGGCTTGTTAAAATATTCTGAGCGAGGTTCAGACTATGTGACTGATTTACAAGCTATGATCCGTCACAACAAGGTATACTGGGAAAAGTAACTCATTTGGATATCCGTTTGATTGACTTCTTTAGTCAATTTGACACCAAGCAATATCGCAAAAGAGCAGCTCATTGGCTGCTCTTTCTATTTATAAACGCTCAACTTCAACAAGATTATAATAATGAAAAAGACAGCACTCGCTTTATTAGCCACTTTAAGTTTTGGGGTTTCTCTTCCAGCTTCGGCGCAAGAATACATATTCACGTATTCTAAACTCTATACTCAGCTGAAAAACAACACCAAAGAAGGGCACGATGATGTCAAAGTTGCGGTGTTCTTTGTTGACCAACAAGCACAGAAAACCTGTCACATCAGCAAAGCGTGGATGGAGAAAGAAGAGCACTACGAAGAGCTAAAAGTGTCTCCTGCGAATGAGCTGCTTCTACCTGTAGATCAAAACCTGCGCTCAGCAAATCCTCTTATCTTTGTACAAACCCAAGAACAAGAGTGCGCGTATTCGCTCGTTGTCATGACACAGGAACCTTTAGCTGAAACTGTTGAAGTTACACAGCTAGAAAGCCTGTTACCGCAGATGCAAGCGATGCTAGAAGACGTAAGCGGCATGTTCTCTAGCTGGTTCACACCTAATATCCAAGGGTTAACGTTGGAGTTCAATGACAAGCTTGAAGGCAACATTGCTCTATCTAACGGTAAACAGATCCCAATTAAAGAAGGGCGTGCTAAATTCACCTTAGAAGAGCTGAATGGAAGTGACAGCATCACTTTACCAGAGCCAACGGTTCGCGTATTACCGTACATTCCCGCGCAATAAGTCTAGCTAGAAGCACTCCCTACGCTTTGAGGAAGTAGTTCTTAAGCAGCCTGATCTTTTAGAGAAGGCTGCTTTTCTTTGTCTACTATGCAAACCTCGAATTTGTTAAGACGCGTTTATCTAACCATTTAGAGAGCTTAAAGTTCAAAAGAAGCGGAATCTTTCCAATACTCAGCTTGTTAATCCTGCCGTTACTATTTCAACATCAAATAAAAATCCGTATAATCCACGCCCTAAAACAGTCCCACTAGCAATCTACAGTCGGTAATACGACGGTGTGAGAGTCGCAATGAACCAAAACGAAAATAAAAAAGAAACACTTGAATTCAACAAGCTTCAGAAACGTCTGAGACGAAATGTTGGAAATGCCATCGTTGACTACAACATGATCGAAGAGAATGACGTAGTAATGGCGTGCATTAGTGGCGGTAAAGATTCATTTGCGATGCTAGATATTTTGCTACGTTTACGGGAAGCAGCACCTATCAAATTCGATGTTGTTGCCGTAAACCTAGACCAAAAACAACCTGGCTTTCCTGAGCACATTCTTCCTGAGTACTTCGAAACTCTGAACATTCCTTACTACATCGTAGATAAAGATACTTACTCCGTAGTTAAAGAGAAAGTGCCAGAGGGTAAAACAACTTGTGGTCTATGTTCTCGTCTTCGTCGTGGTACTTTGTACTCGTTTGCAGAGAAAATAGGGGCGACTAAGATTGCTCTTGGCCACCACCTAGACGATATTGTTGAGACGATGTTCCTGAACATGTTCCACGGTGCACGCTTGAAAGCAATGCCGCCAAAATTGCGTTCTGATGATGGCCGTAACGTTGTTATTCGTCCACTGACTTATTGTCGTGAAACGGACTTAATCCAATACGCAGAGCACCTAGATTTCCCAATCATTCCTTGTAACCTGTGTGGCTCTCAAGAGAACCTACAGCGTCAGAACATTAAAGCGATGTTGATTGATTGGGATAAGCAAACGCCAGGTCGTGTTGAGAAGATTTTCAAGTCAATTCAGAACGTAAGTCCAAGCCAACTGGCTGACCGAGAATTGTTTGATTTCGTAAACCTTCCACTAGACCGTAGTGAAGATCGCAAGGCCTACGAATTCGAAGAAGCTGAAATTTCCTCTTCAAATATTGATGAGTCAATGTTCATCGACGTGACTAACGTATAATACCAATCGTAGTAAATAACTGTTCATCCTAGCTGGTTAAAACACTCGATAACATCGTTAGAAATTTTGATTGTAGAATAACTACTTATCGAAAATTTCTGCCTTGTTCTCAAGCATTTTTCCTGCGCTATTTATTATCACTTACTTACTGTGATTGGTATAACGAGATATTCGCGATTCTGTATTTGGAATGGCGGAAGCTCTAGATAAATAAAAACGCCTCAAGCAGTGCTTGAGGCGTTTTTTTATGATTTTAAATCAGCTATAAGGTATTAACCTATAGACAAATTGGGATCAAGTGGACTGACGTAACCCGACGGTTTAAGAGCAAGTACGTCACAGTTAATCTTGTCGATTACATGTTCCGCAGTATTACCAATAAACACAGCAGACAATCCAGTACGGCCGGTTGTACCAAGAATCACCATAGCAGCGTTGTTTTCAGACGCGACACGAGGAATAACATCTTCTGGCAAGCCTTGCTCAACAACAGTTTGCTCTTCACTCATACCGTGTTTCTGGCGCAACGCTTTCATCGCTGTTAAGTGATGACCACGAACCGCGTCAGTATAAGAGGTTGGGTCAAACTCTGGCAGCTCGATTGTGATATTAGCAGGTGTCACCGGATAGGCGTTTACCAATAGCGGCTCAGCATCTAAACGACCTGTGATTTCAAGCAACCTGTCGACCATCGTATCATTGAGCTCTAAGTGAGCTTCGGTTTCAGAGCCTACATGAACTGAAGCGTAAATCTTCGCGTGTTCTGGCCAGAAATCATTTTTAACCAATAGCACTGGGCTAGGGCATTTTCTCAATAAGTGCCAGTCGGTAGGAGTAAAGATGACAGATTCTAAGGTATCGTGCTTACGCGTACCTTTGATTAGGATGTCATGCTCGCCACTGTAAACCTCTGCAATGATCGCTTCATACGGGCGGTTGTGCCAAACCACTTGCACGTTAAATTCAATGGAATCATCAAGGTAAGGAGCCGCCACTTTATTCATCCAAATTTCACGTTGATGAATTACGCCTTTACGCATTGCGTCTCTTTCATCGACAGAGAGCATAGATGTCATGTCATACGAGAAATCGTAGATCGATAAAAAGAAAGTGATGTGGCTTGTTGATGTGCTTTTCTTGGCAAGTTGGATAGCACGAACTAGAGCAGGTTGCTCATCGTGATTAATGTCTGCGACAACTAAAATTTTGTTATAGATACTCATAACTAAGCCTACTTTTCAGACCGAACATATAAATAATGTAGCGTAGTTATGGAGAGAATAAGAGAAATATAAGAGGTTTTAAGAGAGAAACATGATGTAGCTCATTATTGAACTACATCATTGATATCTAGACTATTCTTTTGAAACGCCAGCAAGTTCCATCAACGCATCGTGATCTTCGATAGTGATATATTTGCCTTTAACGCTCAAGATGTCTGCTTTTTGGAAGCGACCTAAAAGACGGCTAATTGTTTCAACAGTCAAACCAAGGTAGTTACCAATATCGCCACGAGTCATCGTTAGGCGGAACTCTCGTGGGCTGAAGCCACGTTGAGAGAAACGAGTAGAAAGGTTGTAAAGGAATGCAGCAAGACGCTCTTCCGCGTTCTTCTTAGAAAGAAGCAGAATCATTTCTTGGTCACCTTTAATCTCATTACTCATCAGACGCATAATTTGCTGACGCAATTTAGGCATTTTGCCTGATAGGTCGTCTAGAATTTCGTATGGAATTTCACAGACCATAGAAGTTTCTAACGCTTGTGCGAAACTAGGGTGCATGTCACCAGTAATCGCATCGAAGCCAACAAGATCGCCCGCTAGGTGGAATGCAGTAATCTGCTCATCACCTTGCTCGGTAATAGTGTAGCTCTTGATCGTTCCAGAGCGAATAGCGTATAGAGATTTAAGCTCGTCACCGGCTTTAAATAACTCTTGGCCTTTTTGAATAGGCTTTTTTCTCTCAATGATCTGATCAAGTTGATCGAGTTCAGATTCATTCAAAGTAAACGGAATACAGAGCTGGCTAATACTACAATCCTGGCAATGGATCGCACAGCCACCAGACTGAACACGTTTCGTCACAGGCTTTTCAGAAATCATAACAATCTTTCACTATTTGATATACGTCAATATTTTAGCATTCCTTAATCCTAAAGGGTAGTAAAAAAACCGGATTAAAGACGCCGCTATACGGTATAAATAATAAGCTGTAGCGCCATATAACCGGTATAGGAGCCGTAAATGAGGATTAAAATTGCACCAAACTGACGAAATAAGTCAGCTTGTTGCAATTTTTTGAGGAAATTTGCCCCCATTCCAACCGTGAGCATCGCAGGGAGGGTTCCTAAACCGAAAGCAAGCATGATACCCGCTCCGTTATACCAACTTCCTGATACGGCCGCCCATGTAAGCATAGAATAAACAAGGCCACATGGTAACCACCCCCAAATGAAACCAAATGGTAGAGCGTGACTAGGATGCTTCAATGGTAGAAATGATTTACCGACAGGAGAGATATAGCGCCATAGTTTTTGTCCGACTTTTTCAAAAAACAACAAGCCGAACCACCATTTGCCAATATACAAACCTAAGACGATCATAAAGCCAGCAGCAAATAATCGAAGCCAACCTAGCAGAGCGTTAAAATCGCTTAGCTGACCTATAGAAGAAATTGCACCGCCAATCACACCGCCAATCACGGCATAGCTTAGCAAGCGTCCTAGGTTATAAAGCAGGGGAATGACAGGGGAAGGTTTACTGTTTCCAATTGAAAGAAGCGACGCAATGCCACCACACATTCCCATGCAGTGACCTGCGCCGATCAACCCAACAACAAAGGCTCCGATCCAATCAGGCGTCATCGTTCTTTTTGTCTAAGTTAGTTTGGCTTTCTACGTTAGCTTTCTCGTTCTTAACAGGTTTACTATCAGAATGGTGAAGAGCATTAGTGTCTTCATCAAACAGAATGTTGTGGCCTTGACGCTCAAGGTCTTCAAACTGCTCACTCTTAACTGCCCACAGAAAGATACCGACAGCGATGCACACAAGTACGATCGCAATTGGAATAAGTATGTATAAACTTTCCATTATTTACCTTGCTCTTTTAAAAGCCTTAACGAGTTAGACACAACAATAATAGAGCTAGCAGACATGCCAACAACGGCAATGTATGGAGCAACCAAACCAGCAACAGCCAATGGAAGAATAAGTAAGTTATACCCCAACGACCACGCTAAGTTTTCACGGATTATCTTACGCGTTTTAAGCGCTAATGTTCGTGATTTAAGTAATCTATCGAGTTTGTCACCCAATAACACCATATCCGCTGAGGCTTTCGCCACGTCGGTACCGCCGCCCATTGCGACAGAAAGGTGAGCACCCGCCAGAATAGGCGCATCGTTAATACCGTCACCAACCATCATGGTGATGTCACTAGCGTCTCTAGAGTTTAAATAAGCCAGTTTATCTTCCGGCTTCGCGTTAGCAACAATGTCAGTAATGCCGATCTCTTCAGCAACAGGTTTCGCGTTAATCAAAGAATCGCCAGTCAGCAGCGTGGTTTTGATTCCCGCTTCTTTGAATTGCTTAATGAACTCAATACTTTCTTTACGAATCGGGTCTTCATAAGTGAATGTTGCGGTATGTCGACCAGACATCGACAAGTAAATACCATTGCTTTCCGATGTTTGTGCATCACCAAGAATGAATTCACTGCTGCCGATAGCGACTTCTTGTCCATTCCACTCACCAGTGATACCAGAGCCAATTACGTTATTGACAGACTCTACTTCGATATCATCAGAAAGATGAGTCTTGAACGCTTTCGCGATAGGGTGGTTAGCATGTTGCTCTAGGCTCGCCGCTACTTTCAAACAGGTGTCTTTATCAAGTTGTGCGAAGGTTTCAACTTGGCTGATACGAATATCACCCTCGGTCAACGTGCCTGTTTTATCTATGATCAAGTGATTCACTTTGCACAAAGTTTCAAACACATGGCCTTTGCGCAGCAAGATACCGAAATTACCCATACGAGAAGTTGAGCAGGTGATGGCTGTCGGTGTTGCAAGCGATAGAGCACAAGGACATGTCGCAACAAGTACCGAGAGCATAATCCAGAAAGCATCTTCTGGACGTGTTTGGTGCCAGTAAAACCAAGTGCCGAACGAGATAACCAGAATCACAGCAACAAAGTATCGAGCAACCACATCGGCAATCTCTGCGATGCGAGGCTTAGACAGTTGCGCTTCATCCTGAAGGCGAACGATATTGGAAATCACAGAATCCGCTTTAGACGTCATCACTTCCAATTCAAACGATTCATCACCATTCAATGTACCAGCAAAGACGGTATCGCCTTCATTCTTAACCACATGAATCGATTCGCCAGTCAGCATGGATTCATCAATATGAACTCTACCAGACAGTACTTTACCATCCGCAGGGATATGCTCACCGGGTAGAACCCGAATCTGATCGCCAACCTTCAAGGTTTTTACCGGAACTTGCTCACCGTCTAACGTTGTCGCCATCGCAGGAACCAACTTAAGCAGGTTACCACTCGCGGCTGCTGCTTTACGACGCGCGCGCATCTCAAGGAAACGACCAAGCAACAAGAAGAAGGTGAACATCGAGATAGATTCAAAGAACACTTCGCCTTGCTCTGTCACCGTTGCCACTAAACTCGCAACATAGGCAAACAATAGAGCGATCGACACAGGAACATCCATGCCCAAGGTTCGGCCTTTAATACTACGCCAAGCGTTAATATAGAACGGTAATGCAGAGTAGAGCAGTACAGGCGTTGCGAAGATCAAACTCACCCAACGAAAGTAGCTTTTGAATTCCGGCTCAAGGCTGCCAAAAACTTCAAGATAAAGCGCCACAGCCAGCATCATGACCTGCATGGTTGCTAACCCAGCAACACCGAGGCGATAAAGGTAGTTCTTCATCGAGCGATGATAAGCGGCTTCTTGTTGGTCAGCCTCGAATGGTGCAGCTTTGTAGCCCAACCTATGAATCGCGGATAGCAACTCGCTCAGTTTGGCCTGAGTGTTGTCCCAACTAAGCAAAGCACGGTTGGTCGTGGTATTAACACGAATACTCACAACGCCAAGCTTTGAAGAAACTTGCTTCTCAATAAGCCAAGCACAAGCCGCACAAGAGACACCATCTAGTGACAATGTCACCTCAGAGATGTTTTCGGAGTTACGGACGAACTCCAATTGAACATCTTCATTGTCGTAATGACTCAGTGCCAGAAGCTGCTCTGGCACCAAATCTGCTTTTTCAGCAGGAGCAGTACGGTATTGGTAATAAGAGACCAAACCGCTATCTATGATTGTCTGGGCTACGGTTTCGCAACCCGGACAACACATCGGTCGAACCGATCCTAAGATTTCTACTTTAAAATCCGTTTCCGCTGGTACATCTTCACCGCAGTGATAACAGGATTCACACATAAGCTTTAATTCGTTAGTTGAGTAGGAGTATCAATAGGGAAGTTCATGCGACCTTGCACTAACCATTCAGAATCATGCGGAGAAAGCTCAATAAACCATGGTCCTTGCATTTCGTGATCCAAAGTCATGGTGTAGTTGCCTTTCGCATCCGCTGTCAGTAGTTGAGTAAAATCGCGGTCAGGCAGTGTTCTGTGAACAAACATTGCGTTAATCGCAGGGAAGTGATCGAGTTTACCTTTCTCAAGAGTAATGATAACTGAGTTACCTTTCTCGTTAACTGAAGCTGAAAGGCCGAGTTCCTTTGCAATATTTACTTTTGAAATGTCGACATTAATGCCTTTTCCTTTTTTATAGTAATCCTCAGTCACTAGGTCTACAGAGTTCTGTGTGAACACAATAACCGTCATGATGGTCCAAATAACTACTGTCGCTGGCAACGCGATTAAGAACCACGGCCAAAACTGTTTATACCAAGGCTTTACCATAAAAAAGATCTCAAAAAAGAATAAAAAGAAGGGGTTATAAAATAAAGGAAAGACAGCCTCTTAGAAAGAGGCTGTTATTGAAATGTTACTTATTATCCGAGTTGCTTAAGCTCCACACGTATGATGAAATCAGTTGTACTTTATCCTCGCCTAGAATGTCTTTCCAAGCAGGCATAACGCCAGAGCGTCCGTACATTACTGTTTCCGTCACAGCAGCGCGAGAGTCGCCAAACAACCAGTCGCGGTCGGTCAGGTCAGGTGCACCTACAGCAGGGTTACCCTTACCATCTGTACCGTGACATGCAGCACATACAACAAAGCGAGCTTTACCAGCTTCAGCTTCACGAGCATTCACACTACGTCCAGAAAGGCTAAGCGTGTAGCTAACCACTTCTTTAACGCCTTGCTCACCAAGTGCATCTTTCCAGCCAGGCATTTGGCCAACACGACCATGCATGATTGTTGTCACGATAGCTTGTGGTTCACCACCATATAGCCATGCGTCATCAGTTAGGTTAGGAAAACCTTTTTGACCACGAGCATCAGAGCCGTGACACTGAGAACAGTTTTGCAAGAATAAACGTTGGCCCACTTTAATTGCGTCAGCATCTGATGCAATGTCAGGGACAGAACGTAAACCATTTTCGTCGTGAGCTAGCTTTTTGAATGCTTCACCAAAATAGGTGTTTGCGTCATCAAGCTCTTTCGCGTACTCGTCTAACTGCTTGTTCGCTTGAGCCGCAGCAATCGAAGAGCGAGACTCTTCAATACTACGAACTTCTTGGTTTGAACTTGTCCACCCTAGTAGACCTTTAAAATTGCCAAGGCCAGGGTAAAGAGCAAGGTAAACAGCTGCAAACACAATCGTACTGATGAAAAGGTATGTCCACCATTTTGGTAGTGGGTTATTAAGCTCACGAATACCATCGTATTCATGGCCCATATCATGACCTTCTTCTACGCCAGTTCGATCTTTAAAACACCAACGAAGCAAGACAGCACAACCAATTAGGGTACCAATCGTAATCGCACTAACCCAGATACTCCAGAATGTACTCATTACTTTGTCACTCCTTGATTTTTAGAACTTGTTGCCGGCTCGTCGTCTGCAAACACTAGGTTCGCATCTTCGTCGAAACGTGATTTACGATTCTTGCCGTATGCCCACCAAACGATGCCGATGAAGCAAGCAAAAACAGTAACAGTCCAAACACTTTGAAATGTAATAATGTCCATAATTATTCCTTATTTCATTGCGTGGCCAAGCGATTGAAGGTAAGCGATGATTGCATCCATCTCTGTTTTTCCTTCAACATCTTGTTTAGCGTTAGCAATTTGTTCGTCTGTGTAAGGAACACCAAATTGATTACGGAAGAGTTCAAGCTTCTGTTGAGTCAATTTGCCATCAAGTACATTCTCAGCAAGCCATGGGAAACCAGGCATGTTTGATTCAGGAACAAGTTCACGAGGGTCGATAAGGTGAACACGGTGCCACTCATCAGAGTAACGATCACCAACACGCGCTAGATCTGGACCAGTACGCTTAGAACCCCATAGGAATGGGTGTTCCCAAACGCTTTCGCCCGCTACAGAGTAGTGACCGTAACGTTCAGTTTCAGAGCGGAAAGGACGAATCATTTGGCTGTGACATACGTTACAACCTTCGCGGATATAAATATCACGACCTTCCATTTCCAGAGCAGAGTAAACGCGTAGGTTTTCTACAGGTTCAGTCGTCTGCTTTTGGAAAATAAGAGGGGTAATTTCTACTAAAGCACCAAAACTGATAGCAATAACGATCAAGATCGCCAGTAGGCCAACGTTCTTCTCTACCAACTCATGGCGATTATTTGAATTTGAGCTCATTCTAAATCTCCTTAAGCCGGTTGAGGGATAGCTTTAAGGCTATCTTTAGGTGCAGAAACAGTTTTGTACGTGTTGTATGCCATTAGGAACATACCAGATAGGAAGATAAAACCACCTAAGAAGCGTACAAAGTAGAACGGGTAAGATGCTTCTACAGATTCAACGAAGCTGTAAGTTAATGTACCGTCAGAGTTAACTGCACGCCACATCAGACCTTGCATCACACCAGAAATCCACATTGCAACAATGTAGAAAACCGTACCAATCGTTGCTAACCAGAAGTGAACATTGATTAGAGATACAGAGTACATACGCTCTTGACCAAATAGTTTAGGAACTAAGTGGTAAACCGAACCGATAGAAACCATCGCAACCCAACCTAGCGCACCAGAGTGAACGTGACCGATAGTCCAGTCCGTGTAGTGAGATAGTGCGTTAACCGTTTTGATTGCCATCATAGGGCCTTCGAAAGTCGACATGCCGTAGAATGATAGAGAAACGATTAGGAAACGTAGGATAGGGTCGTAACGTAGCTTATGCCACGCACCAGATAGAGTCATAATACCGTTGATCATGCCACCCCAAGATGGAGCAAACAGAACCAAAGACATAACCATACCTAGAGACTGAGTCCAGTCTGGAAGTGCTGTGTAGTGTAGGTGGTGAGGACCAGCCCAAATATACAGAGACACAAGAGCCCAGAAGTGAACAATCGACAAACGGTAAGAGTAAACAGGGCGACCAGCTTGTTTAGGAACGAAGTAATACATCATACCTAGGAAACCAGCTGTCAATAGGAAGCCTACCGCATTGTGTCCGTACCACCATTGCACCATTGCATCGATCGCTCCGGAATAAATCGAGTACGATTTAAACGCAGATACAGGAACAGCCAGGCTGTTAACGATGTGCAACACGGCAACCGTGATGATGAAGGCTCCGAAGAACCAGTTAGCTACATAAATGTGCGATGTCTTACGTTTAATCATGGTTCCGAAGAACACGACCGCATAAGCTACCCACACAAGAGTAATAGCAATATCGATTGGCCATTCAAGTTCTGCGTATTCTTTACCAGAGGTTAAACCTAACGGTAAAGTAATTGCAGCGGACAGGATAATCGCTTGCCAACCCCAAAAGGTAAAGGCTACGAGAGGGCCACCAAAGAGACGCGTCTGACAGGTACGTTGCACAACATAATATGATGTTGCAAACAGCGCACTTGTACCGAACGCAAAAATAACCGCATTAGTATGCAGGGGACGTAAACGACTGTACGTCAGCCACGGCGTATCAAAGTTTAGCTGTGGCCAAACTAATTGAGCGGCAATCAAAACACCAACGCCCATACCGACAATACCCCACAAAATTGTAACGAGGGTAAATTGACGGACGACCGTATAGTTGTAGTTTTGTTCAAGCTGCTTTTCTTGGCTCATTTGCATGCTTCCAATTTCTTATTTACTACACTTTACTTCCAACACGACTCACGTCGTAATGCCACCCAAATTAGAAAAGGAAATTCAGCCTATTCAGAGCTTTATTTCCACTTGCTGATTTTAAAAAAAAGTGGCATTTTCAACGCGACACTATACTTGAATTAACAAATCAATGACAGAGTAGTAACCTTACGCTTGGTCTGGAATTGGATTTTTATTTAAAAACTTTGAACTTTGTAACAAGGAGTAAAGATTATAATGGCGGCACAAAAGCTAACAAAAGGCAGACTTGTTCAAATTATCGTCATGTTGGTTATTTTAATAGCTGCATTTACTTGGAGAACAGTGACATACGACAATGACGAAACAGTAAACTGTATAATTTCTAAACCTTGCCAAATTACTATTGATAAACATAATGTTTTAATTTCGGGTGATAACCTAGGGTATTCGATCGAAACATCTAAAACTGGTAAATTTATCATTAACTATAATGAGAGCGGAACTCTAGAAGAAAAAGGGGCATCAATTTGGCTGTTACGAACGAACGCTCAGAACTCCTCAATAACGGTTACATTTCCACAACAGATAGCCACACTTTCTGTAAACCTTTCTAAGGAATAACACAGTAACAAGTTAGTCTCACCTCAATTCTTTTGATAGAAATATGTACTAAGTCAGTGAAATAGATTGTATAAAAGTGTTATAAAGAGAGCATTAATAAAATCTTCCGAGATCTATGAAATTTCTATCAAAAGTCTCTTATTCCCTAGACGATAAAATCGCAGTAGATGAACTGCTCAGTGGGGTGGCAAACCCTGACGATATTGCCTGTCTTATCTGCTACTGCACCGAAGAGTACTCCACACTTGCTGTGCAGAGATATTTGGTAGATGCGCTCCCGAATACACCAATACATGGCTGCACCACTTGTCACGGTATTATGACCGAAACAGGGTTCCATTCAGGCCCTGTGATTGGGATACTCATCATCTATGATTCCGGGATCAATGCCTACGGTACCGGCATCAGTCACTTTGGCGATTCCATAGACCGTAGTACATTCAGCGCCATCGATAAAGCATTAAAGAACGCCAACCGAGAAGGTGAAATACCCGATCTTATCTTGCTCCATTCCACCCCAGGAAATGAAGAGAAGGTGATGGCGGCCATCGATAACAAATTTGGCACAGAGGTGCCGATTATTGGTGGAAGCGCAGCAGACAATCAAGTGTCTGGAAATTGGAGTATCTTTACCGAAGAAGCTCTTGCTATTAATGGCGTCTCTTTAACGGTGTTTTTTGCGTCACAATCCATCTATTCATCTTTTAGCGCCGGTCATACACCCACTCAGTATTCAGGCACCGTCACCAAAGTAAGAAATCGAATATTGTTAGAGATCGACCATAGGCCAGCGACCACCGTTTATAATGAATGGACTAATTTTCATTTAGGTGGCAGTGATGATGGGTATATTTTTGAAAAGTCGACAGTTTATCCATTAGGCCGAAAGGTCGGCTCTTCTTACGACTACCCATATTTCAAGCTATCGCATTCGATCAGAGAAACTGAGTGTAACGGTATCGAGTTGTTCACTGATATAAATGAAGGTGACACCATCTATTTGATGCAAGGCTCTAAGCAACAACTTATAAGTCGTGCCGCTAACATCATTCATTCGTCTTACTATAATGATATGGATCTTGAAGAAAAATTAGGGGCGATCAACATATTCTGTGCAGGACCAATGCTGCACCTAAAACAAGATATGGATGAGGTTTGTGACCAAATCAATCACGCACTTGGTGGGCTTCCATACATATGTCCATTTACGTTTGGTGAGCAAGGCAGACTCTCTGGTGGTGAAAATGCGCACGGAAATTTGATGGTATCGTCTGCAACGTTTTATAGGCTGAAAAAGTAATGGATACTGAAGACCAAGAAGCGCTGCAAGAAGCTCGTATTGAACTCCAAAAACTAAAGGTCCGTGAACGTAAATTAGCTGAAGAGAATAGGGTGATCCTATCGACTATCTCTGCGATCAGTAAGGCGAGTAACATATCTGAAATATTTTCTAGTCTCGAATTCGCACTCAAAAAATACATAAAGTTTGATGATTTTATTGTGGTATCAAGAGTAGGGAATGAAGGTAGTTTCAAAACCCTGTTAACCAATAACAAAGTATTCGAACAAATGAATTGGACAGATTGTGGCAAGCTATCGCGAGTCATTAATGGAGAATGTGCCATTCTTTTTGAACCCAAATCTCTGGGTGAATTCAGCACTTTGCATCCCATTATCCTAGACCAAATTAACTCCGTACTGATTACTGGTATTGATAGCGGGCTAACACAATCCGTTATCATCTTTATCCATTCCAATACCAAACACTTTAGTATTGAAACCAAAGCCACTCTAAACCGATTTCGACCGCTGATTGAGCGTGCTGTTTTCGATATTGAAAACAAAGAAAAACTTGAAGCGACAGTCCGAGAACGTACAGCAGAACTCGTAGCAGCAAGAAAAGACGCAGAAAGAGCCAACAAAGCCAAATCTGAATTCTTAGCAATGATGAGTCATGAGTTAAGAACGCCGCTAAACGCTACCATAGGCTTAATCGACACGCTAAAGTCCACACCGCTGAATGATGAACAACAGTCTATATTGTTAAATATGAGTACATCATCTGAACTCCTATTGGCGATCATCAGTGATGTATTGGACTTTTCAAAGATTGAATCTGGATGCTTCTCGTTGGCTCCTCAATGGAGCAACGCAAGAGACACTGTAACTTTTGTTTTATCTGAACAAAAGAAGATAGCAGACGATAAAGGGTTGTCGTTAACCCTAACTAGCGACATTCCAGAAGGTGAACTACATTACATCGACCCAAGTCGCTTAGCACAGATCCTTTTTAATCTCATTGGTAACGCAATAAAGTTCACTGAACACGGGCATGTACATGTTTCTATTACATACCAGCACAGTTCATTCCGTATTAGCGTAGAAGACACCGGAATTGGCATCAGCTCACAGCAACTTTCGTCATTATTCAGTCCGTTCGTGCAAGCCGATAGCACAATCACACGTAGATTTGGTGGCACTGGCTTAGGTTTAGCAATAACAAAACGACTAGTAGAACTGATGCGCGGACGTATATCGGTCGAGAGTGAGCCAGGAAAAGGCTCGAAATTTGAAGTGCGGTTACCAGTTTTAACGAGAGTTACGAACAATCAAGATCATGCTGCAGAAGATAAATACTCGCAAGTTCCAAGAACCCGTTATTCAGTGTTAGTTGTTGAAGACAACCCAACGAATCAGATGGTGATTCAATTGATCCTTGCGCGGCAAGGCCACGAAGTTTTCATCGCAAGCAACGGTGAAGAAGCCATTGGCTTTGTAGAAAGAGGTAATGATCCGATAGACATTATCTTGATGGATGTGTCGATGCCAGTTATGGACGGAATAACCACAACCAAATACATGAGAGACGCAAACATCAAAACACCAATCGTCGCGCTAACGGCACACACATCAGTAGAAGATAAATTTTCTTGTTTAGATGTCGGTATGAATGATTTCATTACCAAACCTGTAAGAACCAAAGAGATCATTGAAGCAATTGATAGGTTAATGCTTGAAGTCTAATAAACGTATTCTTAATCGAAGATTAGGAAATATGTTTATTAGGTATTTTATGGTAAATAGACTTACTGTTAAATAGAACGTCAGTTTGGTAGTCAAACAAGAGGCAGGGCATCACACAAAGATACCTGCCTCATAAACACTAAACCCAATTTAACATAATATACATAATACGCAGTTGGCTTGTAGGCGCAAAGTTGTAATGTCACTATTTTCCAAAGTTAAAATGTCCCTTTAGCTCATCACCACTAGACTTAATTGATATTGGTAACGCTATGGACATAACAACATGCTGGTGACTATGAGTGATTCAGAGATCAATCGTTTTAAAGTAATTGAAGATGTGTGTCAGCGACGGATACGTCGAGTTGATGCTGCTGAGATTCTCTGCTTGAGTGTCCGTCATATCCAACGCTTGATGAACCGACTTCGTAAATACGGCGCAAGCGGATTGGCTCATCGCGCTCGCGGTAAGCCTAGCAACCATAGGTATTCCAGTGATTATCGAAACGCGGTGTTAAGCCTTGTCCGCGAAAACTACAGCGACTTTTCACCAACACTCGCTCAAGAAAAATTATCTGAGCTGCACAACTTACCCGTATCAAACGAAACTTTACGTCAATGGATGATCGCCGACGGACTGTGGCTTCCACATGCACAACGAAAACCTCGAGTCTATCAGCCACGTTACCGTCGTGATTGCTTGGGTGAACTTATCCAAATTGACGGCTCCCATCATGACTGGTTTGAAGGCCGCAGCGACAAATGCTGCCTATTGGTGTTCATTGACGATGCGACTGGCCGCTTGATGAACCTCAGATTCAGCGAAACGGAATCCGCGTTTGACTACATGTTGGCGACGCGTGAATACCTCAATGAGCACGGTAAACCCATCGCATTTTACAGCGACAAACACTCCATATTTAGAGTGAATCAGGAGAAACACAAACAAGTTGGCCAAACTCAATACGGGCGCGTGCTGAAAGAACTGGCCATAGAACTCATCTGTGCCAACAGCTCCCAAGCCAAAGGCCGCGTTGAGCGAGCCAACCTCACGCTGCAAGACCGGCTGGTTAAAGAGATGCGCTTACAAGGTATCGACACCATCGAACAAGCCAACGCCTGGCTTCCCTACTTCACCGCCGATTTTAACCATCGCTTTGCTAAGTCCGCTCAATACCCAAAAGACATGCATCGTCCGGTTCGAGAGTCCAAGCAAGAACTCGACGATATTTTCAGTTGGCAAGAAACCCGCAAGCTCTCAAAGTCGCTGAC
>NZ_JBFRKT010000059.1:0-37006 GCF_041469545.1 Vibrio sp. 10N.286.49.C3
GTCCACTCCGCCACTTATTCGATAACCTCGCCTAGTGCGAGGTTTTTTCGAATCTGAAGTAATGAAAGTTTTAGGGGTGTAGCTCCAATTGGCAGAGCAGCGGATTCCAAATCCGCGTGTTGGGAGTTCGAATCTCTCCACCCCTGCCATATTTAAGGCTCTAGCAGAAATGCTAGAGCCTTTTTACTTTCTGAAGCCAATATACGCCATTAGCAGAGCAGCGGATCCCCCGACCTACCAAAATAGCGCATGTTGGGAGTTAAACCTCCACTCCTCCCATATACTAAGCCTCAACAGAAATGCTAGATCCTTTTTGCTTTCTGAATCCAATATACGCTATTAGTAAAGTAGCGGATTCTCCGACTTACTAAAACAGCGCGTGTTGGGAGTCGAAACCTCCAACCTTTCCATATACTAAGCCTCAGGAGAAATGCTGAGGCTTTTTTGCTTTCTATTTGTTCTATTTTTAGTCGATAATTCCTACTTTTAATAAAATCTGGCCTTAAAAGTGTAAGTGCTTACTTATCCCAGCCTCTTTTATAAACAACCAACAGCACAAACTACGCTTCTTTATGAGAACTGTTATCAATATTTTGTTACATTTTAGTCGTTATTACTAAAAGGCAACAAATATGGATATCTCCCGTCGTAAGTTTATTCAATCATCTCTCGCTATATCTGCACTCACTGTACTTCCCGCTTGCTCAATGAAACGGGCGGTTGATGAGCAAGGAAAGTATGTTTATGACCTAACGGCAGAGCCTTCAACCGCTGAAATCGTGACGGGGTTTGAGACTAATATTTTAGGCTTTAATGGTCAGATTCCAGCGCCAACGATTCGGTGTCGCCAGGGGGAGAAGGTAACAATCCGTTTTACCAACAAGCTATCAGAACCGACGACTATTCATTGGCACGGTTTAAGGATTCCTATCGGAATGGATGGAGTACCTTTCTTAAGCCAACCACCGATCATGCCTGGTGAAACATTTATTTATGAATTTACGCCACCAGATGCTGGTACGTTTTGGTATCACCCACATATGAATAGCGTTAAACAGCTTGGTATGGGCTTGGTTGGTCTTATTATCGTAGAGGAGAGTATCCCAGTGCCGTTTGATGAAGAACACGCACTGACGCTTAAGCATTGGCATATAGATAAGAAAGGCCAATGGAAAGATCTAATGATCCCACGACTCAGTGCCCGTATGGGTACGCCAGGAGAGTGGAGTAGCGTTAATGGAATACATGAGCCTGCCTATCAGTTAAAACAACATGCAACGACCAGGCTGCGTATCGCAAATGTCGATAATACGATCACTTACCCTATTGCTGTCGAAGGGGCAGAGGCATGGGTGATTGCCATTGATGGTAACCCTGTAAAAACGCCTTATAAACTGACTCAACATAAAATTGGCCCAGGGATGCGAGTGGATATTGGATTGATAGCACCCAAAGCCGGTGGGCGAGTGAGCGTCCTTCAAATGAAAGGACGCTTTCCTTTCTCTTTGTGTGAGTTCGAGGTTGTAGATTCAACCCTTGTTGAGAATCGCTCTCTACCTTCTTTACCCCTTAATCCTGTGCCCAACTTAGATTTGGTTAATGCAGAAGAAATTGACTTTTTATTTGAATGGGAAGGGGCGGTTTCTCCAGTATCCAAAGATGGAAAATCTATGCCTAAGTTTTGGCTAACTAATAAACGAGCATGGGAGGGGATGAGCAAAGATAATATCCCTGAACCTTTGGCGACTTTAGATCTGGGAAAAACCTATATATTCGATCTAAAGAACGTCACTCAATACCATCATCCTATCCATATTCATGGACATACTTTTACAGTACTCGAACTTGACGGGAAGAAAGTTGAAGAACCTTTCCATACCGATACAGTGTTACTTGGAAAAAATGGCCGAGCTAAAGCTGCATTTGTAGCCGACAACCCTGGCCGCTGGATGTATCACTGTCATGTTATAGAACACATGAAAACGGGTTTGATGGGATATATTGAAGTTAAGTGACACCTGTAACGTTTAATATTTGCGCATGCATTCTTAGTTTCTACCCTCGCTTTTATCGGCGTTAAAGCTAGAATATAGGGATTATTGTTTGGGAGGATTCATGGGTCAGTTATCTATTTTAGGTTTTATTGCCATTGGTGGCGCATTTGGTGCTTGTTCGCGCTATTTGATTTCAGAGTTATGTGTGGTGATGCTAGGGCGTGGTTTTCCTTATGGTACGCTAACTGTTAACGTGATTGGCTCTTTAATTATGGGCTTACTCATCGCAGCGTTTGAGAATGAGATGGTTGCGACAGAACCATGGAGACAAATTATCGGTCTTGGCTTCCTTGGAGCACTGACTACATTTTCTACATTTTCGATGGATAACGTGCTTCTTATGCAGCAGGGTGCTTTCTTTAAGATGGGACTCAATGTGCTACTTAACGTGGTTCTCAGCATCTCAGCAGCATGGATCGGCTTCCAACTTTTGATAAAGTCTTAAAACTTTCTTACGATTTGTTAACAACTCGGCTTGGTTTATCCAAGGCGTTTTTATATACTCGATCGAACTTGTCGGAGTGCCATATGGCTGAGACCGTTAACTCGGGATCCGTTGAACCTGATCAGGCTAATACCTGCGAAGGGAACAAGAGTAGATATCTAACTAGAATCCTTCTAGAGATCTATCTCCAGATCACAACTGTATTTCTTACCGTGATCCCTCTTGTAGCATCTAATCCGTCAAGCATTTTTATCCCTATAAATAATGGCTAAAAGCCAAGGAAAAATGCTATGTCGAGTCGTAAACAAGCAAGACTGGAAGCGAAGAATTTCATCGATTCTTTATCCGTACAACCTTATCCAAATTCAAAAAAAGCTTACATCCAAGGATCTCGAGAAGATATTCAAGTCCCTGTACGAGAAATATCACTTGCTGATAGCCTTGTCGGTGGTACCAAAAAAGAGCCTGTATTCGAACCTAATGTACCCATTCAAGTTTACGATACCTCAGGTGTTTACACTGACCCCACACATCAAATAGACCTGTATAGCGGCCTTCCAAAGTTGCGTGAGCAATGGATTGATGAGCGTGGTGATACGGAACTGTTAGACGGTGTAAGCTCTGTTTACACTAAAGAACGTTTAGAAGATGAAACTCTAGACGACCTTCGTTACGGCAACCTACCTAGAATTCGTCGCGCGACTGACGATCAATGTGTTACTCAGCTGCACTATGCTCGTCAGGGGATGATCACTCCTGAGATGGAGTATATTGCTATACGTGAGAACATGGGGCGTCAGAAGTTTGCTGATGAGCAGCTTAACCACCAACATCCTGGCCATAACTTTGGCGCAAATCTACCGAAAGAAATTACCCCTGAGTTTGTGCGCAAGGAGGTTGCTGAAGGTCGAGCTATCATCCCTTCAAACATCAACCACCCAGAATCAGAACCGATGATTATTGGTCGCAACTTCTTAGTGAAGGTGAACGCTAATATCGGTAACTCTTCAGTAAGCTCTTCGATTGAAGAAGAAGTTGAGAAGTTAGTATGGTCAACTCGCTGGGGTGGCGATACCGTAATGGACCTTTCTACCGGCCGTAATATTCACGAGACTCGCGAATGGATCTTACGTAACAGCCCTGTACCAATCGGTACGGTTCCTATGTATCAAGCTCTTGAAAAAGTGAATGGCGTTGCGGAAGACCTTAACTGGGAAGTGATGCGCGATACTTTGATTGAACAAGCAGAGCAGGGTGTTGATTACTTCACTATCCACGCAGGTTTGTTGCTTCGCTACGTTCCGATGACGGCCAAACGAGTGACCGGCATTGTTTCTCGTGGTGGTTCTATTATCGCGAAATGGTGTCTTGCACATCACCAAGAGAGCTTCCTATATACACACTTCCGCGAGATCTGTGAGATCTGTGCGAAGTATGATGTGGCCCTGTCATTAGGTGATGGCTTGCGTCCAGGCTCTATTGCAGATGCCAATGATGAGGCTCAATTCTCGGAGTTACGTACTCTAGGTGAGTTGACTAAAGTCGCTTGGGAATACGACGTTCAGGTGATCATTGAAGGCCCAGGTCATGTGCCAATGCACCTAATCAAAGAGAATATGGATGAGCAGTTAGAACACTGCCATGAAGCGCCTTTCTATACGTTAGGTCCACTGACGACAGATATTGCTCCTGGTTACGACCATATTACCTCTGGTATTGGCGCGGCCATGATTGGTTGGTACGGCTGTGCGATGCTCTGTTATGTAACCCCTAAAGAGCATCTCGGCTTACCAAACAAAGAAGATGTGAAGACCGGCCTGATTACTTACAAGCTAGCTGCACACGCTGCTGACCTTGCGAAAGGGCACCCAGGCGCACAAATCCGAGATAATGCATTATCTAAAGCACGTTTTGAATTCCGTTGGGAAGACCAATTTAATCTAGCTTTAGACCCTGAAACAGCACGTTCTTTCCATGATGAAACTCTGCCACAAGAATCCGGTAAGGTTGCTCACTTCTGCTCAATGTGTGGACCTAAATTCTGCTCGATGAAGATCTCTCAGGAAGTCCGAGAGTATGCGAAAGATACAGAACAAGTAGCCGCGGATCAGGCTATCGAGATTAAGATGCTAGATAACCCGTTGGAAGGGATGCGTCAGAAATCACAAGAGTTCCGTGATACTGGCTCTGAACTTTATCACCCTGCAGTGGGTGCAAAAGAAGCTCAATTAGAGGAATAATGACAGTGAAGATACTCATCCCATCTCAAAATATTGAGTTAACGGGAGAGGTGCAGAACTGTCTATTGGTTGCTAAGCGACAAGGCTTGGCAACCGATGCAGTTGAGTTGGGTGTAAGCCCAACTCAATACTTCTCTATCGTTGACACTCAGCAGACGTTATCTATTGGCTTTGCTCATGATGTTGATTCATTGGCGGAGTGTCAGCTAGCGGAACTGAACCACGTTGTTGATTACAGTAGTTCAGTCGCGCTAACTGACGTTTGTGATGCCTTTACACAAACTCCGAATACCATCTACATCGGTGTCTCAGATGCTTCAGCTGTACTGGATATCTGGTCACACCGGGATACTAATCGTGCTATCAAGAGTGACACTACAGCTCATCAGGAGTTAGATAATCACGGCCACTTTGCCTGGTTACTTACTTTGTTGGCGTTGGAGTTCCCATTAGAAGACGCATTGGTTTTAGCTCGCGCATCGTCCAATGTTTCACGTGGAACATGGCCAGCACATTACCAAAACTTTCCAATTCCAGCTCTTGAAGATCAACGATTGAATATAAGCGTTGGTTGGGCTAATCAAGGGACAGTGCTTTCTTTTCCTGATCTGGGTAAGAATAGTCTAGGTTTATACCCTGTGGTTGATGATGTTGAGTGGATCGAAAGGTTGCTCAAGCTTGGAATCAACACTGTTCAACTGCGTATTAAAAACCCGCAGCAAGCGGACTTAGAACAACAAGTCGCGCGATCAATCGAGCTTGGTCGAGAGCATAACGCTCAGGTTTTTATCAATGATTACTGGCAGCTTGCACTCAAGCATGACGCGTTTGGTGTTCATTTGGGGCAAGAGGATATTGAAGAGTCAAACCTCTCACAGTTGAGCCAAGCAGGTATCAAGATCGGTCTCTCGACTCATGGCTATTACGAGTTGCTCCGCATTGTTCAAATCAACCCAAGCTATATTGCGCTAGGGCATATCTTCCCAACAACAACTAAACAGATGCCATCAAAGCCTCAAGGTTTAGTTCGTTTATCTCTGTATCAACAGCTGATTGATACTATCCCATACACAGACCAACTCACTGGTTATCCGACGGTTGCTATTGGCGGTATTGACCAATCGACAGCTGAGCAGGTGTGGGAGTGTGGGGTATCGAGTTTGGCGGTGGTACGTGCGATTACATTGGCTGAAGACCCACAGAAAGTGATCGAATTTTTCGAACAACTCATGGCACCTAAATCTCCAACTCTTAAGGAAGAGGTTATGCAGGAGCCTAGCTATGCTGAGTGACTTTGAATTCATTCGTTATCAACGACAAATTGCGTTACCTGAAGTGGGTGAGCAAGGGCAACGCAACCTACTAAATAGTCATGTGTTGATAATCGGTTGTGGTGGCTTAGGTAATGCTGCGGCTCTTTACCTGGCTGCTTCTGGTGTTGGAAAGATCGTGCTGGTCGATGATGATTGTGTCGATTCATCGAACCTACAACGACAGGTCGCGTTCAGGGAAAATCAGTTAGGTTCGCCTAAGGTTGAAGCGTTGAAGCAACAACTGAGTGAGCTCAATGGTCGCAGCCAAGTAAGAACCATCAATCAACGAATGAGTGAAAGTCAGCTTGAGCTTGAAGTGATGCTAGCTGACTTAGTGTTGGATTGTACTGACAACTTCGAGTCACGCCAGCAGGTTAACCAAGCATGTTTCAGCGCGAAGACCCCTTTAATTTCTGGTTCTGCAATTGGCTGGAAAGGCCAATTTATTGTATTTGATTATCAGAATCAGAAAGGGTGCTATCACTGCTTGTTCCCGTTCAGACATCATCCACAAACGACTCGTTGTAGCGATAGCGGCATCATAGGCCCAGTTGTTGGCACCATAGGTAACCTTCAAGCTTTGGCTGCTATTCAACGTCTAGCTCGTGGTGAGTTTCAGGTCGCAACACATCAACTCAAACTGTTCGATGGCCAGACGATGAATTGGCAAAACCTTATGGTCACTCAAGATAGTGAATGTCCTGTGTGCAGTGCGTCTGTAGTTAAGCATTTAGAAGAAGAAATCCAATGAGCCATATAACGATCTCGATAAACGAACAATCAGAACAAGTAGCACACTCGTCGTCTCTAGCGGACATTATCCAAGTTCTAGCATTACCTGATCTAGGTTGTGTGTTTGCAATCAATAATGCGGTTGTCCCGCGTAGCCAGTGGCAACAAACAGTCGTTAATGAAGGCGACGCTATATCTCTTTTCCAAGCCATTGCAGGAGGCTAACCATGTTAACTATCGCTGATAAGACGTTTCAATCTCGACTCTTCACTGGAACGGGTAAGTTCGCCAATAAGCAATTGATGGCGAGTGCTATCGAGGCTTCAGGTTCGCAATTGGCAACTATGGCGCTTAAGAGAGTTGATATTCGCTCTGAGCAAGACGACATTTTACAACCCATCATTGATGCTGGCGTGAACTTGCTACCGAATACCTCTGGGGCGAAGAGTGCAAAAGATGCCGTCTTTGCTGCGCATTTGGCTCGTGAAGCGCTAGGCACAAACTGGCTTAAACTGGAAATTCACCCAGATCCAAAGTACTTGATGCCAGACCCAATTGAGACGCTTAAAGCCGCTGAGCAACTGGTTAAAGATGGTTTTGTTGTGTTGCCTTACTGCCATGCCGATCCAGTTTTGTGTAAGCGCTTGGAAGAGGTGGGTTGCGCTGCGGTTATGCCGTTAGGTGCGCCTATTGGTTCAAACAAAGGTATCGCTTCGGCAGACTTCTTAGAGATCATTATCGACCAAGCGAATGTCCCTGTGATTGTTGATGCGGGCATTGGCGCGCCATCACATGCTGCACGTGCAATGGAAATGGGCGCAGACGCAGTGTTAGTGAATACCGCAATTGCTGCTTCTCAACAGCCGGTTGAAATGGCAATTGCGTTTAAGTTGGCAGTTGAAGCGGGGCGTATGGCTTACCTTGCTGGACTTGCAGGAAAAGTATCTCACGCGGTTGCTTCAAGCCCGTTAACTTCATTCCTAGACGAGTAGCAGTGCTATGACGTTTGTTGATCGATTTAAACAGCTCAACTGGGATGACATTGGTATGTCTATCTTCAGTAAAACGGCAGCGGATGTTGAACGTGCTCTGAGTAAACCCAAACGTGACTTAGAAGACTTTAAGGCTCTGATCTCTCCGGCGGCAGAACCTTACTTAGAGCAGATGGCACAACAATCGTTGGCGCTAACTCGTAAGCGATTTGGCAATACAATGTCGCTTTATATTCCTTTGTACCTATCTAACCTGTGCGCTAACGCGTGCACGTATTGTGGCTTCTCAATGGAGAACCGTATCAAGCGCCGCACGCTTACTTTGGATGAAATTGATGCCGAAAGTGCGGCTATCAAAAAGATGAAGTTCGATAGCGTTTTGTTGGTCACCGGTGAACATGAAACTAAGGTCGGGATGAATTACTTTCGACAGGTGTTGCCGAATATCAAAAAGCAATTCAACTACCTAGCGATGGAAGTGCAGCCGCTTGATCAACATGATTACGCAGAGCTTAAAACTCTCGGTCTAGATGCTGTTATGGTTTACCAAGAGACTTATCAGCCAAGAACTTACGCTGAGCATCATCTACGTGGCAATAAAATGGATTTTGAATACCGTCTTGAAACCCCAGATCGCTTGGCAAAAGCGGGGATCGATAAGATAGGTATTGGTGCCTTGATTGGTTTGGAAGATTGGCGAACCGACTGCTTTTTTGTTGCTGCTCACTTAGATTACTTAGAGCGTACTTATTGGCAAACACGTTACTCAATTTCATTCCCACGTCTTCGTCCGTGTGAGGGTGGAGACTCTGGTGGTGGATTACAGCCTAAATCAATCATGAACGATAAACAGCTGGTTCAGCTTATCTGCGCATATCGACTCTTGAATCCTGAGGTCGAGTTATCCCTTTCGACCCGTGAATCGGCAACTTTCCGCGATAACGTGTTGCCTTTGGGTATCACCAGTATGTCGGCAGCTTCTAAAACCCAACCTGGTGGCTATGCTTCTGGTGAAGAAGAGCTTGAGCAGTTTGAGATCAGTGATGAGAGAAGTGCTGCTGATGTTGAGTCAATGATTCGTCAGCGAGGTTTCGATCCAGTGTGGCGAGACTGGCACAGCGCCTATTCTGGTTAAGCAACATATTGCTCGATGTTCCACGTGAAACATCGATGTAATGATACAGGCAAATAAAAACGGCTACCTTTGGGTAGCCGTTTTGCTATTTGCTATTTAACTTATTAACCGAGCAAGCTCGTTTTGGGTCAGTTAAGCGTTTAGCGAAGTATTAAGCGTGAGCCAATGGAGTTGTCGATTGGCGTAACCATTCCAATGTATCACCTTCAACTAATGGGCTAACGTCGTTCCATACCTTCTGATGGTAGTCGTTCAGCCACGCCAATTCAGGTCGTGTTAGCAAATCAACATTGATGTTGCGCTTATCGATAGGGCAACGTGTTAGCGACTCAAACGTTAGTACTGAGAAATCACCTTGAGTTGGCAGTTCAACCACGAGCTCTAGGTTTTCGATTCGAATACCAAACTCCTCAGCACGGTAGTAACCCGGCTCGTTTGATAACACCATGCCTTCAACAAGAGGTACGTCGATCAGCTTCTTAGAGATGCTTTGTGGTCCTTCATGAACACTTAGGAAGTGACCAACACCGTGACCAGTACCATGATCGTAATCGAAGCCTTCTGCCCATAAGTGCTGACGCGCTAGTATATCTAGTTGGAAACCACGAGTCCCCTGAGGGAAACGTGCACGAGCAATGCCGATGTGACCTTTCAGTGCGAGAGTGAACTGTTGAATCATTTCGTCGCTTGGTTGGCCAATCGCGATAGTACGAGTGATGTCGGTTGTACCATCTAAGTACTGACCGCCTGAATCGACTAGGTACAGAGTATTCAGTTCTAGCTGACCTGGTTCAGGTTGGTTCTCATGGTTGTAGTGACACATTGCAGCGTTGCCGCCTGCCGCAGAAATGGTGTCAAAACTTAGATCCATCAGCGTCGGGTCTTGCTCGCGGAATGATTGTACTTTGTCTGCTAGTACAGCTTCGTTGTGCAGGTTACCTTGCGCGACTTCTGCATCAATCCAAGACAGGAATTTCGCCATCGCCACGCCATCTCGAATGTGACACGCTTTCATACCTGCAATCTCAGTTGCGTTTTTAGCAGCTTTTGGCATTAGGCATGGGTCTGCTGCTTCAATGATGTGAGCGCCAGCATTTTGCAGAACCAACGTGTACCAAGCATTGCTCGTGCCTGAATCGACAGACACATTGTTACCTTCTAAAGACTGAAGGCGCACTTCAAGCTCTGATGGGTGAGAAACTCGAATACCATTACCAACGTGTGCTTCAAAGCCTGCTGGGATGCGTGCTGGGTCTAGGAAGAAATCGACGCTTTCATCAGCGTGAATGATTGCATTAGACAGTACAACAGGTAGGCGAGATACGTCTAAACCACGAATGTTAAGCAACCAACAGATAGAATCGAGCTCGGTAAGGATAGCGGCGTCCGCACCTTTTGCTTTTAGTAAACCAGCAATCTCCGCACGTTTGCTTTCACTTGATTGACCAACGGCATCTGTTGCCATTAGGCGAACATCAGATACAACAGGCTCAGGGCGGTCAGACCAAAGCTCATCAATCGGGTTTGCTGATAACGTTGTTAGCTCAACTTTCTCCGCTAGTTTTGCTTGTGCGCCTTTCAACCAAGCAGCGGTGTGCATGCGTGGGTCGAATGCAACCTTACTGCCTTGTGGCAATGAATTGATGATCCAATCTAAAGCCGGTTCTTCAATAAGGTGGCGATACTCAAATAACTCTGCTGGTACCTGCTTACGAACCTGAACGGTGTAGCGACCATCAACAAAAATAGCAGCAGTTTCACAAGTGATAACAGCGGCACCTGCAGAGCCAGTGAAACCTGTTAACCAGTGAAGTCGCTCGTTATGAGCGGGAACGTATTCACCTAGATATTCGTCTTCATGTGGAATGATAACGGCATCTAGGTTGTTTGTTTCAAGCCAAGCTCGAACCGCAGCAACGCGTTCAGCAGTGATATTGTGCATCTGTGTTTATCCTTATTGTTAGGGTCCTTGTTAACACTCACAGTCGATATACATGCGAGGGGACTTATTAGGTCAATAAGCTAGCGCTTTTGCTCGTTTGCTGCAAACGCTGTACGCCATTTTTATCTAAGGTGCAGAGTTTTTTCTTTGATGATATCTCGCAACCAAGTTAAGGCTGGGTCATTTTCTCTGTCACGGTGCCAAAACAGAGTGTATGCCATCGGTGGGAATTCCATTGGTAAAGGAACAACCACTAAGTCGAGTTGCTTAGCGACGAGGTAAGTAAAGTGGCTTGGTGCGGTAAACACAAAGTCGGTGTAAGTACACAGGCTTGCGGCGCTATTGAAGTCTGGAACAGAAATCGCGATATCACGTTGGTGACCAAGATCAGCCAGTTTGTAGTCGAGCAGCCAGCGGTCGTTACCATCACACCTTACTTGTACATGACGCTGCGCAAGGTAGGTTTCCAAATCCCATTTACCACTCAGAGCAGGGTGGTTGCGTCTTAGCACACACATCTGTGCGTCGCGGTAGATCTCTTGTTCGCAAATGTCGTCTGGCGGCAGCATAGTTAAACGCGCATCGTTGATGTCGATGTCTTTGCCAGTGAGTCCGATATCTAGTTCGCCAAGCTGCAGCTTCTTAAAGGTTTGTTCTGTCCACGCGTGGGTGTTGATATTGACCTTAGGTGCTTGTCGAAATATCGCCGGTAAGAAATGAGGAAGAATCAGTGGGTACACACTTTCAACGGCAGCAATGTGAAAGCTATGGTCACTGTTGTTGGGAATGAATGTCTCAGGCTGAGTGAGAACATCAAGTTGGTTGATCAACGTTTCTAACCGAGGCTTGAGGAACACAGCTTTCGGTGTTGGTCGTAGGCCATGAGCACTTCGCGTAAAAAGGGGGTCATTAAATTGTTCACGAAGCTTGGCTAGCGACTTACTCACCGCTGATTGGCTCAAGCATAATCGGTGTGCGGTGCGAGTGACACTCAGCTCTTCCATCAGCACCTGTAAGCAAACCAATAGATTGAGGTCGAGGCGTGATAGTTTCTCGATATTCATGTGAGTTTCCTATTTGGAATAATGCTAATGAGTATATGCCATTTTTGTTCATATCTTTAGTTGGTTATTATGCACCTAAATTAACTCATTCGGAGAATCTTGTGCCTTCTAACGCGCTTCCAACCCCTAGTAAACTGCAGGTTGCTTTATTGGCAATGCTGGTTCTATTTAGCCCTCTGGCTATAGATATTTATCTTCCAGCTCTGCCACAAATTTCAACAGCGTTTCACGTGGAACACGCACTAGCACAAGATACGATTACTTGGTTTTTATTCGCCATGGGTGTCGGGCAATTATTTGCAGGCCCTTTGGCTGATAAGCTAGGACGTCGAACCGTTGCATTGGGAGGTGTTAGTATCTATGCATTGAGTGCTTGCTTGGCGTGGGCAGCTCAATCGATTGATATGATGCTAATAGCTCGGCTGCTACAAGGCTTAGGAGCTTGTGCGACTTCTGTAGCAGCCTTTGCGACGGTTCGCGATCTATTTGGCCCTGAGAAAAGTGGCCGTATGATCAGTTACCTCAATGGTGCCATTTGCTTTATTCCAGCACTAGCACCGATTCTTGGTGCTTGGTTGACTCAACAGTTTGGCTGGCGCTCGAACTTCAGCTTTATGGCTGTGTTCGCTGTCGTGGTTGGCACCATTCTGTTTTTCCAAATGAAAGAGTCTAATCCGGCGACAGAAAAGGTCGCTGTGTTCAAACTTGAGCGTTACTGGTCGGTATTGAAAACACCATCATTCATCTTCCATGCAACCTTATGCTTGATGGCGATGGCGGTCATTCTTGCTTACGTTACCTCTGCACCTGTTGTGCTGATGGAAAATCTAGGTTTGACGATGAATGAGTTTACGTTCTGGTTTGGTATTAACGCGGTTATCAACATCACGGCTGCATTCACGGCACCGAAGTTCATGGACCGTTTTGGTACTTACAAAGCATTGGTTGTTGGTATTTCAACGCTTGGCTTAGCGGGTGTGGTTATGTTGGTGCTTGCTGAGCATGCTAGCGCGATCGCATTCATGCTGCCGATTTTCCTATCTTCAGTTGGCTTCGCTTGGATTCTTGGTGCCGCAGCCGGTAAAGCACTTGAACCTTTTGGTGACCGTGCGGGTACCGCAGCTGCGTTGCTTGGCTTGTTCCAAATGAGCGGTTCTGGACTGCTTGTTGGTACGATGCAACGTCTTGATTTAACGTCTCAAGTGATGATTGCGCTGCAAATGTTCCTTATTGTTCCTGCATTGTTAGTGCTTGCGAGCAAAGCGGGTAAGTCATGGCACGCGACGTTTGCTAAGGCATAAGTCTCAAGGGTGACAAAATATACAAATGGCGGTTTGCGAAACGTTAAAACATGGTATATTTGTCACTCATTGAAACGTTAGTCCCCAACGGAAAATACTGTAATGTCATTAACAACCTACGAAATGGCGCGCATCTTAGAACAAATGGAAGATGCACCTGAAAAGGTCATGTTTGGTAAATTGCTTAAAGAGCTAGGAAACCAAAGTGAAGAGCGTATTCGCAGTGCGGCAAAACAAGTTCCAATTGATACTTTGCGAGATATCATTTACCAATTTCAACGCGTGGTTGAATCTCGTAAAGGTGAACAAGTTCAGCTACTAGCAAAAGAGCTAGCCGAGCAAGGTATCTCTGCTGAAGAGCTACAAGCTTTTCTAAACAAGTAGTTTATTCCAGATAAAAAGAAACCACTCAATTGAGTGGTTTTTTGCGTTTTGGACCTATGTAAATTTAGAGGTCATGGAAAAGAGGTTTAGCTTTTGAACTGCGCTTTTAAGATTCTATCAAGTGAAAATGGTCCAGCTCCCCATACCACGACGATAAGAATCATTAATCCCCAAAGCTGATGATCATAGAAGCCTTGCGCCCACAATACAGGGTATGACACGACGGCCATGATATTGAAAACGAACAGCACTGCAGCCATTGGTCGGGTTAACAAGCCAAGCGCTAAGAACACCGGCAGAATCAATTCAGCTGCGGTACCCATGTAAGCGGCTAATTCCCAAGGCAAAAGAGGCACTTGGTATTCCAATTCAAACAAGTAAAGGGTGCTATCCCAAGTGGCTATCTTGGTGAGTCCTGAATTAAAGAAGACCCACGCCACCCATAGGCGACAAAACAGAAGTAGTACGGGAACAAAAAGTGCCTGTGATTTCTCAATCAAACTGTCGTATTGAGCCATCATGTTCGTGACTGTGTTGTTATCCATATTATGTCTCCAATTCGGCATTGATTGAAAAGCCTGAGATGACGTTAAGTGCCATGACAGTATTCAGATGTTGTAGTAGTAAAGGGTCTATCGCTGAGAGCGTTTGACCCGATTGCAATTCAGTTAATAGTTGGTGGCTTTCTTGCGTCAAACGATGGCTATCAACCTGTGAATTTTCCGCTTGGATTAACACCCCTAATTCAGGTTGCTTGATGTCTAACCCATCGAGTTGTTGCTGGTAGATAGCCTGCTCAAGCGCGATAATCGTATAGCTAGAATTAACTAGCGTTATTGAATCTTTGAGATGAAAGACTAAAGCGCCTTGTTGTTCTTGTGGTACATCAGCTAAACGAGAAAGAGGACGTTGGTCAACATGTGATTCTGAAACGCATCTCACCAAGCTATCTCTTTGCCATTCATACAAAGCCACTTCACCGAGATAAGGTGCAGCCTCGATAACCGCAGGAAAGGCTTGGATAGTTTGTTCAAAGTGTTCACCGTAACCACTGACATCACCAGAGGTTGATGGATAACTTAAGACATGTTGACGAGCCATTTGTTGGAAGCACTCTTCACCAACCAGCATTTCAGTGAGTGGGTAGGTTGCTGCCAGTACTTCGCTCAAGCTAATCACAAAGTTATTTCGGTAGATCTGTATGCGCTGTTCATCGGTAAAGTGGTCGCTCACTATGTCGCAGTGCTCACCGTTGTTTTGATAGCGTAGGGCGTTAGCAAACTCCGATTGCACATTAGCTAAAGAGTGGCTCATGATGCGCGACTCCTTTGGTTAAACTTGTCGTGTTGATACAAAATATCACTGGCTTTGGCCGCTTCAGCCAATAAAATTTGTGGCTCTGGGATATCTAAATCCCACTCTATCAAGGTATGGCGCGAACCATGTTGTTCTATCCATTGAGTGTAGAGTTGCCATACTTCGTCACAGACAGGCTTGCTGTGGGTGTCTATCCAGATCTCACCTTGTTCGAGTTTCTTTTTGGTAAAACCTGCCAAGTGAATCTCTTCCACTTTGTCTGCTGGTATTCCATTGAGATACTCTTCACAGCTGAAACCGTGATTAAAAGATGAGACAAAAATATTATTGAAATCGAGCAGTAGGCGACACTCGGTGCGCTTCCGTACCTCGGCTAAAAATTCCCACTCTGGGATGGTTGAATGTTTGAAGGCAAGGTAGCTCGATGGATTTTCAATCAGCATAGGACGTTGTAGGCTGTCTTGAACCTCGATGACATTGCGGCAGAAGACTTCTAACGCCTCTTCGGTATAAGGCAGCGGCAACAAGTCATTGAAGTAATGACCGCCGGTCTGACTCCAGCTGAGGTGGTCAGAAACCAAGAAGGGGTCGATATCATCAATCAGATCTTTTAACTGCATCAGATGATGTTGATTGATGCGATCAACAGAACCTAGCGACAACCCAACACCGTGGCAACTTATGTTGTGGGCGTTACGAATTTCTCTCAGTTGTTGACGTTGCGGTGATTGAGTTAAAAAGTAGTTCTCGCTGTGCACCTCTAACCAACTCACTAAGGCTGGGTTTTGGCTGAAGAAGTCCAAGTGCGGTGTTCTAAGGCCAACCCCAGTGTTGGGATGAAGAGTTTGAGTCACAACGATTCTCCTAATAAGAAGTGGAGGTGAGCTGAATGTCAGCTCACCATGCTAAGCAGCTCAATTATGATGATTGAGTGTTACCACCTGATAATTTGCCACACAGCCCTTTAGGTACGACTACGAATGCATCGGATTGGTTGTCTTCTTTTGCTGTACCCGCACATGAACTTGTTTTGGTTGCACAATCATTTTGGCCAGCTTTTGCCACACCGTAGCATTTTTCTTTTGCTGCTGCTTCCGCAGGTGCTGATGTAAGAACTGCACCGCCGAACGCTAGTACACTTGTGATTGCAGCTGTAACAGCAAGATTAGAATTTTTCATAGTCATTCCCTCTAGGACTTAATAGTATTTTTATATCGCAGGTTAATGAATTGTTAACTTGCTTACTAAAAAGGATAGGAAGAACCAGGAAATAATTTCACGGCATTATAAGAAATATCAATATTAATGATGAGTTATCTTTTAAGTAACTGATTTTATGATGTTAATTTTTGATTATTTTTTCTTCTTATTATCCTAAACGCAGCCTAGTGTTTAGGTTATAATCGACTTTTATGTATAAATACCCAGTAGTGAGCATATCCAATGATAGATCCTTCGCTTTTACTCGATGGCCTAAACGACAAACAACGTGAGGCGGTCGCAGCACCTTTAGAAAACCTACTTATTCTGGCAGGTGCTGGCAGTGGTAAAACGCGAGTGTTGGTGCATCGTATCGCTTGGTTACAAAGCGTAGAGCAAGCATCACCGTTCTCTATCATGTCGGTTACCTTCACCAACAAAGCGGCAGCAGAGATGCGTGGTCGTATTGAAGAGTTGATGATGGGTAGCTCGTCAGGCATGTGGAACGGCACCTTCCACGGTATCTGTCACCGCATCCTTCGTGCTCACTACCTAGATGCAAAACTGCCAGAAGACTTCCAGATCATTGATTCAGATGATCAGATTCGCTTACTACGTCGCTTAATTAAGGCGCAAAACCTTGATGAAAAGCAGTGGCCAGCCAAGCAAGCTTCTTGGTGGATCAATGGCAAGAAAGACGAAGGGTTACGCCCAAGTCACATTGACGCCTACCATGATCCAATAACTCAAACGTGGTTAAAGATTTACTCTGCTTACCAAGAGGCATGTGATCGTGCTGGCTTGGTCGACTTTGCTGAAATCTTGTTGCGATCGCATGAACTATTGCGCGATAAGAAACACATCCGCGAGCACTACCAAGCTCGCTTTAAGCACATTCTTGTCGACGAATTCCAAGATACCAACAACATCCAATACGCTTGGCTTCGCATGATGGCAGGCCCGGATTGTCGCGTGATGATCGTGGGTGATGATGACCAATCTATCTATGGCTGGCGTGGCGCTAAAATTGAAAATATTCAGAAGTTCTTGGATGAATTCCCAGGCGCTTCAACGGTTCGACTCGAACAAAACTACCGTTCAACCAAAACCATTCTTCAGGCGTCGAATGAGCTTATCTCGAACAATACTGAGCGTATGGGGAAAGAGCTGTGGACCGATGGCAACGATGGCGAACCAATCTCTGTTTACTCAGCTTATAACGAGTTAGATGAAGCGCGTTTCACAGTTAGCAAAATCAAAGAGTGGCAAGAGAAAGGTGGTGCGTTAGAAGATACCGCAATGCTATATCGTAACAACGCCCAATCTCGTGTGCTTGAAGAAGCGTTGATTCAAGGTGGTTTACCTTACCGAATCTACGGTGGCATGCGATTCTTCGAGCGTCAGGAAATCAGAGATGCTTTGAGCTACCTGCGCTTAATGAGTAACCGCAGCAATGATGCGGCATTCGAACGTGTCGTTAATACGCCGACTCGTGGCTTGGGTGATAAAACGTTAGAAACGATTCGTCTTGCAGCGCGTGATCGTGGTGCAACCATGTGGGAAGCCAGTGTTGCTCTGATAGAAGAGCAAGTGTTACCAGGTCGTGCTGCGGGTGCTTTGAGCCGCTTTATTGAACTTATCAATGCACTTGAAGATGACACCATAGAACTGAGACTTCATGAGCAAACCGACCACGTAATCAAATCGTCGGGCTTGTTTGCGATGTACGAGCAAGAGAAAGGTGAGAAGTCGAAGGCTCGTATTGAGAACTTGGAAGAATTGGTAACGGCAACGCGTCAGTTTGAAAAACCAGAAGAAGCGGATGAAATGAGCATGCTAACAGCGTTCTTAACTCATGCGGCTTTGGAAGCGGGTGAAGGTCAGGCTGATGAGTTTGATGATGCGGTTCAGTTAATGACTCTGCACAGTGCCAAAGGCCTAGAGTTCCCAATGGTATTCATGGTTGGTGTTGAAGAGGGCATGTTCCCAAGCCAGATGTCGGCCGAAGAAGCGGGGCGTTTAGAAGAAGAACGTCGCCTGTGTTACGTCGGCATGACCCGTGCGATGGAGAAGCTCTACATCACTTACGCTGAAATGCGTCGTTTGTACGGTCAAGACAAGTATCACAAGCCATCTCGTTTTATTCGTGAGCTACCAGAGACATGTCTGGATGAAGTGCGTATGAAGGCGCAAGTGAGTCGCCCTGCAAGCAGTGGTCGCTTTAGCCAAACCGCTGTGAAAGAGAACTTCAATGAAACAGGCTTTAGCTTAGGCTCTCGCGTTAAGCACCCTAAGTTTGGTGAAGGTACCATTATCAACTTCGAGGGAAGTGGCCCACAGAGCCGAGTTCAAGTTGCGTTCAATGGTGAAGGCATCAAGTGGTTAGTAACGGCTTACGCTCGATTAGAACAGCTTTAATCTGCTCCTTCGACATCTAAAAATCGTTCATTATTAAAACTAAAAGAGCAGCCAATGGCTGCTCTTTTTTATTGCTCGGTACTATGCTGAATCGAGCTTAAGGCATTTCTGCATAAAGTAGGACTTACAGTGCTGCAAGCGCCGCTTCGTAGTTTGGTTCTTCAGTGATCTCTGCAACCAACTCGCTGTGTGTTACCACACCTTTTTCATCAACAACGACAACGGCACGTGTTGTTAGGCCTGATAGTGGGCCTTCAGCAATCGCTACGCCGTAGTCTGATGCGAATGCAGGAGAACGAAAAGTTGAGGTGTGTTGAACGCCTTCAATGCCTTCTAGTTCGCAGAAGCGACCCGCAGCAAACGGTAGGTCAGCAGAAATACAAACAACAACTGTGTTCTCAAGCTCTGCCGCTTTTACGTTGAACGTGCGTACGCTCGTTGCACAAGTGGCTGTGTCGATGCTTGGGAAGATGTTTAGAACTACTTTCTTGCCTTCAAGAGAAGCAAGAGTCAGTTCAGAAAGATCGCCTGCAGTCAGTGCAAAGCTTGGTGACTTTTCACCTGTTTGTGGGAATGTGCCCGTTAGCGGTACAGCAGCGCCTTTGAAGGTAACGTGTGACATGAATTTGTCCTTAGTTTAATTATGGTTATGAAACTAGTTGAGCCTAGTTCGACTTACGTTACTCGGAAGTGGTTAAGAAGTGAATGCTTTAAATGTCAGAATTGTAATCAAAGGTCTTTGATTTATTTGTTTGAGAGAGGAATAAATGAAACGACAGATAAAGAAAAACCCCGAGAGCTTGCGCTCATCGGGGTCTATAGTCTTACTCGCAGCAATCCGGCTACTAAGTGTGCTCCATGCATCAAATCCATGATAGTGTGCTGTTATCCTTCAGCGTATTCCTTTCGTCGCCTTCCTAGCGGTGTCCTTGATCTTATCCTGATCTGCCAACAATCCTCGTTAGCGCGCGTCACTTGTTCCTTGAGCGGTGTCCTTTACATCATCCTGATGTTCAGTCCTTTCCTCGTCCAGAGGTGTCCATTGTCTTTCCTTAGTAGCAACCATCCTAGTTACTATTGCGTCCATTCAATGTCCATTTCGCTATCCATGCCGATTATTCATCCTGAGTAATCGAATCTTCATCCTGAAGATAACCAAATCCTTGGCGTTTCCTGTTCCGTGTCAGCATCCTTCCGACACCATTCATATTACCGATTCCTTATTTATCAGCAATGGTGCATAAGCGAATTTCTATATAATTATTTGAATGATAAATATACGTATCTTTTAATTTCAATTGGTTACGACATTGGTGTGACTAATTTCGTCATCAAATATCGATATTTACTCACTGCCTTGTGAGAGATCTCGCACAAGGCAGCGAGTAAAAAGGGAGGATTATTCCCTACTGACCAATGGCTGTACCTTCACGACGAGGGTCTGCAGCGCCTTCTAAACCATCTTTTGTGATGCGAATCGCGTGTAAACCAGAGTTAAGATCGCGAACGTTGACTTCAAATCCCATCTTTTCTAGCTCAGGTTTGAAGTTTTCCGCTGATGTTCCTTTTTCCAAATCTAAGGTACCGAAACGGTTTAGGAAGTGTGGTTGGTTGATCGCTTGCTGAATATCCATGTCCCATTGGGTATGCGCAATGATCGCTTGTGCTACATAACCGATGATACGGCTGCCACCGGGAGAGCCAATCGCCATGTAAGGTTTATCGTCTTGCATGATGATGGTCGGTGCCATTGAAGAGCGTGGACGCTTACCCGGCTCAAGTCGGTTCGCGATAGGCTTGCTATCGTTATGAGTCTTGAACGAGAAGTCAGTCAGTTCGTTGTTCAGTAGGAAGCCTCTCACCATCAAGCGTGAGCCAAACGCATTCTCAATGGTGGTGGTCATGGAGACGACATTGCCATCGCTATCGACAATATTGAAGTGGCTGGTGGACGGTAGTTCAATAGATACATCTTGGCTGCGCAGCATGGCATGATCCCACGGTGGGGTGCCTGATGGTGAACTGTCTAGTGCCTTTCCAGCAGTAATTAACTGGGCACGTTCCTGCAAATAGTCAGTATTCACTAACCCTTGGGTTGGCATCGGAACGTAATCTTGGTCTGCCATGTACATACCACGGTCTGCAAAGGCTAAACGAGAAGCGTCCGCTAACACTTGCCAAGATCTCGCGTCGTTTGGCCCCCATGATTTAAGATCAAACTGTTCGGTCATCGCTAAGATCTGCCCAACCGTTAATGCGCCTGAACTTGGTGGTCCCATTCCACAGATATCGTAACTCTCATAAGCGGAACAAACCGGTTCACGTTGCTTAATTGAATACGCATCGAAGTCTTTCTGTGCCAATACGCCAGGATTACCTTTGGCCGTTTGAACTGTGTTGATGATGTCAGCAGAAATTACGCCTTGATAGAAAGCCTTAGCACCATCCTTTGAAATAGCGTTTAATGTTGCCGCGTATTCTGGGTTCTTAAGTAGAGTACCTGCGGTTTTTGGGCTGCCATCGGCGTTAAAGAAGTAGGCCTTTGCGGTGGCAAAACGGCTTAGTCGTTCTTGGTCATTTTCAATCAAGGTTGCTAAACGTGGGCTGATGGTAAAACCTTTTTCTGCCAGTTGAGCAATAGGTTTGATTAGGGATGCCCACTCTAATTTGCCGTATTTCTGGTGAGTGTCCCACAATAGTTGGACTGTACCCGGAGTAGCAACAGAACGACCACCAACCACGGCATCATAAAACTTAAGTGGTTGACCGTTTTCGTCTTGGAACAGACGTGGTGTTGCATCAAGTGGTGCGGTTTCACGGCCATCGTAGGTTTTGAGTTGCTTGTCCTTGCCATCAAAATAAACAAGGAACGCGCCACCGCCAATACCTGATGATTGAGGTTCCACTAAGCCAAGCATAAGCTGCACAGCAACCATGGCGTCAATCGCGTTACCACCACGAGCAAGTACATCGGCTCCCGCTTGGGTCGCCAGTGGGTTAGCCGCAGTGACCATCCAGTCGTTGGCTTTAACGAGTTGTTTGGTTTCTAAACCACTACTTTGTTCGGGAGCGACGGAATCGGCAGCTTGATTTGCCCAACTGACGTGAGAGGCAAAAAGTAGGGTAGAAGTGGCGAGGGTTGTTAGTTTTGTTTTCCACTGCATGATCTTCTCCTTTTAATATGCAGAGCTAGATTGGCAGTGGAAAGATAAGATAGCCAGTATGTTGTTAACGAATTGTAATCTTGATTCGAATTTAAGCGATTAAACCAGACAGCGACTGCCAAAGAATACTCAGGCCAATCAGGCTGAATACCACTCCACATAAGCCATCGATGTATACCGTTGCTTCGCTGAGTTTCTTTTGCAATGCTTTAGTCGAAAGCATCCAAGCCAGTAGTGAGAACCAAAACAGAGACAGACCAAATAGGATGATAAGCGCAAAGCCTTTACCTGACAGAGACATGTCGGCAGGCACTAGGCTCGACATCAAGCTGATAAAGAACACCAAAGCCTTTGGGTTGAGAATATTGGTCGCAAACCCTTTCGAAAATGCCTGACGCTTATTGGTCAGAATCAGATCGTTGGAATTGACGGTATCGGCATCATCATCGTGGTTCTGAATGATTTGCCAGGTTGCTTTAAGTGCTCCGTAACCTAAGTACAGTAAGTAGCTACCGCCGGCTAGTTGGATAATGGCAAATAATGTGGGTTGTTGGTGGACTAGGTAACTGATTCCCGTCAGGCTCAGCAATGAGTGCAGCAAGATCCCGCAAGATAAACCAAGCGCAATGTACAAGCCTGTCTGGCGTCCGTGACGCGTCGCATTTTGCACGACTAACGCAAAATCAGGGCCGGGGCTCATCAAAGCGATGAAGTGGATAGAGGCTAGGGTGATCAGTATGGTGACTTCGTTCATCGTCAGTTCTCAATAACGTTGCCGCTATTATTAAATAAGTAATCGTATTGAGCGTAGCTTACCGTGATTTGAAATCGAGCAATTGTAAATTATCAACACTTAGTTGATTTGTGAGGGTGGTACACCGAACGTGGTTTTGAAAGCCTTAGAGAAGTGTGCTTGGTCATAGAAGCCTACTTGGTGCGCGACCTTGGTACCACATATCCCAGACTTAATCAGACGCATGCTTTGTTCCATACGTAAACGGCTCAGCCATGCATAAGGCGTAATGCCCATTCTGTTTTTAAAATGGCGTTGGAATTGAGTCGTGGTTAAACCACACAACTCAGACAATTGTTCTAATCGCACTGGTTGATCCAAGTTCGCCATCAAGTAGTCTTTTAGCGTATCAATCGATTGATTACCCAGTTTGATGTCACTCTTCGATCCAAATTTCGCATAACGATCGACAATCGTCGAGAACCCTTCGAAAGGTAAGCAATCTTGAGCGAGCTGGCTGATGTTTTGATGGATTAATAGGCCGTGTAAGTTGCGCAATTGTGAAAATGCAGCTTGATCGGAGAGGATCAACTCAGAAAAGCCTAATGTGTGACCATTTTGCTTGGGATCGGCAAGATCTTGAAACCATTGGGGAGACACGGCAAACACACTGACTTGATAACCCGAATCGAGTTTGGAGTGCCCATCATGCAGCTCATCGGGTGGCATGATAACAACTTGGCCAGCACCAACATTATGGCTCGTCCCTTTATAGACGAATTTCTGCTGTCCTTGGGTAATTAAGCCAATGTGAAAGTCCAAATGATAGTGGCGCTGAAAGGCAAACTCTTGGTACTGAGCTTGGATCAGGCTGATATCTTCTGTTGGGGTAGAGTAGTAGTGGACTTTATCCATGGTACAAAAAAGCTTGGTCAAATAGTCATCAATTCAACCAAGCTTATCTTCGTATTAAGGGATTGTCTTGTAAAAAACGATCAGTGTTACTGCTTAGCGCGTTTGTTCTTCTTGTTGTTACGCAGACCATCAAAGCTGAAAATCACCAGAGCGCCCCAAATAAAGGCGAAAGTAATCGCTTTATCTGAAGTAAAGGCTTCACCGTAAATCAGAACTGCGAGCAAGAACATTAAGCTGGGGCCGATGTACTGGAAGAAACCGAGTGTCGATAGCTTCAAGCGGGTTGCAGCGCCAGTAAAACAAAGCAGTGGAACCGTGGTGATCACTCCTGCTGCAACCAATAATAGATTGAGCTGCATTGGGTTCATCGAAAAATCTGACGTTGCACTGTCTGCGATAAACAACAAGTACGTTGCGGCGATAGGCAGCATCACCAGCGTCTCAATGAATAAGCCAGTTTGAGCTTCCAAGCTAACCTTTTTACGTAACAAGCCATAGAAACCAAAGCTGAAGGCTAGGGCAATGGCAACGATCGGCACAGAGCCAAACGCGATCAATTGAATTATCACGCCAATCGCAGCCAGAGCAACCGCAAACCATTGAAGTTTACGTAAGCGTTCGCCAAGGAAGAACATCCCGAGCAACACGTTAATCAGCGGATTGATGTAATAGCCTAAGCTGGCATCGAGCATGTGATTGGAATTCACCGCCCAAATAAAAATAAGCCAGTTGGCGCCCACTAAAATCGAAGTGGCGACTAAATAGAGCATTTTTGGTTTAGAGGTGAGGGTGTCTCGAACCTTACGCCAGCCACGACTCATGTGCAGTAGAAAAGCGAGTAGGAAAAAAGACCATACTACACGGTGGCTAAGAATCTCAAATGGGGATACTTCACTTAAAGATTTGAAATATATGGGAGCGATTCCCCACATGGTGTAAGCGGCAACGGCAAGCAAAATTCCCTGTCGCGTACGTTGTTGGTCGTCTTGTGTCATGTAACTTTCTCTAGCACTGAGTGCTTATTAATAAGATTTATAAAGAGAGTTGGTCAGTATAGGAGCGTTAACCCTTTTCACCTAACAATTTGCGGTTTAATTCGCCAGCGTTCCCCTCTACAATGTGCGCCTTGCTTGCCAATGCTGCACGCTGACTTTATACCTTGATTAGGAACCACAATGACCGCCACTCTGATTGCTGAGCAAACACCAACTCCCGCGAATGATGCGCAAGATATCTTACAAGATGTCTTTGGTTATCAAAGCTTTCGTGATGGTCAGCAAGAGGTCATAGACCTAGCCGTTGAAGGCAAAGACAGCTTGGTCATTATGCCAACCGGTGGTGGTAAATCTCTGTGTTACCAGATCCCGGCTTTAGTGCGTGATGGACTGACTTTGGTTATCTCACCGCTCATTTCATTGATGAAAGACCAAGTTGACCAATTGAAAGCCAATGGCGTGGCGGCTGAGTGCATAAACTCATCGATGCCACGCGATCAACTGTTGAGCGTGTTCAACCGCATGAACTCAGGCCAGTTGAAGATGGTTTATGCTTCGCCAGAGCGTGTGTTGATGCGTGACTTCATCGAGCGCTTACAAGGCTTACCGCTTTCGATGATTGCGGTGGATGAGGCGCACTGTATCTCTCAGTGGGGACACGATTTCCGCCCTGAATATGCTTTGCTAGGCCAGCTTAAACAGTATTTCCCGCATGTGCCTTATATGGCGCTGACAGCAACCGCTGACGATGCGACGCGCAAAGATATTATCTCGCGTTTGCAGCTGGTGGAGCCGCACACGTACTTAGGCAGCTTCGATCGGCCTAATATTCGCTACAATCTGGTTGAGAAGCACAAGCCCGTGTCTCAGGTGGTTCGCTACCTAGAAACACAGAAAGGCAATTGCGGCATCATCTATTGTGGCAGCCGTAAGAAAGTGGAAATGGTGACCGAGAAGCTGTGCAATAACGGTATTCGCGCTGCGGGTTATCATGCAGGCATGGACACCGACGAACGCGCTTACGTTCAAGAAGCTTTCCAACGTGATGATATTCAGATCGTGGTCGCGACTGTGGCGTTTGGTATGGGCATCAATAAACCCAATGTACGCTTTGTGGTGCACTTTGATATTCCACGTAATATCGAATCTTACTATCAAGAGACAGGCCGTGCAGGTCGTGATGGCTTGCCTGCTGAAGCGATGATGTTGTTTGACCCTGCTGATATGGGTTGGCTGCGTCGTATGCTGGATGAGAAAGAAGAAGGCCCGCAAAAACAAGTTGAGATGCACAAGCTGAACGCGATGAGTGCCTTTGCTGAAGCGCAAACGTGTCGTCGTCAGGTTCTGTTGAACTACTTTGGCGAATATCGCGAGAAGCAATGTGGCAACTGCGATATCTGCTTAGACCCACCAAAACACTTTGATGCGACCCAAGAGGCACAGAAGGCGTTGTCTTGTGTGTACCGCGTTAATCAGTCATTTGGTATGGGGTATGTGGTGGAAGTGATGCGCGGTATGCAGAACATCCGTGTCCGCGATAATGGCCACGATAAACTTTCTACCTATGGTATTGGCCGTGACCACAGCCATGATTACTGGATCAGTATCTTCCGTCAGTTAATTCACAAAGGCTTGTTGTTCCAAAATATCACTCGTAACTCAACATTACAGTTAACAGAAGAAGCCCGTCCGTTACTGCGTGGTGAGATGTCTTTGGAGTTGGCTGTACCTCGTTTAGATACAGCAGTGCGTAATGCGAAGTCTGATAAACTTAGCAGTAAGAACTACGATAAGAAGCTGTTTGCCAAACTGCGTAAGCTGCGTAAGTCGATTGCAGATGAAGATGGCTTACCACCTTATGTGGTATTCAGTGATGCGACGCTGATTGATATGGCTGAAATCCTACCCACATCTTACGGCGAGATGCTGGCAGTCAATGGCGTTGGTCAGCGTAAACTCGATAAGTACGCTGATCCATTCTTAGATTTGATTCAAGAACACATCACCACACACGGCTAGCTTTCAGGAACGGCCAGTCTATAAAAACGATGGGCTCATAGAAAAATAATAAGGTTGATAGGGACATGACAACACCAACAGAATTTGGCTTAAGAGAGTATTTGGCTGAGGAAGGGCGTTTATTGATTACGTCTCCAAGTTTTGATTTTGATTCTTATGAAGTGCTAGGTGAAAAGCTGGTGGCGTTGCTGTCAGCTTCTGTTGTTGAAAAGCAATGGGATGCCGATATGCACTCTTGGTTGATTGATTTTGAAGATTGTCGAATGTTTTTAAAGTCTGAGCATTACAGCGAATCAATCTGGTTTGAGTCGTTAAACGCTGAAGAAAGCCGAGAAGAGTTTGATTATCTCGCGACGCTTTTCAAGCGCGGTTTCTAACTTTTTGCATGGCTTCTGAAACGTAGCTTCTAAACCTGGCTTTTAAAACTTGGCTTCTAACGTCATTCATCAATAAAAGTGAGGATAAACGTTTGCGTTTGTTCTCACCGTTGCAGCCAATATTGATTAATGTATAATCGCCCGCCGCTCAATAGAGCAAATTATAGAAACATTTTTAATTCACATTATTGGTAAGAGCTTTCTTAGTTTATTCGAAGAAATGACTCGATTTGGGTTCCCTCACCCCCAAACCAAACTAAAAAGGTACAGCATGAGTAACTTTACCCCTGCGCAACAGCGCAAAGCCCTAGCACTATTAGTTTTGTTCCATTTGATCATTATTGCATCAAGCAACTATTTGGTTCAGCTACCTTTTACCGTCTTCGGTATGCACACCACTTGGGGTGCTTTCACTTTCCCGTTTATCTTTCTAGCGACCGACCTGACCGTACGTATTTTTGGCGCGCAGCTTGCTCGTAAAATCATTTTCTTAGTGATGTTACCAGCGCTGGCCGTTTCTTATTTATTGTCTGTGGTGTTCTTTGAAGGTTCATTCCAAGGCTTTAGCCAACTAGGCGAGTTCAACTTGTTTGTTGCACGCATCGCAGCGGCAAGCTTCATGGCTTATCTGCTCGGTCAAATCTTGGATGTGCATGTGTTCAACCGCTTACGCCAAATGAAGCAATGGTGGGTTGCGCCAACGTGTTCAACGTTATTCGGTAATGCCATTGATACCATCGCGTTCTTTGCGATTGCTTTCTACCAAAGCCCAGATCCATTCATGGCTGAGCACTGGACTGAAATTGCGTTGGTCGACTACGGATTCAAGCTTATCATCAGCTTAGGTCTGTTTGTTCCAATGTACGGTGTGCTTCTAAATTACGTGGTTAAGAAGCTAACCGCTGTGAACCCTGACTTTAAAGCAACGGGCGTTAACGCTTAAGTTTAGATTTGTAACGCAAAGCATCAATGCAGCGATAAGAAAAAGCCCAAGTTAGTAGACTAACTTGGGCTTTTTTAATTTCTAGCGTCAGATACTAATATCAGAGGCATTCAATATTCAATGGCCAGCCAATATCGGTTTGTCTATTCGACTCGATCTCTAGCTCAGCAGCGGTCAGCGGGTTGTCTGCTAGCCATTGCTTAGAAAGCGTCAAGGTCAGATTGTTGTCATCCGTCGTCAGCTTGAACTCAGGCTCAAGCGCTGGATTACGACGGTGAGTCAACAAAATAGCTAAACGCAGAATTCGTAAAATTCGCTTGCTGCTGGTACCTGAGATTGCATGTTGCTCAGGCAATGAAGTTAACTGTTCGCGGTAGCGACGTGTTAACTCACCCAAGCAGTGCTTTTGCGCTCGAGTAAAGCCAGGTAGGTCTAAGTTCTGCAGTAGGTAAGCACTGTGCTCGCCGCCTTTTTTGAAATCGATTGTTAAACCAATCTCATGAAGCTTCGCCGCTGTTTGTAATAGCACACCTGCTTGAGGTTCAGAAACCCACGTTTCGGCGCCCGCTTGCTCTAATAGAGTCTGTGCGACTACAGCAACTTGTTCACTGTAGCTTACGTCCATTTGGTAGCGTGATTGCACGCTCTTAATGGTACGAGCGCGAATATCTTCTTGGCGAAACTCATCAACCATCTCGTAGGCGAGACCTTCACGGAGTGCGCCGCCAGCGAGTGTCATTGAATCAATTTCAAGCAGCTCAAAAATCGCGATAAAAATAGAAAGACCACTTGGGAACACTAGTGCGCGCTCAAGGGTTAAGCCTTCAATCTCAAGCTCTTCTAAGCGCTCTGTAATCATCGCTTGTTTTTGTAGACGCTTGAGTTTGGCGTGAGTAATGACTTCATCCATGCCTTGCGCCAACATGATTTCTTGCAGTGCTTGAACGGTACCACTGGCACCAACACACACATCCCATCCGATATCAGTGTAGCTATCTAGGATAGGAGCCAACGTAGACTTAGCCGCTTCAATGGCATTGTTGAAGTTGGTTGCGGTTAATTGGCGATCTTTAAAGTGGCGTTCAAGCCAAGTAACACAACCCATCTTTAGGCTGGTTAAGGCTTTGGCTGAGAAACCTTCACCGATGATCATCTCGGTACTTGCACCACCAATATCAACCACCAGTCGGCGGCCGCTGCCACCAGAAGTGTGTGCTACGCCTTTATAGATAGTCGCAGCTTCTTCTTCACCAGAGATAACATTGATGTCGTAACCAAGGATCTGGTTCGCTTTCTCGAGAAATATATCCACATTGATAGCGGTACGTAGTGTCGCTGTACCAACAATGCGGATATTTTCTTTCGGAATATCTTGCAGTCGCTCTGCAAAGAGACTCAAACAGTCCCAACCGCGCTGCATGGCTTCAGAACTAAGCGCATTATTTTCATCTAAGCCTGCAGCTAAACGAACTTTGCGCTTAATTTTAGCCATGGTTTGTACGCTGCCATCGATATGACGCACAACGAGCATATGAAAACTGTTCGACCCGAGGTCGATTGCAGCATAAAGCGGTGGTGACACTGTTTGGCTCATAAGCGACTAAGCTTCCTTGTTATGGCGCGGTTGGCGTGGGCGACGGTTCTGGTTTGGTTTACGGTTACCGTTGCGTGGGCCATTGTTGTTTGAGCGGCGTTGTTGCGGGTTACGTGTACGTAAGCGCATCGGTGCTGGCAGATCTTCCAGTAGTGCAGAAGCATCGTAGTCAGACATTGGGATAGCGTGCTCAATGTATTCTTCGATTGGTGGCAAGTTGATTGCGTAATCTTCACAAGCAAAGCTGATCGAGTGACCGCTTTCACCAGCACGACCTGTACGGCCGATACGGTGAACGTAATCTTCACAATCGTCAGGTAGGTCAAAATTGAATACGTGTGTTACTTGAGGGATGTGTAGGCCACGTGCTGCAACATCCGTCGCGACAAGCAGGTCAACATCGCCTTTAGTGAATTGCTCAAGAATCTTTTCACGTTTCTTCTGAGGAACATCGCCAGTTAGTAGGCCAACACGGTGACCATCGGCAGCCAAGTGGCCCCAAACTGATTCACACTTGTGCTTAGTGTTAGCGAAGATGATTGCGCGATCTGGCCACTCTTCTTCGATTAACGTTTGTAGAAGAGCCATCTTATGTTCGTTAGAAGGGTAGAACAGCTCTTCTTGAATACGGTGACCAGTCTTACGCTCAGGTTCAACAACGACATGCTCTGGGTTGTGCATGTGTTCGAATGCAAGTTCTTGTACGCGGTAAGACAGCGTCGCAGAGAACAGCATGTTTAGGCGATCTTTTGGCTCAGGCATACGACGGAACAAGAATCGGATGTCTTTGATGAAACCAAGATCGAACATGCGATCAGCTTCGTCAAGAACAACTGCTTGAATGTGGTTAAGGTTAAATACCTTTTGCTTGTAGAAATCGATGATGCGGCCAGTTGTACCAATTAAGATATCAGCGCCTTCTTCTATCTTACATAGTTGCTTATCGTAGCTTTCGCCACCGTAAGCTAATGCTGCCTTGATACCTGTGCTTGCAACCAGAGAGTCAGCATCGTTGTAGATCTGAATCGCGAGTTCACGCGTTGGTGCCATAATAATCGCACGTGGCTGGTTAGGCTTACGGCCTTCATGCTCAGGTGTTTTTAGCAGGTGATTAAAAGTAGCAGTAAGAAACGCAAGCGTTTTACCAGTACCCGTTTGGGCCTGGCCTGCAATGTCTTGGCCGGTGAGCAGTACCGGGAGCGCCAAGGCTTGGATAGGGGTACAATAGTCGAACCCTTTTTTCTCCAATCCTTCAATGACTTGCGGAAGTAAATCCAAGTCGGCGAACTTTTGCTCTGTGATATGCGTCTTTTTCATTGCTATAGAATATCAGCTTAAGCTTGCAATACGAAAGTAAATACATTCCAATAGGGCATCTATTTACTGGTTATCATCCAACCAGTTCTAAAAAATACATTGGAGTGGAAGATGAGTGATAAGATTTTGCAGCTAACTGACGACGGTTTTGATAACGATGTAATCAACGCTGCAGGCCCTGTTCTTGTTGATTTTTGGGCAGAATGGTGTGGTCCATGTAAAATGATTGCGCCGATTCTTGATGAAATCGCAAACGAGTACGAAGGTCAGCTCACAATCGGTAAATTAAATATCGACCAAAATGCTGGTACTCCACCAAAATTCGGTATTCGCGGTATTCCAACGCTACTTCTTTTCAAAGACGGTGGCGTAGCAGCAACTAAAGTTGGTGCATTGTCTAAAACTCAACTTAAAGAGTTCCTAGACGCTAACCTTTAATCAGGTGAGTATTTGAAAAGAAACCGCGCAGTTAACAAATGCGCGGTTTTGTTTTTTCTAAGCTATGGACTAGTCTTAGTTTTAGTGCTAATTTATCGCACGTTAATTGAACAAATTCTCTTCTTGGTCGAGCCTGTGACCAAATCCTTCTTAACTTAAGAAAACAGACCCTATTTTGACTAAACAAACTTCCACCACTATGAATCTTACTGAACTGAAGAACAGACCTGTGTCTGAACTTGTTAAACTTAGCGAAAGCCTAGGTCTTGAAAATCAAGCTCGCTTAAGAAAACAAGACATTATCTTCTCCATCCTTAAAGCACACGCAAAAAGTGGTGAGGACATCTTTGGTGATGGTGTTCTAGAAATTCTTCAAGACGGTTTTGGCTTCCTACGTAGCGCAGACAGCTCATACCTTGCTGGTCCTGATGATATTTATGTATCACCGAGCCAGATTCGTCGTTTTAACCTTCGTACAGGTGACTCTATTGGCGGTAAAATCCGTCCACCTAAAGATGGCGAACGTTACTTTGCTCTGCTTAAAGTAAATACGGTTAACTACGATAAACCAGATAACGCTCGTAACAAGATTCTTTTCGAAAACCTTACTCCTCTTCACGCCAACGAACGTATGGTGATGGAAGCGGGTAATGGTGCAACTGAAGATATCACAGCTCGTATTCTTGACCTTGCTTCTCCAATCGGTAAAGGTCAGCGTGGTCTGATTGTTGCTCCGCCAAAAGCGGGTAAGACAATGCTTCTGCAAAATATTGCTCAAAGCATTGCCCGTAACCATCCTGAGTGTGAACTAATGGTTCTACTTATCGATGAGCGTCCAGAAGAAGTAACAGAAATGCAGCGCCTAGTTAAAGGCGAAGTAATCGCATCGACGTTTGATGAACCAGCATCTCGCCACGTACAAGTAGCAGAAATGGTAATCGAGAAGGCGAAGCGTCTTGTTGAACACAAGAAAGACGTGGTTATCCTACTGGATTCAATTACTCGTCTAGCTCGTGCTTACAACACTGTGATTCCTTCATCAGGTAAAGTTCTTACTGGTGGTGTTGATGCGAATGCTCTTCATCGTCCAAAGCGTTTCTTCGGTGCGGCACGTAACGTAGAAGAAGGCGGTAGCTTAACTATCATCGCAACAGCACTGGTTGATACTGGTTCTAAGATGGATGAAGTTATCTACGAAGAATTCAAAGGTACAGGTAACATGGAACTGCACCTTAACCGTAAGATTGCTGAAAAACGCGTATTCCCAGCGATTGATTTCAACCGATCTGGTACTCGTCGTGAAGAGCTTCTTACCAAGAACGATGAACTACAGAAGATGTGGATTCTGCGTAAGATTGTTCACCCAATGGGCGAAATCGATGCGATGGAATTCCTTATCGACAAGCTAGCAATGACTAAAACGAACGATGAGTTCTTTGACGCTATGCGTCGTCAGTAGTATTGATTAGCTTATAGTTATTAAAAAGCGCTGCCTTCGGGTGGCGCTTTTTATTTGCATTTTGTAGCGACAGCTTGCAGAATGGGCAAAAGTGTTACGAGGAAGTTAAAATGCAACATGGACTGTTGTCATCATTACTCCTGTCTACTTCACTGTTACTTTCACCGGTTGGTATGAGTTATGCCACCGAGATGTCTCCACTTACAGTAGAGTCTTGGCTTGAGAATGATCAAGTAAAACTGAAAACTGCTGAATTACTCGAGCTTGTCGTGCGTGACGAAGTCAATTCGCTACGCTTTTCGCTTGAGCGTCTGACATTTCCCCAGCAAGAGGTGGCTCGTTACCGGCTCTTGAAGAAGATCGAACAGCAAGAGATCGTTCTCACCCCTAAGATGTCTATTTTCATAGAACAGCAACTCGCTATCACGCCGACCTACCAAGTATTAGAGCGTGGGGATGGCTACGAGTTTACGGTACCTGCTTTTAATTACCCTTCGATTGCTAATCGACTGATCAAGCAATGGCACCAAGACCAGAAGACACTGGTGTTTGTACTGGATGCAGAAAAGCGGGAACTTAACCTTAATGAGTGGTTGTCAGGGCCTGAGCATCAAGTTCAAACGCGAGAAGCACTATTAATTCGAGAGCTAGACAGTTTGTCTCCTGAAGCGGTTGACTATCTGACTAAGCAACTCACCGCATCTTCTATTGTTAGCTGGTTACCTTCTACCGAGGTGGTAGTTCGATTAGCGCAAGTGAGCGAAGACCCTGAGGTCTATAAGATTCTATGGCGAATGAAGGCCGATTATCATAGCCAAGCAGAGTTAGAGCGACTTGCTAAAACTAAACAAACGTTCGCGTTGGAACAGGTAATGGCAGCGACTAAGAATCCTCGTTTGAAAGATGAAGCGATTACTTTGCTTACCAAGGTGAACCCGCTATCAGAAGAGGTGAAGCAGTTCCTTGTCTCTAGGATGGCGATTGCCGATGAAGCGCCATTAGTCGCCCGTGAATTAGCCAAACAAGGTCACACGCTCTGGTTGCAAGATCTTGTGAATGATAACCCTCAGGTGAAGAGCTCTTTGATCGAGCAAGCATTACCGTAAAGTGGATTTTGCCTCTCAATAACCACACTAAAAAGGGGGATCTCAGCGTCACCCTTTTTGATATACTGAGCGCAGAATAATCAGCATGTAGAAGCCCTATGAGTTTTAAAGATTTACGTGATTTTGTCGACCATCTTGAAAGCATTGGTCAGTTGAAACGCATTTCTCACCCTGTCGACCCAGACTATGAAATGACCGAGATTAGCGACCGTACTCTACGTGCTGGTGGCCCGGCTCTTTTATTTGAAAATCCCGTAGGCTATGACATGCCTGTTTTGACCAATCTATTCGGTACACCTGATCGGGTAGCCATTGGTATGGGGCGTCAAGAGGTCAAAGAGTTACGCGAAGTAGGTAAGTTGCTTGCTTACTTAAAAGAACCCGAGCCACCAAAAGGCTTTAAAGACGCTATCGATAAGCTGCCTGTGTTTAAGCAGGTCTTAAATATGCCAGCTAAGCGTCTTCGTAAGGCGGCCTGTCAACAAATCGTATGGCAGGGTGATGACGTCGACCTAGATAAAATTCCGGTGATGAGCTGTTGGGCGGACGATGTCGCGCCGTTGCTAACGTGGGGTTTAACGGTTACTCGTGGTCCAAACAAGAAACGCCAAAACTTAGGTATCTATCGTCAACAGAAGATCGGCAAGAATAAAATCATCATGCGTTGGTTGGCCCACCGTGGTGGAGCGCTTGATCTACGTGATTGGATGGAAACCAACCCAGGCAAGCCATTCCCTGTATCGGTAGCGTTTGGTGCCGATCCTGCCACCATTCTTGGTGCCGTTACGCCAGTTCCAGATACCTTATCGGAATACGCGTTTGCCGGCTTGTTACGTGGCAGTAAAACTGAGGTCGTTAAATCAATCAGTAACGACCTAGAAGTGCCAGCGAGTGCTGAAATCGTAATGGAAGGTTATATCGACCCGAATGAGTTCGCAGACGAAGGACCATACGGAGACCATACTGGTTACTACAACGAGAAAGAAAAGCATCATGTGTTTACTATTACTCATGTAACCATGCGCGAGAATCCGATCTATCACAGTACCTATACTGGCCGTCCACCTGATGAGCCTGCAGTATTAGGTGTTGCGTTAAATGAAGTGTTTGTTCCTATTCTTCAAAAGCAATTCCCAGAGATAGAAGACTTCTACTTGCCACCTGAAGGTTGTTCTTACCGAATGGCAGTAGTGACCATGAAGAAGCAATACCCAGGTCACGCTAAGCGAGTGATGATGGGTGTATGGTCTTTCCTACGCCAATTCATGTACACCAAATTTGTTTTGGTATGCGATGAGGATGTTAACGCACGTGATTGGTCTCAAGTGACCGCTGCTATGTGTGAACATATGGATCCGTCTCGTGATAGCCTGATGATAGAGAACACACCTATCGATTCACTAGACTTCGCATCGCCAGTGGTAGGTTTAGGCTCAAAAATGGGTTTAGACATTACTAAGAAGTGGGATGCGGAGCTGGCACTATCGCCTAATGCTAAACCTTTACCTATAGACAGTCAGCATATTGAAGGTTGCCTAGCTGAGCTAGCCGAAACCTTCCCTGAAATTATTGATATTCATTTGCAGAATGACAATGCGTGCATGGTCGTTGTGTCTATCGATAAGCAAGCTGCAGGTAACGGTAAGAAAATCATTGAAGCGGTTTGGTCTCAGTTTGATGAGAACAAGTTTGTCATCGTATGTGATAGTGACGTTAACGTCAGTGACTGGAATGACATTATCTGGGCGGTGACCACAAGAATGGATCCGGCAAGAGATACGTTCTTCCTGAAAAACCAAACTGGACACTCAAAAATGGGTCTAGATGCGACGAACAAGTTTGAAGGTGAATGCCTGCGTGAGTGGGGTGTTCCAATCACTAAGAACCCAGACGTCGTTAAAAAGATTGATAGCATTTGGGAACAACTAGGAATCTCATGAGCTTCCAAGTAATCTTATACCCAGAAAATATCAGTTTTACCGTAGAAAAAGGGCAAACGGTTTTGGATGCTGCGCTCAACAGCAATATCAATTTTCCAAACCGCTGCCAAGTTGGTGCATGCGCTATGTGTATGTGCAAAAAATTAGAAGGCAAAGTGAGTTACCACCTTGAACCCATGCTCACAGAGAAAGAGCAGTTACAAGGTTGGATTTTTGCTTGCCAAGCATTTGCAGAAAGTAATTTAGTTCTAACCTTTGCCGATTAAGGGTTAGTGAGAGGAAGAACATGACTATTAAATGTAAAGTGAAATCTATCGAGCCTTTGGCTTGTAACACTTACCAAATCCTACTTCACCCAGAAACACCGGTAGCTTTTAAAGCGGGCCAATACTTGATGGTTGAAATGGGTGAAAAAGACAAGCGTCCATTTTCGATTGCAAGCAGCCCTTGTCGTCATGAAGGCGAGCTTGAGTTACACATTGGTGCAGCTGAGCACAATGCTTACGCTTCAGAAGTTGTTGAGGCAATGAAGAAAGCGCAAGCGGAAGATGGCGACATAGCTATTGATGCTCCGCACGGTGATGCGTGGGTTAAAGAAGAAAGCGATCGTCCTCTGTTACTAATTGCTGGTGGTACTGGCTTCAGCTACGTGCGCTCTATTCTCGATCACTGCATCGCGCAGAACAGTAAAAAAGAGATTCATCTATACTGGGGCGCAAAAGATGAGTGCCAGCTGTACGCGAAAGAAGAGCTTGTCGACATTGCAGCAAAACACAGCAATGTGCATTTTGTACCAGTAGTAGAAGAAGCACCTGAAGTTTGGCACGGTCAAACGGGTAACGTACTTGAAGCAATCACGCAAAGTTTCGAATCATTAGCTGATTTTGATATCTACATTGCGGGCCGTTTCGAAATGGCAGGTGCTGCAAGAGACTTGTTTACTCAGAATAAAGAAGCAAAGCGTGACCATATGTACGCAGATGCTTACGCGTTTATCTAAGATTTCTTTCAGATTTAGAGCAAAAAGAGAGCAGAAATGCTCTCTTTTTTCCGTTTAGGTGAACTATTAAGCACTTAAGCTTTGTTTATTCATTTTTCATGAAAAAGTAGTTGCTAAGCTGAGAGGGTTCCCTATAATGCGACACCACTGAGACGGCAGGCGCCACAAGGCTTCAGCAAGAATCAGTCAGACGGAAAGCGACAAAAATTAATTTTCAAAAAGTGTTTGACACTGAATGTTAATTCGCTAGAATGGCCGTCCACTTTGAGAGGCTCCTTACTTAAAAGGAACGCTCAATAAGTGAAGCTCTTTAACAATTTAAACCTATCAATCTGTGTGGGCACTCGTTGATGAATATCAAAACGTCATTCTTAGGAATGGCAGTTACTTCGGTAACAAACTTGATTTCAATGAACTGAGTGACCAATACAAAATTAAGTTTACTTAATTTTGGCACAGTCAATTCATT